>JAPLJC010000180.1 GCA_026388765.1 Deltaproteobacteria bacterium
CTGACAAAAAATTCTCCCACCCGCCCCTCAAACTCCCCACTCAACCCCCGAGATTCGAAAGGGATTGGTGAATACTGGCGTCTATCAGTATCCACATCTCACTGGAATAACTACCAATTGTCGATTTATTTTGTCTTTTAAGAAATGATTTTGTTATAATATTCACAATTTTAGTAGTTGAGCAGGGTAACCTGCCGACTCGCTCTGCTGATCGTTGCCGGCCCTCTTTCTCCAACTTGTGCCTGATTGAACCAATATAAAGTTCCGATAAAGCTCCGCAGGAGGTAATCTAACCATGAAAACTCTTATTATATTTCTGTGTTTAACCACTACAGCCTGGGCGCAACCCTGGCCCCAAACCCCTCCCAAAATAGGGAGACTGGAACTGAAGCAGGAGTACTGGAACTACATCAAGGAAGCAGCCCAGCGCTACCAAATTTCACCCTATCTCATCCAGGCGGTCTGCGCCATCGAATCGAGATATGACCCGTACGCGCATTCGGGGATGTGCTTTGGCCTGATGCAATTGCATATTGACACCGCCAAGAAGTACGGGATTGTTAACCCGCTCAACGCCCGGGATAATATCATGGGGGGGGCGGCGGTCCTGGCCCGGTTGCTGGGGAAATACGACGGGGATATCAGGCGAGTTTTGCATGTGTATAATGCTACCTGCACCGCAGCCTATGAGCGTGAGGTCATCCGCGCTTATAACCAGGCCTCGCTCATTGAAACATCTTCTTTGCCATCCAACAGGCACCACCATTAGACCTGCAGCTTCCGCTAGCAAGATATCGGGTGATTTGAGGTTACCCTGGGTTTCTTGCTTTTCTCTAGGGCATGATTAACTTGATTTTATCATGAGGTTCGCCTCATGTTTCCCACCTTTGTCGGCTTGGTGTGCCTCCCCCACCCCAGGCCGACCTTTTTAAGAGCGCCCCGTGGAGGATAATGGCTCACTGCTCTTCTTGGTTCAACGACAATACTTCGTTATTTAGATGCTAACCCATATTAAATCCCTGCGACTGAATTTTTATCCTTTCAGAATCAATTCCCCCGGAAAATACGAAGTACACGCCATCACGTGCGTAATGGCTTCTCGGTCATATTCATCGCCGGATTGGTAAACGCTGAAAAACTCATTGAGGCGCCGCCCCCGCCCCAACCGGTCCAGGGCATAAAGCCACATGGCCAGGTAGTGGAAATACTGGCCATCCCGGTCCGGGGCTTCGCCGATGCGGAGACCCCGGGGCCGTCCCAGCACCCGCTCCACTTCGGCTACGACCCACTCGGCCTCGGCCAGATAGCGCTCATCCTGGAGCTCGTGATAGAGCGACACCAGCAGCACCACGCCGAAGGCGTCGGTCCACAGATAACGGAGCCCATTGGGCCAGAGGCGCTGCTCCCGCATCCAGGCCAGTTTGTCCAGGACTACCGGCATAGCTCCTTTCATCTCATTCATGAGCTCTCGCTCCCTTCACCTTCGACCCCAAGAGCCGGCCCAGTTCGGCCCGGGTGGCCGCGGCATACTCCTCCGTCAGGGCATAATCCCAGCCGTGCTTCCGGAAAAGGTGCTGTACCTGGCGACGGTAGTTCAAGGCATCCATTAGGACGCGATCGGCGTAGGGCGCGATGATCTCCACCAGCCGGGCCGGATTCATGGGCAGCATCGGGGCGATGAAGACCCAGGGGTGAATCCCCGCCTCCGCCACCCGCTTTAAGGCGGCAATGCGGGCCGGGATGGGCGGGGCCTGGGGCTCCGTTATCCGGCGCACTGCCTCATCATCCGTGGGGATGGAAAAGCCGACCGTAACCTGCGCCGCCCCGGCCAAAATATCCAGGTCCCGGAGCACCAGGGGCGACCGCGTCAGGATATCTAGCCCCCAGCCGTAATCCCGCAAGGCCTCCAGGCATTGCCGGGTGAGCCTATATTTGCCTTCCAAAGGCTGGTACGGGTCGCAGACGCTGGCCACCAGGGCCCGGCCCCGCTGCCGCTTCCGGGCCAGCTCCGCCCGCAGGACCTGGGCAATATTGACCTTCGCCTCCACGAAGCTGCCCCACGCCTGCCCTTGCAGCCGCCGGGCGTACTTCTTCATGAAGACCGCATAGCAATACTTACAGCCGTGCCCGCAGCCCAGATAGGGGTTGATAACATAATCAACCCCGGGAATGCGGGACCTGACCAGGGCGGACTTGACGGTGATTTCGGCGGTCTGCATAGGAGGACCTGGGACCGGAAACTGGGGACTGGTGCGAAAACCTCTCCGGTCTTCAGTCTCCCCTCTCCGGCCTTAAAAAACTTCGTCAATTGATTATATAAAATTGATATGATCTTTTCATTCCGACCGCGCCTCAACCCATGAAACCCCTGGTCCTCTTCATCTGTCTGGGCAATTCCTGCCGCAGTATCATGGCCGAAGCCCTGGCCCGGCGCTGCTTCGGGGACGCCATCGCGGCGGCCTCCGCCGGCCTCAATCCCTTAGGGTTCATCGCCTCGGAGACCCTTGTGGTTCTGGCCGAAGCCGGCGTGGATACCACCGGGCTGCGCTCCAAAGGGCTGGAGGAATTCACCTTGGAGCACTGCCGCCTCCTGGTCAACCTCAGCGATTACTCCCTGGACTCCCGGATTCCGCCGCCGCTCCGGGACCGGGTGCTCCACCGCCCGGTGCTCGACCCCTACGGCTGCGGCCTGCAAGTCTACCGGCAGGCCCGGCAGGCCATCCAGCGCCTCATCATCGGCGAGCTCGCCGGATTGCTCCTGCCCTCCTGAAGGAAAGACCCTACGCCCAGTGGAATGGCGAGAGCCGGCAGTTTTTGATGGAGGGGTGGCTGTTCAGCCGCGCAATTTTTTGGTCACTTGCGCCACCCGCCGCCCCAGGGCCTGGGCAATGGCGAGATCTTCCGGGACGGGCTGGAGCTCATTTTTCACGCCGGCAACGGTGGAGGCGCCGTAGGGGGTGCCGCCCCGGCCTTCATAATGCAGCATCCCCGGGGTGGAATACGGCACGCCCACGATGATCATGCCCAGGTGCAGCAAAGGCGCCATCATGGTGAAGCAGGTAGTCTCCTGGCCCCCGTGGGTGCTGGCCGTGGAGGTAAAGACCCCGGCGGGCTTGCCCTCGAAGGCCCCCTGCAGCCAGAGCTCGACCGTCGAATCGAACAGGCGCTTCATCTGCGCCGTCATGTTGCCATAGCGGGTCGGCGTGCCGAAGATGATGCCGTCGGCCTCTTTCAGGTCGTTTAGGGTGCAGACCGGTATCTCTTTCTGGCGGTTCCACACCGCCAGGGCGTGCTCGTGCTTGGGGATATCCCGTTCAATATCTTCAAATTCCTGGACCCGGCGCAAAACTGCCTCCACTCCCGCCACTGATTTGACCCCCTCCAGCACCGAGTGGGCCAGTTGCAACACGTGGCCGTACCTGGAGTAATAAACGACCAGAATCTTCATGTTAAATTCCCTCGATTCCCCTATTTTAAAAATAAGATAGATACCAGGGTCTGGATGTCAATCCGGGCCGAGCCCGCCGCGCTCCTCTCCCACTCCAGGCGCCTCGGCCCCTTGCGTTCCCAAAGATACGCCTTATTTTTTAAGGAAATTCGCCTGGCCGTCGAATTCCAGGCGCTTGAACCACTTTCTTATACAGAGGAAAGCTACCGTGGACGATCACAGGAATCGTTTTCCCCATCTGCCCGAAAGGATCGCCGGCCTGGGGGAGTTGGCCTACAATCTCTGGTGGAGTTGGCATCCGGCCGCCTGGGTGCTGTTTCAGAGGCTGGATCGCCTGGCCTGGACCGAAACGGATCATAATCCGGTGAAGCTCTTAAGAATGTTGCCCCAAAGTTCGCTGGCAGCGGCCGCCGCTGAGCCGGTCTATCTGCGGCGCTATGACGCGGTGATGGCCGAGTTCCACCGCAAGATCCAGACCCAGGTCTGTTGGTTTACGGAAACCGTCACCGCCGCCGAATGCCACCCCATTGCCTATTTCTCCCTGGAGTACGGGCTGCATCGGTCCTTGCCGTTTTACGCCGGGGGCCTTGGTTTTCTGGCCGGGGACCATCTCAAGGAATGCAGCGACCTGGGGATTCCCCTGGTGGCGGTGGGTTTTATGTATCCGGACGGCTATTTCCTCCAGAAAATCAATGCCGACGGCTGGCAGGAAAGCGTGGACCAGAAACTCGATCGGGACGCCGCCCCCATCGGCCGGGTGCTGGATGGCCAGGGGCAGCAGCTTACGGTGCAGGTGCCATTTACCGATCCCCCCATCCACGTGGCGGTGTGGCAGGTGCTGGTGGGGCGCATCCCGCTTTACCTGATGGATACCGACCTGGAGTTGAATGACCCGGCCCATCGGCGGATCTCCGATCATCTCTATATCAGTAATCCGGAACAGCGCCTGCTCCAGGAAATCGTCCTGGGGATCGGCGGCAGCGAGATGCTGGTCAAGATGGGCATCAAGCACTCGGTCCTGCACCTGAATGAGGGCCATCCCGCCTTCGCTCTGCTGGAGCGCATCCGGGAGCGGGTGGAGGACGGCATGGCCTTCGACGAGGCGATGCAGCAGGTGCGGGCCACTTCGGTATTCACCACCCACACCCCGGTGCCGGCGGGCCATGACGTCTTTTCCTTCGACCTGATCGATAAATATATTTGCCATTGCTACCCCATGTTTTCCCTGAGTCGGGAGGACTTCCTCAAATTGGGGGTCTCCCCCACGGACCCGCCCAACGCCGGCTTCAACATGACCGCCTTTGCCTTGCGGTTGTCGGAACATCACAACGCCGTGAGTAAAAAGCACGGCGAGGTCTCCCGGCGTATGTGGCAGCCCCTGTGGCCCGACCTGCCGTTGGAGCAAGTTCCCATTGACCATATTACCAATGGGGTGCATGTCCCCACCTGGCTCGATCCCAAATTGGAGTCTGCCTGCAATCGCCACCTGGGACCGGAATGGCTGGCGGACCTTGACAATCCCGCGGTCTGGGCGATGGTGGAAGATATCCCGGACGCGGAACTTTGGGATATGCATGTCCGGAAAAAGATCAAGCTGATTAACGCCATCCGGGAGCGCATCCGGCGCCGCTGGGTGGAAGAGCACGTCGGTTTAGGCAATGTGGTGGCGGGAGGAACCATGTTGGACCACTCGATCCTGACCATCGGTTTCGCCCGGCGCTTTGCCACTTACAAGCGGGCCGACCTGATTTTCCGGGATTTGGGGCGCGTGAAAAAACTCCTGAACGACCCTTTCCGGCCCTTGCAGATCATCTTCGCCGGCAAGGCCCATCCCGCCGATGACCCGGGCAAGCAAATCCTGCAGCAAATTTTTAACCTGGCGCGGGACCCGGAGCTGGGGGGCAGGATTGCCTTCGTGGAAAACTACGGGGAGGAACTGGCCCAAGACCTGGTCCATGGAGTGGACGTCTGGCTCAACAATCCCTGGCCACCTCTGGAGGCCTGCGGCACCAGCGGCATGAAGGCCGCCATCAATGGGGTGCTGCACCTGAGCATCCTGGACGGCTGGTGGCCCGAAGCCTTTAACGGCTTGAACGGCTGGGCCTTCGGCGGGGAAGAGGAAGGCAACGACGCCCGGGATGCCGAGAACTTATATTCGATTTTGGAACAGAAAGTGGTGCCTCTGTATTATAACCTGAACGCTGAAGGCCTTCCCGTGGACTGGGTGAAAAAGATGAAAGAATCCATGAAGAGCGTCGGTCCGGTCTTCAACGCCCGCCGCATGGTGAAGGAGTATTCCCAAAAATTTTACCAGCCGGCCCTCAAGGCCGCGGAACGTTAACCCCAAAAATGGTGGCACAGGCGGGACCTCTTTTTCCATGAAAAGAGGCGATTCGATGGGTCGGGAACTGGTTCGTGCGAAAAAAATTAACTTGACATACCTCTTATTTTGTTAAAATATTTCATAATTAATTTGTAATAATCAGACAATTACCTGTGATTCTCGGCTGTTAAGTTAATTTTTCAATAACCAAGGAGCAGGCCATGCGAAAGAGTTTCTGGTTGGCAACACTGTTGGCGACAGCGTTGTTGAGCGGCACTGAGGCTTGGGCGGATGGGGATTTTTTTGTGGTCGCCGGCGGTGGCGGGGTTGGTACGAAAATTACCAGTGTTCCCTATGTTATTATCAAACCTGGCTTTTATTACCTGGGTGGCAACCTCGCCTACAGCGGCACCGGCGATGCCATTAGCATCCAAGCCGATAACGTCATCTTAGACCTGAAGGGCTTCAGCCTTACCGGCGCCGGCAAAGCCATCAGTTCTTGCGGCATTAATCCATGGAGTAATAATGGTACTGCCAGCAATAATGTGGAGATCAGAAATGGCACGGTGAGCGGTTTTGGCGCAGGTGTCATAGGCGCTGCCGGCAGTGAGCGGGTCAATCGGATCATAGCCCAGAACAATACCTATGGGATTTGGGTGGCCAACGGCAACCCCTCCATCGAAGGCTGCACCTGCTCGAATAATGATAAAGGCATTTTGGTGGGGAACGGCTGGATTGCCAGCTGCATCGCCAACAATAACACCGATTGGGGTATTAACCTGAATGGGCCGGGCTCAGTGGTTGGTTGTGTGGCTAATAATAACGGCACAGGATTCGTGCTCGCCGCCAATGGACCCACGCCCATGATGGTGGACCAGAACAGCGCCTCCGGCAACGGCCACAATTATAATAGCGGGAGTAATACCAACATTGCCTGGGGGACTAACGTGGGGCGCTGATCTGGCAAGGTGATCAAAACGCTGCGGCGCCTATTGCTGCCATAAAAAGGGGGCGACCCAACGGGTCGCCCCTACGTTTTGGTGGGCAGTGCCCAACCAACATGTTAAGGGACTGGTCCCGGTTTTAGGTCATGCCTCGAATTCACTCCGCTGAATACCTGATTGCCGAATGATTGATTGCAAGGTGCCGATCCGCAAGCTCTGGATGATCAGGAACGGGGACGGTAACCGTGCCGTCAGCCAGCATTTTCTGCATAACGATATGGCTGCCACGCCGCCGGACTTCGGCAAACCCGTGTCGGGACAGGATTTGACAAACTTCCTGCCCAGAAAGGACTCGCAGTTTACCCAACCGCTACCTCGACCTGGGTAACATAAACCTCTTCCCGAAGACGAGTCTTGACCTCTTCTACGGAGGCCGACTCAAAAAACAGCTCCAAGGCCTCCCGGAGATTTTCCCGCGCTTCCTGGACGGTGTCTCCTTGGCTGGCGATATCGAGTTCAGGGCACAAAGCTACATAACCATCGCCTTCGCGTTCAATGATGGCGGTAAGCTGCCGTTTCATGAGTTGCTCCCTGGTTATTCAAGGATTTGATCCCTTATGATCTATATACCTAAATTTTCATTTATTTTATAACAAAAAAAGCAGGGGCGACCCAAAGGTCGCCCCGACTTTTTGGTGGGCTGGGCCCAACTACATTTATTGACCACAATAAAAAGGGCGAACACCAGGTTCGCCCCCAAGTCTATTAGCATATGGGGTTGGGGCAAGGAGTTTCACAGGCTGGAAGCCTGTGCCACTGGTCCCTGACCCCTGACTCCTGCTTTTCTTAGTACATCCCTTCCATGCCGCCCATGCCGCCGCCGGGCATCGGGGGCATCGAGGATTCCTTCTTGGGTTTCTCGGCCACCATGGCTTCGGTGGTGATGAGAAGTCCGGCCACCGAGGCGGCGTTCTGGATGGCATAGCGGGTCACCTTGGTGGGGTCGATGACGCCCGCGGCCAGCAGGTCTTCATAGACGCCGGTTTCGGCGTTGAAGCCCATGCCGCCCTTCTCGGCCTTGACGTGTTCGGCCACCACGGAGCCTTCGGAGCCGGCGTTATTGGCGATCTGGCGGATGGGCTCTTCCAGGGCCCGCCGGATGATCTTGACGCCCAGTTCCTCGTCGTGGTTCTTCAGCTTCAGGGCATCCAGGGCCGGGGCGCAACGCAGCAGAGCGACGCCGCCGCCGGGGACGATGCCTTCTTCCACCGCAGCGCGGGTGGCATTCAGGGCGTCTTCCACCCGGGCCTTCTTCTCTTTCATTTCGATCTCAGTGGCCGCGCCGACGCGGATCACCGCGACGCCGCCCACCAGCTTGGCCAGGCGCTCCTGGAGCTTTTCCCGGTCATAGTCGGAGGTGGTCTCGTCGACCTGGACCCGGATCTGCTTCACCCGGCCTTCGATGGCCGCCCGGTCGCCGCCGCCGTCGATGATAGTGGTGTTGTCCTTATCGATGCTCACCCGCTTGGCGGTGCCCAGTTCTTTCAGGGTGACGTTTTCCAGCTTCCAGCCCATGTCCTCGGAGATCAGCTGGCCGCCGGTGAGGATGGCGATGTCTTCCAGCATGGCCTTGCGGCGATCGCCAAAGCCCGGGGCCTTGACGGCGGCCACCTGCAGGGTGCCCCGCAGTTTATTGACCACCAGGGTGGCCAGGGCCTCGCCTTCCACGTCCTCGGCGATGATGAGCAGGGGTTTGCCCATTTTGGCGATCTGCTCCAGCAAGGGCAGCAGGTCCTTCATGGCGCTGATCTTCTTTTCGTTGATCAGGATGACGGGCTCGTCCAGGCTTGCTTCCATCTTCTCAGGGCTGGTGACGAAATAGGGAGAGATGTAGCCCCGGTCGAACTGCATGCCTTCCACCACTTCCAAGGTGGTTTCCATGCCCTTGGCTTCTTCGACGGTAATGACCCCTTCTTTGCCCACCTTCGCCATGGCGTCGGCGATGATGTTGCCGATGGAGGCGTCGTTGTTGGCGCTGATGGTGCCGACCTGGGCAATCTCTTTCTGGTCCTTAGTCGGCTTGGAAATCTTGTGCAGTTCGGCCACCACTGCGACCACGGCCTGATCAATGCCCCGTTTCAGGGCCATGGGGTTGGTGCCGGCTGCCACCAGACGGGAGCCTTCCCGGTAGATGGCCTGGGCCAGGATGGTGGCCGTGGTGGTGCCGTCGCCGGCTACATCTGAGGTCTTGGAGGCCACTTCCTTGACCATCTGGGCCCCCATGTTCTCGAACTTGTCGTCCAACTCGATCTCTTTGGCTACGGTGACGCCGTCCTTGGTGATGGCCGGGGCGCCGAAAGCCTTATCCAGGATCACGTTGCGGCCTTTGGGCCCCAGGGTTACCTTCACCGCGTCTGCCAGCGTATTGACACCCCGGAGCATAGCCTCCCGGGCTTTGATGTCATATTTGATTTCTTTAGCAGCCATGTTATTACCGTCCTCCTTTTAATGATAACTGGGAAATTTGCAAAGCTGATGCTGCTGCTGGGGAATGTCTGAAATTAATTGAGAATGGCTAGAATATCCTCTTCCCGCATCATCAGGTACTCGTCGCCTTCGACTTTGATTTCGGTGCCGGCGTACTTGCCGAACAGGATCCGGTCGCCTTCTTTGACCTGCAGGGTCATACGCTGGCCCTGCTCGCTCATCTTGCCAGGGCCCACGGCCACGATTTTGCCCTCGATGGGCTTCTCTTTGGCGCTGTCCGGGATGACGATGCCGCCTTTGGTGACCTGCAACTCTTCGGTCCGCTTGACCAAGACCCGATCATTCAAGGGTTTAACCTTCATATACAACCTCCTCATGGT
>JAPLJC010000175.1 GCA_026388765.1 Deltaproteobacteria bacterium
GGATGGCTAGGGGCCATAGGACCCAGATCATGAGGCGGGGTATGGGTTTGACGGTCTCGGCGGTGCGGCCGTCGGGCCGCGCCAGAAAGGCCGTGAAGAACATGCGGAAGGTGTAGATCACGGTCAACGCGGCTCCCAAGAGGCCCATGGCCCAAAAAACCTTATAGATGGGCTGGGTACGGATGAAGGTGGCCTCCAGGATGCGGTCCTTGCTGAAAAAGCCGCCCAGCAGCGGGAAGGCGCTCAGGGAGACGGCCCCGATCAGAAAGAGCCAGTAAACCGCGGGCAGGCGGCGCCGCAGGTTGCCCATGCGGAAGATGTTGTGTTCCTCGGCCAGGGCCTGAATGACGATGCCCGCGGCCAAAAAGAGCAAGGCCTTGAAGAAGGCGTGGGACACCAGGTGGAAGAGACCACCGACGATATCACCGGCCCCCACCGCCAGAAACATGTAACCCACCTGGCTGATGGTGGAGTAGGCCAGCATCTTCTTGATATCCCATTGGGCCAGGGCGGCAAAAGAGGCGTAAAGGGCGGTGGTGGCGCCCACCCCGGCAATGATCAGCATGGCCGAGGGCGAGAGCTTGACCAGCGGGAAGAGTCGCATGAGCAGATAGGTGCCGGCGGTGACCATGGTGGCGGCGTGGATCAGGGCCGAGACCGGGGTGGGGCCGGCCATGGCGTCCGGCAGCCACACGGTCAGGGGCAGTTGGGCCGATTTGCCTAAAGCCGTCCAGAGCAGCAGCAGGGCCAGGAAGGTGACCAGGGTGGGGCTGAGTCCAGCAGCGTGACTATTGATATAGGTGATGGAAAAGTTGCCGAAATAGACAAAAAATAGGCCCAGGGCGACGCCGAAGGCGATGTCGCCGATGCGGGTGCAGATGAAGGCCTTGCGCCCGGCGTTGGCATTGGCCTCATCCCGGTACCAGAAGCCGATCAGTCCATAGGAACAGAAGCCCACCCCCTCCCAGCCAAGGTAAACGAAGATGAGGCTGTCCGCCGTGGTGATCACCAGCATGGCGAAGACGAAAAGGTTCAGGTAGCAGAAAAAGCGGACGTAATCGGCGTCGTCCCGCATGAAGGCAGCGGAATAAAGGTGAATGATGCTGGCCACAAAGGTGACCATCAGGGCCATGACCGCGGCCAGGGGGTCGTAGTGAACGTTAATGGCCGTGGTGAATTCGCCGGCCCCAAACCACTGAAAAAAGGTGAGGTCATGGGCCTGGTCGGCCCCCAGGATCAGGGCGACCGCGGCACAGACCATGGACCCCAGGACCGCGGCGCAGGCCACCGCCTCCACCGCCCGCCGGGGCAGGAAACAGCCCAAGACGGCATTGATCACGAACCCGCCCAGGGGCAAAAGCAGCAGAAGTAACAGGATGGTTTCCACGTCAGCCCTTCATAAGGTTGTAGCGGTCCGCATCCAGGCTCCCGGTGCGCCGCTGGGAATAGACGATGAGGGCCAGGCCCACCGCCACTTCGGCCGCGGCCACACACATGATAAAGAGCACCAGGGCCTGGCCGTCCAACTGTTGCCAGCGCAGCGAGCCGGCCACCAGGGCCACCCCGGCGGCGTTCAGCATCACTTCCACGCCGATGAGGATCATGACGAGATTGCGCCGGGCCACGACGCAGGCCGCCCCCAGGAGAAAGAGGGCCGCCCCCAGGACCAGCACGTGGCTGTAAGGGACGATGGTATCCATAAGGTTTTTCTCGTGGCACAGGCCTCTGGCCTGTGATCGACACAGGCTGGAAGCCTGTGCCACTAACATTCTTACGGGTCTATCCCTCCCGCCGCCCCAGGTACAAGGCCCCCACCAGGGCCGCAAACAGCAAAAACGAGACGATCTCCACCGAAAACCAGTATTTCTGAAACAAAAACCGGCCGAATTCCAGGGGCGAGGCTGCGGCCAGCGGCAGGGGCAGGCTCTCGCCGGTCTTAAAGACGATCAGGACGAAGGCCACCGCCAGGCACAGGACCCCCAGGACCGCCGCGGGCAGCCACTGGCGCAGATAAAGACGCCGGGGCGTATCCGCCGGCTTGATCTCCAGCATCATGACGATGAACAGAAACAGCACCATAATGGCGCCGGCGTAAATAATCACCTCGAGGACCGCCAGAAACGGCGCGCCCAACAGATAAAAGAGCAGGGCCGTGCCGAAAAAGGATAGCACCAGATAGACGATGGCGTGCATCAGGTTGCGCCGGGTGATCGCCAGGGCAGTGGCGGCCAGGATGATAAAGGCCAATAGGTAAAAGATAACGGCGTACAGATTCATGGCAGATTGCTCTTGAGGTCCACCGGGGCGGCCTCGTCCACATGGGCGCCCTTGTCTCCCACCATGGCCACCCCGGCAAAGCGGTAAAAATTATAGTCATGATTCTTGCCACCGTGGTCCACCAGCAGGTCTTTCTTTTCCGCCACCATGGTCAAAATGTCGGGCTCGCAAAACTCGTAAAAAGGCGTGAGCTGGATGGCCAGGGTCGGGCAGGCCTCCTCGCACAGGCCGCAGTAAATGCAGCGGGCAAAATTGATGCGAAACCACGGGGCGAAGCGGCGGCCGTCCTCCCGCTCCCCCGCCGCCATGGAGATACAGCTCACCGGGCAAACCCCGGAACAGAGAAAACAGGCCACGCAGCGCTCCTCGCCGTCCGGGTCCCGGGTCAGGATAATCCGGGCCCGGGTTCGCTCCGGCAGGGACCGCTTATATTCGGGGTATTGCTCGGTGATGGGCCGCCGGCCCAGGTGCCACAATACCATCATAAAGCCATGCCATAGCCCGGCCGTGGCCCTGGCGACGACTTGCAGAGAGTTGACTCGGCCCCGCCTGGGGTCATTAACTTCCGGCATTGCTCTCGTCCCCTGTAGGGGCGGCTCGCGAGCCGCCCCTACAATTCTTTGGTAAACAAAATCAAATAATTATATGGCCCGACCCGGGCCGTCCGGGTCTTTTGGAAGCCATACGGGGTGACCAGGTTTTCCACCTCCTCCGGTGTCAGCCTGATCTTAAGGGGCGGCCCCGGCGGGCCTGCCACCTTATCGAACTCCACGACGGCCAGGGTGCCCCCGGGTTTCAGAACCCGGCGGGCCTCCTTCAGGGCCCCGTCGGCCATGGCGAATTCCACCAGGTCGTGCAGCACGGTGGCCATCAAGCAGACGTTGACGCTCTCGTCGCCCAGCGGCACGATCTTGCTGATGTCCGCCAGCCGGGCCCGGATGTTGTGGCGACCGGCGGCCGCGGCTCGCTCTGCCAGGGTCTCGAGGCCCGGTTGCCACAGATCCAGGGCCACGACCACCCCGTGTTTGCCCAAGACTTCGGCCACCGCCAGGGTGTAGTTGCCGGCGCCGCAGCCCAGGTCCAGGAAGGTTATGTCCTGGGGGAGTTGCAATGCTCCCAAGAGTTTTTCCGGCTCAATCAGGTCGAAACTGCTTTTGCCGGCGCCGGGGGGCTTGGCTCCGGTGAATTTAGGGGTATCAGTCATCATTTTCTCCTAAAGACCCTCGTCCCGCCTTGGACGGCCGTCCTACCTTCTCAATGCCAGCATAACCCCGCCGGTGATGATGATGTTTAACAGCGCCACCGGAATCAGGATCTTCCAGCCGAATTCCATCAGCCGGTCGTAGCGTAGCCGCGGCAGGGTGGCCCTGATCCAGATGAGGGCAAAGACGACGATAAAGACCTTGATGAAAAACCACAGGAGCGGCGGCAGCAGCGGCCCTCGCCAGCCGCCCAGGAAGAAGGCCGCCAGCATGGCCCCCAGGGTCACCATAGTGACGTACTCCCCCAGAAAGTAAAGGCCGAAACGCATGCCGCTGTATTCGGTGTGGTAGCCGGCCACCAACTCGTTTTCCGCCTCGGGGATATCGAAGGGGATGCGCTTCATTTCCGCCACGGCGCTGATAAAAAAGATCATGAAGGCCAGGGGCTGCAAGATAATGAACGGTAATCGCGCCTGCGCCTGAACGATATCCACCAGGCTGAAGGAACGGGCCAGCATCACCACCGGCACGAGCGCCAGACCCAGGGCAAGCTCGTAGCTGATCATCTGAGCCGCGCCCCGGATCGCCCCCAGCAGGGCAAACTTGGAGTTGGAGGCCCAACCCCCCAGGGCCACCCCGTAGACGCCGATGGATGACAGCGCCAGGATGAAGAGCAGGCCGACGTTAAGGTCGCTGACCACCCCGGGAATCTCCTGGCCCCGGAAGGTCCAGCCCCGGGCAAAGGGGATCACGGCGAAGATAAGAAGCGCCGTGCCCGCCACCAGGGCCGGGGCATAAAGAAAGATGACCCGGTCGGCCCCGGCGGGGATGAAGTCTTCCTTGGTCAACAATTTCACCGCGTCGGCGATGGGTTGCAGCAAGCCCTGGGGCCCGGCCCGGTTGGGGCCCAGGCGCAACTGCATAAATCCCAGGAGCCGCCGTTCCACGTAAATCAGGTAGGCCGCCAGGAGCAGCAAGACTACCAGCACCACCAGGAGCTTGATGAGCAATAAGACGATTCCCAAGGTCCAGGCTGACATTAGGCTTCCACCTTGACGATATCGCCATAAGCAACCATCACCCGGTAATCCGGCGCCAGGCGCCAGTTCAGCTGCCGGTGCCGGGGCAGTACCAGGACCCCGGGGGCCATATTCTCCGCCACCTGCAGGTCAACCTCCAAAGTTCCGCCCAGGAGCCGCAGGGCCACCCGGTCGCCGGAGCTGAGCCTCAGTTTGGCGGCATCTGCGGGATGCATCCGCAGCCGGGGCGGCTCCTCCGCCGGCTGGATATGCTTAGAGTAACTTGCCAGCTCTTCGGTGCCGAAGATTAAGTCCACCAGGAGGAGTTCCAGGTAATCTGGGGGCCGCTCCGCCGCGGCCGGCGCCGCGGCCGGGGAAAAGGTCCCAGCCGGGACGGCCTCAGGAATCAGCCGGGCGCCGGGGGGCGATTCAAATAAGCTGACAATATTGGCAAAAACAGGATTTTTCCGGCTCAACCAATCCCAGAGGTCGTCACCGGGCAGCGTCACCGGCGCGGGCATGGCCGCGGCCAGCTCCGCCAAAATCTCCCCCGGGGTCCGTGGTTCGCCGCCGGGGATGTGGCTCAAGAAAGTCCGGGGCGGATGTTTCTCCGGGCTGATCTGAGCCATGGGCATGCCGCCAAGGTGCACCGGCGGGGCCAGTTGCAAGCGGCCCTCCTGGTTGACGAAGCTCGAATGATTCCTTTCAAATAGAGTGAGAGTGGGAAAGACGATATCCGCTCGCTGCACCGTGGGCGAGGGCAGGTAATCCAGGGCCACCAGCAACTCCAGCTTATCCAGGGCCCTGACCAGGCGACCCCGGTCCGGGTAGTCCCAGAAGGGGTCGTTCTCCACCACCATCAGGGCCTTGACCGCACCCGTCTCCAGGTCCTCCATCAGCGGGGTCAGGCCCTCCCCGGCTGGCGACAGCAGGCCGGCCCCGAAGGCGTTGGCGCCGGGCAGCAGGTAAAAGAGGCCGGCATTCAGGCCCGCCTCCCGAAGCCGCAGGACCAGGTCCGCGGCCAGGCCCGGGGTGGACTCCCGGACAATACCGGTGCCGCAGACGATGACCGGCCGCTGGGTTTGGGTCAAGCGCCGCCCCAGGGCGGCTATTTTTGGCAGAAGGGGCCAGGGGCTTCCACCGGCGAGGAGGTCTGTGCCACCGGCCCCGGCCGTCAGCGCTTCCAGGGCGGCCTCAAGGTCCCCCGGGGCCAGGGGCAGATGCTCGAACTCAAACGGCAGGAAGACCGGCCGGGGGTCCAGCACCGCCACGGCGCCGCCCTTCAGCCAGGCCTGGCGCAGGGCCAGGGCCAGCATGGGGGCCTCGTTGACCGGGTCGGCGCCGACGACCAGAACGAAATCCGCGGTTTCGATCTCCCGCAGGGACACGGCCAGGGGCGCCTCCAGGCGGGCGATCGCGGCCTTGACCTGGCGCTCTTGGGAGGGGACGGAGAAGTAGCGAGGTTCGGACCATCCCAAGGCCCGGCAAAAGCGCTGCAGAGTTGCCTGGGTCTCCAGGCTGCTGCGGGCCGAGCCCAGGCAGGCGACGGCCGCGGGGCCGGCGGTCGCGGCGATTTGGCTAAGTTTTTCTGCGGCCGTCTGGATCGCCTCCGCCCATGCCACTTCCAGCCCGGCCACCCTGGCCCGCCGGGGTCGCTCGGGATGGCTCTCGTAGGCAAAGCCGTAACGCCCCCGATCGCAGATGAAGTAGCCGTTTACCATTTCATTGAACCGGCCTTCCTGGCGCCACATTTGCCGATAGCGGGCGCTGCCGGTGGTGTTGCAGCCGAGGGAACAGTGGAGACACAGCGACGGGGCGCGCTCGAAATCCCAGCGCCGCCCGACGAAGCGGCACGGCTTGTCAGTGAGCACCCCGGTGGGGCAGAGGTCAATGATATTGCCGGCAAAGGGGCTTTCCAGCGGCCCGTCCTCATAGCGCCCGAAATACATGCGGTTGCCGATCTGCATGGCCCCGTAATCCCGGTAGCCGGCAAAGCCCTGGTAAAAATTGCGGCAGCGCCAGCAGTGAATGCAACGGTTCATTTCGTGCTGGACGAAGACCCCCAGATACTGGTCGTGATAGGTGCGCTTGTGGCCCAGGTAGCGCCGCCGGCCGTGGCCGCCGGAAACGGTCTCGTCCTGCAGCAGGCAGTGGCCGCCTTCGTCGCACACCGGGCAGTCCAGGGGGTGGTGCATCATCAGCCACTCGATGACGTACTGGCGGAACTCCATGGCCTCGGGGTCAGTGGTCGAGACCACCATGCCGTCCCTGGCGTCCTCCATGCAGCTCATCTCTATCCCCTTCACCGGTCCCTCGAGGAACTTCACGGCGCACATACGGCAGGCGCCAAAGGACCCCAGGCCGGGGTGGTAGCAGAAGCGGGGGATCATGATCCCCAGCTTTTCCGCGGCCGCAATAACCTTGGTCCCGGCCGGGACCTCGATGGAGCGCTGATCGATGATGAGCTTGGGCATGCTATTCCTAGGCGAAAATGCGCAGGCTAAAGCCTGCGGCTACCTAATTTTTTCACTCCGCCGGGTACCACAACTTCCGGTGCGGCCGGTATGCCTCGGCAAAGGGGCACTTTTTCTGGCTGATGTGCTCTCTGATCTCGTCCAGAAAATACTTCAGTAGACCCAGCACCGATTCCGCCGCCCCGGGGGCGAAGGCGCAGTAGGAGCTGTCCATGTGCCGGGCCATCTGCTGTAACATGGGAATAAACTCTTCTCGTCCTTCCCCGGCCTCGATCCGCCACAGCAGGTCCCTGATATACGGCAGCCCTTCCCGGCAGGGGGTGCAGTAACCGCAGGATTCCCGGGCGAAATATTCCATCAGGTTCAGGGTAGCGGCCACCAGACAGGTATTTTGGTCAAAGACCATAATGGCTGCGGTCCCCAGGCGGTGCCCCACTGCCTTCAGGGGGTCAAAGTCCATCTCCACGTCGTAATATTTGGCCGGCATATAGGCCGTGGAGGCGCCGCCGGGCATCACCGCCTTCAGTTCCGAGCCGGGCATCATACCCCCGGCCGACCCTTCTATGATCTCCCGCAGCGGGGTGCCGATGGGCAGCTCGTAGCAGCCCGGCTGGTTGACCTTGCCGCTGACGCAGTAGAGCTTGGTGCCGGCCCCGGTCTTGGTCCGGGCCAGGCCTTTGAACCATTCCGCCCCCTGTCGCAAAATGTGCGGGACGCAGGCCAGGGTCTCGGCGTTATTGACGATGGTGGGGCGGTGCCAGAGGCCATCGCTGGCCATGTGGCGGTCTTTCATGGGGTGAGCCCGGTTGCCCTGGATGGCGTTGACCTGAGCCGTGGCCTCGCCGCAGATATAGCGCCCGGCGCTGCGGTGTACCACCAGCTCGAAGGAGAACTCGCTTCCCAGGATATTATTCCCCAAAAAGCCAGCCTGCCGGGCCACTTCCACTTCCCTTTCAATGAGCTGAGCGTCCAGTTCATAGGAAGGCCGGATAAAGAAAAAGCCTGTCTGGGCCCGCACCGCATAGCCGCTCAGAATGATGCCCTCAATGACCAGGTGCGGGTCAATATTCACCAGCACCCGGTCCTTGAAGGTGCCGGGCTCCATTTCGTCGGTGTTGGGCACCACATACCGGGGAAAGCCGGCATCGGCCGGAATGAAACCCCACTTGCGACCGGTGGGGAAGCCGGCGCCGCCCCGTCCCCGGAGGCCGGAGTCCGTCACCAGTTGGCGGACCTCATCCGGGGTCCGCTGCTTCACGGCCTCGATTAAGGCCTCGTAGCCGCCGCTCTGACGGTATTCATCCAGGGTGGCGGGCCGGTCCGGCCGGCGGTTTTTGAAGAGCACTTCTTCAAACATGGCAGTCAAGGCCTGATGATAAAGGAAGTTGTAGCCGCAGGCCCTTACAAAAAAACCTGCGCCGGCACAGGCTATAAACCCTGTGCCACCAAAGAAAAACCAAAATTCAGGATAGAATTCCCCCCTTTTCTAAAGGGGGGCAGGGGGGATTATAAGACCTCCCAATAATCCCCCTAAAATCCCCCTTTAGAAAAGGGGGACTTAAAGACAGCCTGTCGATAGGGCGGTTCGAGAACCGCCCCTACGCCCCTCCGCTCACTTGCAAACCACCAGGTCGCAATATTCGGTTTTCAACTTTTCCAAAATCTCGTCGATCAGCAAAGGGGTAAGGGGACCGTACAATCTGCCGTTGACCAGCATGGCCGGGGCGTGGTCGCAGAAGCCGATACAGGCGGTGGGCAGCACCGTAAACAGGCCGTCGGCGGAGATTTCCCCGGCACAGACCCCCAGCTTCTGGCAGAGATACTCGAAGACCGAGTTCTCATGGAACATCCAACATACCACCCCGTCGCACACGTGGATGACATATTTGCCCACCGGCCGCCGGTAGATGAAGTCGTAGAAGGTGGCCAGTTCCTCCAGCTCCAGGGGAGTCAGATCCAGGAGTTCGGCGGCCTCCAGCAGGCCCTCGTCCGGCAGGTAGCCGTAATGCCCCTGGACGGCATACATGATGTTGATCGCCTGCTCCCGGGGGTGTTCGGCCACGGCGATTTCGGCCTGCAATTGTTCTCGTAATTCCGCTGGGATCATGGCACCTAAACTGTAGCCGCAGGCTTCAGCCTACGCTTCTCGAAACTCGAAACTTGAAACTTGAAACTTGAAATCTACCGATCAATATCCGGCAAAATGAAGTCAATGGAGCCGAGGATGGCAATCAAATCCGAAATCAGATGGCCCACGGCCATCAGGGGCAGGGTCTGGACGTTGGCAAAGCCGGGCGAACGGAAGCGCAGCCGGTAGGCCATGTGGAGGCCGTCGCTGACCGCATAGACCCCCTGTTCGCCCCGGGGATGTTCTGTGGCCATATAGGCCTCGCCCCGGGGCATCTTGGCCCCCCGGGTGACGTTGATGAAATGGTGGATCAGGGTTTCGATGTCCGTCAAGGTCTCTTCCTTGGGCGGGATGATATAGCGGTAGTCGTCGCTGAGCCAGCGCCCCGGCGGCATTTGGTTGGCCGCCTGTTCGATGATCCGCACGCTCTGGCGCATCTCCTCCACCCGCACCAGGTAGCGGGCGTAGCAGTCGCCGGCCGTGGCGTAAGGAATGTCGAAGTCGAAGGCCTCGTAGCCCGAATAGGGCATCTTCTTGCGCAAATCCCACTCCAGGCCACTGGCCCTAAGATTGGCCCCGGTGACCCCCCACTCCATGGCGTCCTGCTTCGAGAGATACCCCACGTCCCGGGTGCGGGCCTCGAAGATGGGGTTTTTGGTGATCAGGGCCTCGAACTCCTTGATGCGCCCGGGGAAGACCTTGATGAAATCGTCCACCAGTTCCTTCCAGCCGGGCGGCAGGTCCATGGCCACTCCGCCCAGACGGAACCAGGAGGGATGGAGCCGCCCGCCGGTAATCAATTCGACGATGTCCATGATCTTTTCCCGCTCGGCGAAGCAGTAAAAGTTGGGAGTCATGGCGCCGGTGTCATGGGTGTAAGTGGAAAACCAGACCAGGTGGTTGCTCAGGCGGAAGAACTCGGTGAGCAGCACCCGGATGAACTGGGCCCGATCCGGCACCTTGATGCCCGCCAGTTGCTCCACCGCCAGCAGATAGGTGAGATTGTTGGCCACCCCGGTGAGGTAGTCCACCCGGTCAGTGTAAGGGATGTACTGGTGCCAGGACTGGCGCTCGCCGATCTTCTCCGCAGCTCGGTGGTGGTAGCCGATATCCGTATCCAGGGCGGTGATCTCTTCGCCCTTGAGGGCCAGGATGAAGCGGATGAGGCCGTGGGTGCTGATGTGGTGCGGGCCGATATTAAGGACGTACTGGTCTTCCGCCAGCCGCCCGGTCATATACTCCCCGGCGTCCCGGGGCTGGTGTTTTTGGGCGTCGTAATGAGTGTAGGGCGGCATATCGGTGGCCCGGTCGGGGTAGCTTTTCCTTAAAGGGTGCCCTTCCCAGTCGTGAGGCATGAGGAGGCGCCACAGCCGGGGGTGGCCCGCGAAAAGGACGCCGAACATATCGTAGACTTCCCGTTCGTACCAGTCGGCCGCGGGCCAAAGGTCAGTGATGGAGGGAATCACCGGCTCCGGGCCGGCCAGCGGCACCTTCAGGCGCACCCGAGAAGCGGAGTCGAAGGAGAGAAGCTGATAGACCAGGGTGTAATCCGGGTATTTCTCCCGCTCCCGCCGGGCCGATTCGTCCACTGCGGTCAGGTCGTCCAGGCGCAGAAATTTGGGCTCGGATTCGGTCTTTAAGAAGCGCAGGACGTCTTTAAGGCGATCCGGCGCCACTTCGAAGGTGAGCAGGTCCGAGGTCTGTGCGGCCTGGATCACCGCTCCCCCGAATTTTTCCGACAAGATTTTCGCCAGGGATTGGTCCGTCTCGCTCAGTTCAATCCAGTGGGGCGGCGGGGTCCACATCAGGTCGGAGCGAGCGTCCCAAAACATTGGCGGCGTCTCTTCGCTGCCCCGGGGCGGGGTGCCGTAGTAGCCGGGGCCCCGGGAATCCCGCGTCTTGCTGAGTCCGTCCACCAGGATGGGGGTCTGGGTCCCCTGGCTGCCGCCGGCCAGGTGCAGGATCTTGCGGGTGGGCCGCTCGCTACGCACCTTTTCCTGCAGCAGCACGATGGACTGCATCACCGCCTCGGGCCGGGGCGGGCAGCCTGGGATGTAAAGGTCCACCGGCAGGATCTGGTCGATCCCCTGGACCACGCTGTAGCAGTCGTACATACCACCGCAGTTGGCGCAGGAACCCATGGAGATGACCCACTTGGGCTCCGGCATCTGCTCGTAGAGCCGCAATACCACCGGGGCGATCTTCTTGAAGACCGTGCCGGAGACGATCAGCAGGTCCGCCTGGCGGGGCGAGCCCCGCAGGACCTCGGCCCCGAACCGGGAGATGTCAAAACGCGGGGTCCAGGCGGTGATCTCTTCGATGAAACAACACGACAGTCCGAAGAACAACGGCCAGAAGCTGTAAGCCCGGCTCCAGTTGACCAGCCAGTCCAGGGTGCGCTCCAGCGGCGAGCCGGAGGGCACGGCCCCCTCAAAGCGTGGCCTGGTCAAGTATTCCAGGCCGCGGATCAGCTCCGGGGTGGTAACGCCTTTCGTATAGACTGGGGTCGCCAATCAAGCCCTCCTTTTAGCCACAGGTAAACCAGGCCGACCAGCAGGATGATGATAAAAAAGGAGATTTGCAGCCAGCCGAGCCAGCTGAGATCCTCGATGGCCACGGCCCAGGAAAAGATCAGGGCGGTTTCCACGTCGAAGATGAGAAAAAAGACCGCCACCAGGTAAAAGGGCACTGGATAGCGGAATTGGGCCCCGCCGGTGGGAATCACCCCGCACTCATAAGGCCTGGCCTTTTCCAGGTCGGGCTTTTGTTCCCCGAGCCAGCGGGTCAGGATTAGCAGCAGCGCCAGCAAGCCCACCACGATGGCAGTGTACAGGGCCAGGCTGAACAGGCCAGGCGCCCAGGGGCTCAAGGTGACAGGGTTTACCGGCTGCATGAAGCCCCCCGGGGAAAACCTGGAAAATACCTCGAGGTGGTGAGGCTATTTTCAAAAAAGGTAAGCATTAACAATGGTTATTTTAGTATTCTGAGCGGTAACCGCATATTAAAACTAAGAACCGCCCCCCCACCTGTCAAGATTGGGCGGGCCGCCGGAGCCTTAATTACCGGCCTTGGATGAACTGCCACCAGCCAGGGGCTGGTCAGATCGGAGAGCAAAGCGAATGAGGCAAGCCGACCAGAGTAATCCCAGGTAATAAGAGATGAGCACGTCACTCGGCCAGTGTGCTCCCAAGGCAATCCGGGCGGCCCAGCACAGGACGAGCAGGACGCTGCAGCCAATCATCAAGGCGAGGCGCAGTCTGCCGGAACTCTTCACCGCGGCCAAAATTGCCAGAAAGCCGAAAGTAGCGGCATAGCACAAGGCAGAAATGGAAGGGAAACTATAACCGGAAAGCGGCCGAAATACCCGCACCAGTTCCAGGGAAGGCCGCGGCCGGGCCACCACCGGGCTTAACCAGTATCCCAAGGTCAACATTCCCGCCAGACTGACAATGGAGAGCACGGCGCCGCGCCAGCCGGCCAGGACCCAAGAAAGAGCAAAAATTAACGCTGCTATCAAGAGTATCCAGGGGAAATCGACCGCCCGCGATACGCCTTGGGCCCAACCCAGGTCGCGTGGGACCAGGGATTGCACCCACCGGTCCACCGCCACGTCTCCGGGGAAGTAGGGAAAATAATGTGCGGCCAGGGTGATTGAGACAGCAATGACCCATAACCCCGTCCATAAGACATAGTTGGGACGCATGGTTTACTCGCTTCGGCTTTTTGCACATAAATATCAGCACTCCAAGGCGAACTATCAATGGGACCCGGCCCGGATCAGCCGGCGGCCCCTGGGGGCGCTTGACAGCCGCGGCCCCAGGCTTATCTTAAGTGAACATTAGCAGGATTTGGTAGCCGCAGGCTTCTTATATGAAAATGTAGCGCCGGCGCCCTCGCCGGCCTAGAAACCGCCGAGGGCGGCGGTTTCTACATTTTTAGGGGCAAGCAACGTTAGCCTGCGCCTCCCGAGGCTGGAAAGCCTGCGCCAATAAAGCCAAACGATTTTCTTTGGCTGAAAGCTGCAAGCTAATCACTCGGAGATCCGGAGCCATGCCCGATCAATCTTTAATAAAAACTGAAATGGCGCCAGGGACCATGGACCTGGGTCTCTCCCGGCTCAAGCTCTTCCTGGCCCTGTCCCGCACCCCCCACGGCCTGCTGGACCTGGCCGCCCCGGCCCTGGCGGCCCTGCTCTATCTAGGGCATCTCCCACCCCTGGGGGTCACGGCCCTGGGGCTGCTGACGGTCTTTGCCGGCTACACCGCGGTCTACGCCTTGAACGACGTCGTTGACTACCGGGTGGACCAGGAGAAGCTGCGCCTTCAGCGGCCTAAGGAGGGTCATTACCTGGACGCGGTCTTCATGCGCCACCCCCTGGCCGCCGGCCGGGTGAGCTTCCCGGAGGGCCTCGGGTGGACCGCGGTCTGGGCCCTGGTGGCCCTCCTGGGCGCCTACGCCCTCAACCCTGTCTGTGCCCTGATCTTCCTGGGTGGTTGCCTCTTGGAGGCCGCCTATTGCCTGCTGCTCAAGGTTAGCCAACTGCGCCTGCTGGTAGCCGGAGTGGTTAAGAGCCTGGGGGCGCTGGCCGCGGTCTTGGCGGTGGCCCCAAAGCCCTCGCCGATTTTCCTGGCGATCCTTTTTCTCTGGCTCTTTTTCTGGGAGATGGGCGGCCAGAATATCCCGGCGGACTGGCATGACGTTGAACAGGACCGGAGCCTCGAAGCCAAGACCATCCCGGTGGTCTTGGGCCTGCAACGGGCCGCGGCCCTGGCTCTGGTCTCCTTGACCTGCAGCCTCGCCTTCAGTGTGGTCATCTTGCGGCTGGCCCCGGTTCCCTTCTCCCTTTTCCCACAGTTACTGATTTCGGGGGCAGGGATTTATCTACTGCTGCTTCCCGCCTGGCGCCTGTTCCGGGGCCAGACCCAGAACCAGGCCGCGGACCTGTTCAATCGGGCCAGCTACTATCCCCTGACGGTGTTGGCCGTGGTCCTGATAAATTTTTTCATCTGAGCGGCATGGGCGCCTTTGAGGATTTCGCCACGATGGCAGCCAAGCGCCGGGACGACCCCGGGCCGGAAGACGAAGGCCGCAACCGGGCCTTGCCGCCCTGGTTGACGGGATTGGTGGCGCGCCACCCTTATTTACGACGCCACCCGCACCCGGCCGTGTCCCATTTCCCCATCGTCTTCATGCTGGCCGCCAGCTTTTTCAGCGTCCTTTATTTGCTGACCAGGGTGACGTCTTTTGAGACCACGGCCTTTCACTGCCTGGGGGGCGGGCTGCTGTCCACTCCGGCGGCCATCGCCACCGGGATCTTCACCCAGAGGTTGAATTATCCTCAGCCCGACTCCACCCTGACCCTGGAAAAGCGGCTGTCATATCTGCTCTGGGCCATGGTCTCCGGCGCTTTTGTCTGGCGACTGCTCAATCCCGAGGTACTTCGGGACCTGCACGGGTTGAACTTCATTTATTTGCTTTTGGTGCTGGCGGTGACCCCGCTGGTGACGGTTATCAGCTTTTTCGGGGGCATGTTGACCTTCCCTTTGGAGCCGGAGGGTTGAAAGATCTCACGCCAAGACGCAAAGAAAAAATGTAGAACCGCCGCCCTCGGCGGTTCCTGCGCCGGCGAGGGCGCCGGCGCTACATTGATATGGAAGGAAAAAAATTGCCCGAGGACCAGAAAAAATTCACTTTGAAAGAGCTGGCGCAAGGCAACGGCGCCGGCGGCCAGCCCGTCTTTATCGCTTACCGGGGCCGGGTCTATGACGTCAGCGACAGCCCCCTATGGGCCGGCGGCGAGCACATGGCTGGCCACTTTGCCGGGGCCGACCTCACCGGGGAGTTTCCCGACGCCCCCCACGGTGAGGAGGTCTTCGCCAGATACCCCCAGGTGGGAGTGTTGCAGACGAGCCCCGAACTTCCGGAAACCCAGGAAGCAGAAGTTCGCGGGGCGCCGCCCGGATTTTTGGACCGCCTCCTGAAGCGCTTCCCTCTGCTCAAGCGCCATCCCCATCCCATGGTGGTGCATTTCCCCATCGTCTTTTTTATTTCCACGCCGATTTTTACGATTCTCTATCTGCTCACCGGGATCGGGTCGTTCGAAACCACCGGCTGGCACTGCCTGGGGGGCGGGGTGCTGTTCACCCCAGTGGCCCTGGTCACGGGCCTGTTCACCTGGTGGCTCAACTACGAGCTGCGCCCGTTGCGGCCGGTGGTCATCAAGCTGATTCTGACTCCCATGCTGCTGCTGGTGGGGGCCGGGGCCTTTACCTGGCGCTGGCTGAACCCGGAAATTCTGGCGCAACTGCCATACTGGCCCGGCAAGGTTTACCTGGCGCTCCTCTGCGTCTTACTGCCCCTGGTGAGCCTCATCGGCTGGTACGGGGCCTCCCTGACCTTCCCCCGGCACGAGGAGCGGGGTTAACTAGCGGCGGTAGCCGCAGGCTTTAGCCTGCGCCGCCAAAACTTGAAAACCGAACTTTAGTTATTAAGTTAGATCTTAAGCAGTTGCAGAGGCTTATTTTCCGCCAGCAAGTCACCATGTCCCGGAGGATCCGATTTATGGCTAGCCAGCTTAACCTGGAAGAATTGCAAAAGATCGCCAGCTGGATGCGCTACCATATTCTCACCATGACCACCCAAGCCGGCTCCGGCCACCCCACTTCTTCCCTGTCGGGGGTGGAACTGATGGCCGGTCTCTTTTTCGGCGGCTTCTTTCGCTACGACCTGAAAAACCCGAAGCACCCCAACAACGACCGGCTGATCTTTTCCAAAGGCCACGCCTCGCCCCTGTTCTACACCCTGTGGGCCGCGGCCGGAGGGCTCACGGCCGCCGACCTCATGACCTACCGCCAGTTCGGCAGCCCCCTGGAAGGCCACCCCACCTCGACCTTTCCTTACTGCGAAGCGGCCACCGGCTCCCTGGGCCAGGGCCTGTCCATCGGGGTGGGCCAGGCCCTGAACGCCAAGTACCTGGATAAGCTGCCCTATATGACTTATGTACTCCTGGGGGACAGCGAAATGGCGGAAGGCTCCCAGTATGAGGCCTTGCAACTGGCGGCCCACTATAAGCTGGACAATCTGGTGGGGGTCCTCGACGTCAACCGGCTGGGCCAGCGGGGCGAAACCATGTACGGCTGGGACCTGATGGCCTATGAAAACCGGATCAAGGCCTTTGGCTGGGAGACCATTCTGATCGACGGCCACTCCTTTCCCGAGGTCTTGTCAGCCTACAGCCAGGCGATCCTGGTGGCCGACAAACCCACCATGATCATCGCCAAGACCGTGAAGGGGAAAGGCATATCGTTCCTGGAGAACCAAAACGGCTGGCACGGCAAGACCCTGGACCAGGAACAGTTGGCCAAGGCCCTGCCGGAGTTAGGCCCGGTGGACCAGACGGTCCGGGGCCGCGTCTCGCCGCCCGAAGATCTCAAGCCCCCCGAGCTTCATCCCCAGCCGGCCCCGCCGCTGTCGTATGCGCCGGACAAACCGGTGGCCACCCGCAAGGCCTACGGCAACGCCTTGAAACGCCTCTATCCGGAATTTCCCCAAATGGTGGCTCTGGACGGCGAGGTGAGCAACTCCACCTATGCGGAAATCCTCCGGGACGCCTATCCGGATCGGTTCTTCGAGATGTACATCGCCGAGCAGAACCTGGTGGGCGCCGCCCTCGGGCTCCAGGCCCGGGGCCGGCTAACCTTTGTCTCCACTTTTGCGGCCTTTTTCAGCCGGGCTTATGATCAGATCCGCATGAGCCGGTATTCCGACCCCAACCTCAAGTTCTGCGGTTCCCACGCCGGGGTCTCCATCGGCGAAGATGGTCCCTCCCAGATGGGTCTGGAAGACCTGGCCATGTTCCGGGCCATCCTGGGCAGCGTGGTCCTCTACCCCTGCGACGCCGTCTCCACCGAGCGCCTGGTGGAGGCCATGGCCCGGCACCGGGGCATCTCTTATCTCCGCACCACCCGCATGGCGACTCCCATCCTTTACAGCCCGGACGAAAAATTTCCCATCGGGGGCTGCAAGGTGCTGCGCCAGAGCCCGCATGACCTGATCACGGTCATCGGGGCCGGGGTCACCCTGGTCGAAGCCCTCCAGGCGTATGCAGAACTACAAAAAGAAGGGTTTGCTATCCGGGTCATCGACCTCTACAGTATCAAGCCGGTGGATGACAAGACCCTGAAGGAGGCGGCCGCGGCTACCCGGGCCGTGGTCACCGTGGAGGACCACTATCCCGAGGGGGGCCTGGGGGACGCGGTGCGCACCGCCCTGGCCGCGACCCCGACGCCGGTCTTTTGCCTGGCGGTAACTAAGAAGCCCAAGAGCGGCAAGCCCGCGGAACTCCTAGATTACGAGGGCATTTCCGCGGTCGGCATCATCCGGAAGGTGAAGGAGCTCTTGCACAAGTTGAAATTGGCCGCCAGTTGAGGGGGCGGGCGAACCCCGTAGGGGCGAACCTTGTGTTCGCCCATAACTGCCACCCATATTTGTCTGAAGGGCGAATACAAGATTCGCCCCTACGTCGGAGGAAACACCATGCGCGTTGGCGTGGCGGCGGACCATGGCGGCTTTGAGCTGAAGGGGCAAATGCTGGAGGAACTCAAGGCGGCCGGCTACGAGATCGTGGACTACGGCGCCCCGGAATATGATGCGGCCGACGATTACCCGGACTTTGTCGTGCCACTGGCCCGGGCCGTGGCCCGGGGGGAGGTGGACCGGGGCCTCGCCATCTGCGGCAGCGGCGTGGGGGCCTCGGTGGCCGCCAATAAGGTCCGGGGGGTCCGGGCCGCCCTGATTACCGACGCCTTCTCCGCCCACCAGGGGGTGGAAGACGACGACATGAACATCATGTGCCTGGGGGGTCGGGTCACCTGCTATGCCCTGGCCTGGGATCTCATTCGGACCTTTCTGCAGGCTCGTTATAAGGGCGCGGCGCGTTTCCAGCGCCGCCTGGACAAGGTGGCGGCCCTGGAACGGGCCTAAACCTTTGGCAACCCAGTCGCTCTGTAGGGGCGGCTCGCGAGCCGCCCCTACAAGAAAATTCGTTATCGGGTCGGTTGGTTTTCAGGCCATGATGGTTTAGCCAGCGCTGTTGATTAAAAATTCTTCAGAACAGGATTTTGACCATGAAAGAAAACCCACTCATCAAACTTACCGGCCTCGGCCAGAGCATCTGGCTGGACTTTATCTCCCGGCAGATGATCGATTCGGGTGAACTGCAGCGCTATATCGATGCAGACGGTCTGCGGGGGGTGACCTCCAACCCGTCCATTTTCGACAAGGCCATCAGCGGCAGCCCCGACTACGATGACGACATCCGGGCCCTGGCCCGGGAAGGCAAAGGCCTTCAGGAGATCTACGAGGCCCTGACGGTGGCGGACGTGCAGCGGGCCGCGGACCTCTTCCGGCCGCTCCATGACCGGCTGCAGGGCGCCGACGGCTTCGTCAGTCTGGAGGTCAACCCTCACCTGGCCCACGACACCGCCGGCACCATCGCCGAGGCCCGCCGGCTGTGGGCCAAACTTAACCGGCCCAACGTCTTCATCAAGGTGCCGGCCACCCTGGAGGGCTTGCCGGCCATCCGTCAGCTCATCAGCGAAGGGGTCAACGTCAACATCACCCTGCTCTTCGGGCTGCCGCGCTATCAGGAAGTGGCCGAGGCCTATCTCGCCGGGCTGGAGGAGCGGGCCGCTCGGGGCCTGGACTTGGCGGTTGCTTCGGTGGCCAGCTTCTTCCTGAGCCGCATCGATGTCCTCTTGGACCCGCAACTGGAGAAAATGGCCAAATCCGGCCGCCCCATGGCCAAGGCCGCCGCCGCCCTCACCGGAGAGGTGGCCATTGCCAGCGCCAAGGTAGCTTACTCTATTTATCAACCAATCTTCGGCAGCCGCCGCTTCAAGACCCTGGCCGCCAAGGGGGCCCGGGTTCAGCGTCTGCTCTGGGCCAGCACCAGCACCAAGAACCCGGCCTACCCCGACCTCAAATACGTGGAGCCTCTCATCGGGCCGGAGACCGTCAATACCTTGCCGGTGGAGACCCTGAACGCTTACCGGGACCACGGCCAGCCGGCGATGACGCTCACTGAGAGACTGGAGAAAGCCACCGCAGTCCTGCAGGGCCTGCCGGAGTTGGGTATCGACCTCAACCGGGTGACCCAGCAGTTGGAAGGCGAAGGGGTGGAGAAATTCAACCAGCCCTACGACAACCTGATGTGCACCCTGGAAGGGAAACGCCGGCAGGCCCTGGAGCGCTGAAATAATCGGGCCATCGGCCCTGTCGGGAGGCAAAGCATGAACATCACCACGCTCTTTCTGGATATCGGCAACGTCCTGCTCACCAATGGCTGGGACCGCGGGATGCGCCGGGAGGCGGCGGAGAAGTTTAACCTGGACGCCGAAGAGATGAACGAACGCCACCACCTCACCTTCGATACCTACGAGGGAGGCAAGCTGAGCCTGGATGAATACCTGACCCGGCTGGTCTTTTACGAGGACCGCCCCTTCACCCGGGAAGATTTCAAAACCTTCATGTTTGCCCAGTCCCAGCAAAAGCCGGAGATGGCCCAAACTACGGAACTGATCAAGGGCTTGAAGGCCAAATACGGGCTCAAGGTGGCCACGGTGAGCAACGAGGGTCTGGAACTGACCCGGTACCGCATCAAGAAATTCAATCTCGGGTCCTATGTGGACTTTTTCATCTCGTCGTGTTTCGTCCATTACCGTAAGCCGGACTCCGACCTCTACTGCCTGGCCCTGGACTGCGCCCAGGTGATGCCGGAGCAGGTGGTGTACCTCGACGACCGGCTCATGTTCGTGGAGGTGGCCCGGGGGCTGGGCATCCACGGCATCCATCACACCGGTTTTGCGGCCACCCGGGACGCCTTTGGGTGCTTGGGGTTGTCGTTGGCGGAGTGAGCCTTAGGGGCGGGTTTTAGCCCCGCTCTTACATTGCAGATAATAATTCGGAGACCTTCTTATGCCCAAGCAGGGATGTGAGATCGGCGTCGTCGGTCTGGGGACCATGGGCCGGAATCTGGCCTTGAATTTCGCCGACCACGGTTTTCGCGTGGCCGTGTACAACCGCACCGCCGAGAAAACCCGGGAATTCATGGCCCAGGAAGTGGGTCCCCGTCATATCCGGCCCGGCTATGAGCTGCAAGAATTCATCGGGCTCCTGCGCCGGCCCCGGGCTCTCCTGATCATGGTGTCGGCCGGGGATGCGGTGGACGCCGTCATCAAGGAAATCTGGCCGCACCTGGCCGCCGGCGACCTGGTCATCGATGGCGGCAACTCCCATTTCACCGACACCAACCGCCGGGCCCGGGCCCTGGCGGTAAACAAGGTGATGTTCATGGGCCTGGGGGTTTCCGGCGGCGAAGCCGGGGCGCGCTATGGGCCCAGCCTGATGCCCGGCGGCCCCCAACCGGCTTATGACCGGGTGGCTCCCGTGCTGGAGGCGGCTGCGGCCCAGGTCGAGGGCGCACCCTGCGTCGCCCTTCTGGGGCGCGGCTCCGCCGGCCACTACGTCAAGATGGTCCACAACGGCATCGAGTACGGCCTCATGGAGCTCATCGCCGAAACCTACGACCTGCTGAAGCGGGGTCTGGGGATGCAGCCGGAAGAACTGCATAAGGTCTATACCGACTGGAACCAAGGAGAGCTGAGCTCCTTCCTGCTGGAGATCACCGCCCGCATTTTTCTGAAAAAGGACGAGAAGACCGGAAAGCCGCTCATCGATCTGATCCTGGACCGGGCCAAGCAAAAGGGGACCGGCATGTGGACCTCCTGGGAAGCCATGGACCTGCAGGTGGGGACCCCCACCATCGACATCGCCGTGGTGATGCGGGATCTCTCCGGTTACCAGGATGAGCGGCTGGCCGCAGCCCAGGTCCTTACCAGCCCTAACCACGTCTTTGGCGGGGACCGGGCCCGTTTCCTGGATAAATTGAAGAACGGACTTTACGCCGGGATGATCGCCACTTACGCCCAGGGTTTGGCCCTCTTAAAGCGGGCCTCCGCCACTTACAACTATGGCCTCGATTTGGAAACCGTGGCCCGCATCTGGCGCGGCGGCTGCATCATCCGGGCGGCGCTGCTGGAGGACATCCGGGCGGCGTTTCGGGACCGCCCCGACCTGAATCATCTGTTTCTGGACCCCAAGCTGGGATCGGAATTTATGACCCGGCAGCAGGACCTCCGGGACGTGGTCGGGGTCGCCGCCGAACTGGGGGTGCCGGCCCCGGGGTTAATGCTGTCCCTGGCCTATTTTGACGCCTACCGCAGCGCCCGGCTGCCGGCCAATTTGATTCAAGCCCAACGGGATTACTTCGGGGCCCATACCTTCGAGCGGGTGGACGCCGCCGGGGCCTTCCACGCCCAATGGGACGAGGATTGAGGAGACAATATGGCAGTAACCACTCGGCCGGAGCCCACGGTTTTTGTCATTTTCGGAGCCGCGGGAGACCTGTCCTGGCACAAGCTCATCCCGGCGCTCTACAGCATGTTCGTCGATCACTGGCTTCCGGAAAAGTTTCTCATCATCGGCACGGGCCACCGGCGCTTGCAAGAGGATGAGTTTCGCTCGCATCTAAAGGCCGGGGTGGACAAATACGCCCGCCGGACGATGACCGAAGAGGACTGGAGCCGCTTTGCCTCCCACCTGTCCTTCATGACCGCGGACCTGGAGAAACCCGAGGTCTTCGTCGAGTTGGCCCGGAAACTGGCGGATCAGGACCGGGAATGGAATGCCCGGGCCAACCACATCTTTTACCTCGGGCTGCCGCCAGGCATGGTCGAGCCGGTGGCCCGGGAACTGGCCCGGGTTAAAATCAACCAGGATCGCCAGCGCTCCCGCATCGTGGTGGAAAAGCCCTTCGGACGCGACCTGGACTCGGCCCGGGCCTTGAACCATAGCCTCACCGAGCTCTTCCACGAATCCCAAATCTACCGCATAGACCATTATCTCGGTAAGGAGACGGTGCAGAACATCCTGGCCTTCCGCTTCGCCAACACCCTTTTTGAGCCCGTCTGGAACCGCAACTATATCGACCACGTGCAGATCACCGTGGCCGAGTCCGAAGGGGTGGGGAACCGGGGCCATTACTACGACCAGGCCGGGGCCCTGAGGGACATGATTCAGAACCACCTGCTCCAGGTCCTCTGCCTCATCGCCATGGAGCCTCCCGTTTCCTTCAGCGCCGACGAAGTACGCAACAAGAAGGTGGACGTGCTCCACGCCATCCGCCCCATTACCCCGGAAATGGTTCAAACCTGCGCGGTGCGGGGCCAATACGGGGCCGGCTGGATCGAGTCGCAGCCGGTTGACGCCTACCGCACCGAACTCAACGTGGCTCCGGATTCAGCCACCGAGACCTTCGCCGCGGTGAAGCTTCTGGTCGACAACTGGCGCTGGCAAGGAGTGCCCTTTTACCTGCGCACCGGTAAAAGATTGCCCGCCAAGATCTCCGAAGTCTCCATTCAGTTCCGTCCGGTGCCACATCAGCCCTTTCCGGCCACCGCGGTCATGGAGGCCCGCCCCAACCGGCTGATTTTCGCGATCCAGCCCGAGGAGGGGCTGCTGCTCCGCTTCGAGGCCAAGTATCCGGGGCCCACCATGCACCTGTCGCCGGTGATTATGCAGTTTTTCTACCGGGAGGCCTTCAAATCGACGCCTCCGGAGGCCTACGAAACCTTGTTGCTGGACGTGATGCTGGGGGACGCCACCCTGTTCATGCGGGCCGACCAGACCGAGGCCGCCTGGGAGATCCTCGCCCCCATCCTGAACCTCTGGGGAACCGGCCGGCCCACCGACTTTCCCAACTACCAGGCGGGCACCTGGGGCCCGGAAGCCGCGGCAACCCTCCTGGCCCAGGACGGCCGCAACTGGATTATGCCCACCTTTTTACAGTGTCAGGAAGACACGGCCGTCTGCCGGGTGGCCATGGTGCAGACTTGATCCACCTCTTTGACGATCTGGAGGCCTTGAGCCAGGGAGCGGCCGAATTTTTTATCGATATGGCCCGGAACGCCATGGCGGCTCGGGGCCGCTTCAGCGTCGCCCTGTCGGGCGGCAGCACCCCCCGGCGCACCTATGAGATGCTGGCGCGGCCCACCTTCCGGGACCGGGTGGACTGGGCCCGGACCCATATCTTCTGGGGGGATGAGCGCTGCGTGGATCCGGACGATCCCCGGAGTAACGCCCTGATGGCCCAGGAGGCGCTGCTTCGGCAGGTGCCCGTGCCCGCCGGGCAGGTACACCCCATGGACTGCCTTCCGGACCCCCGGGAGGCGGCCCGGCGCTATGAGGCTCTGCTGCAGAGCTTCTTCGCCGGAGGCGAACCCCGCTTCGACCTCATCCTGCTGGGGTTGGGGGAAAACGGCCACACCGCCTCCCTGTTTCCCGGCGCCCCGGCGCTAACTGAAGCGGCGCGCTGGGTGGCGGAGGTCTACGTTGCCGAGCCAGACCTGCATCGCCTGACCCTCACCGCCCCCTTCATCAATCGGGCCGCGACGGTGGCCTTTCTGGTGGCCGGGGCGGCCAAGGCCGCGGTGGTGCGGGAGGTGATCGAGGGACCCGGGGACCCCAGCCGCCTACCGGCGCAGCTCATCCACCCGGAGCCGGGGGAGTTGCACTGGTTCCTGGATAAAAGCGCCGCCGGGGCCTTGAACCGCTGAAGGTCTGATGACGACCAAGAAAAAATGGCTTCTCCTGCTCCTGCTCCTGGCCAGTATCTGCCTTAGCCTGGCGCTGCCCCTGGCCCTGGGGGGGCTGACCCAGTTTCGGCTGGTGCAGCGCCTCTCCTGGGGGGCACTCCTATTGCTCACCTTCCTGCAGGTGATCAGTTGGGCTTTTAATGCCCTCCGGATTCAGTTTCTGCTGGGTTTTCTGGGGCAGAAAGCAGGTTTCGGGGAGGCGGCCCTCACCATCATCTCCGCCGAGTTTGCCGGGGTCACCACCCCCGGGGGGGTGGGCATGCCCGCCACCTATATCTTCCTGTTCAATCAGCTGGGTCTGAGCCTGGGTAGGGCCGCAGGGGTGGTGGGCCTCATGGTGGTGGCGGACCTGGCCATTTATGGCACCCTCTTGCCCACCGCCGCCCTCCTCTGGGCGCTCCAGGGGGGCTGGTCCTATCAAACCCTGCGCCTGGTGGCCCTGACCCTGGCGGTGGTGGCCGGCGGGGCCTATGGCTTTTGGGCCCTGGTCCGCCACTATCGCCGGGTTTGCGGGTTTATGGGACGGCAGTTGGCGAAGGTTCCCTGGCTGGCTCGCCGCCACTGGCGTCGGGGACGGGCCACGGTGGAATTCTTTCGGTCCATCCGCCTCCTGGGCCAGATGTCGTGGCCTCAGCGGCTGGCCCTCTACCTGATCACCCTGGATTTCTGGCTGCCCCGCTACCTGATCCTGATCCTGGTGGTCGCTATGATGCATCAAAGTGTGCCCGCCGCCTACCTGCTCTTGACCCAGGCATTGCTGCGCCTGGGGGGGCAGGCCTCGTTCATCCCCGGCGGCGCCGGTGTGGAGGAGGGCGGCTACGCCGCCTTCATGAGCCCCTTCATGGGCGCCGAAGCCATCGCCTTTACCCTGCTGGTCTGGCGCTTCTTCGCTTTTTACTGGTTCGTGCTGGTGGGCGGCCCCTTCTTTATCTACAAGGTCGGCCGGGCCGCCTGGGACCTACTGGGTAAAAAGGCTTGAGCCGACCGCTGGAAATCGGCCGTCAGGTCAATCCAGCAGCAACAGGCCCATACTGCGAACCGGGCTGCCAGTAGGCTTGATAAACCAGGTTTTATTCGTGGATTGGACAGCTAAATTGACAACCTCGTCTCCGCCGGCCAGAAAGAGGCGGCCGTCGGCCAGGAGCGTGACGCCGAATTCATTGAGAAAGCTGCCGAGGTGGAAGCTGCCGGTTGGGTCATTACGCCGGCCCGTGGCCAGGTCCACGGTATAGAGGCGGACATTGATAAAACCACCGCTATGATTATCCGTGTTCAGGAGATACGCCTTGTTCCGGGCCGCATCCACCACCGGATAACAAGACAAGGCAAAATGGGTATAATCAGGAAAATCCGGAGTAGTGGTGAACTTGGCGATGGCCTTGGTGGCCGGGTCAAAGGTGAATAAGGTGTAGGGGACCAATCCCTTTTTGGCCAGGAGGAGATAGCGGCCATCCTGGAGCCGCTGGGTCTCCACGGGATTCAAATAGTAAACCCCGTTGCCCCAGACATAGCCCATGATCCCCCAGCCGGGGTCGCCGGGAAAGAGTTGCTCCTGGAGGATGCTAAAACTGTTGGAGACAGGATCGTACAGCTCCACCCGCTCATATTCTATGATAGGGTCGGTGGTACTGCGTCCCCCCAGGACCACGGCCGAGCCGTCATTGCAGGGCAAGACCAGGGGCAAAGCCCTGGGAGTATGAAGGGTCAGGGTGGGGGTAAAGGTGCCCGTGGCGGGGTCAAAGACTTCCCCATAGGTGGCGGCGTCGAGAGAATTACCGCCCACCACCAGGACTTTGCCGGAAGAGAGGGTGGCGGCATGGCCGTAAATCCTGGCGTAGGCCGGATGCCCGGCGGTGGGGGTAAAGGTATTGGCGCCGGGATGGAAAGTTTCCGCATTGTTGCCCTCTCCACTGAGGAGCAGGAAGTCGCCGTCGGCCAGTTTGGCCAGGTCCGAAAAATGGTGGCTAAAATTCATGTTATATGAGGTGAATAAATTGCTGGCGGGGTCCCAGATTTCGGCTTTGGCGAGAGCAGCACCGGGATAGGTCCTGCCGCCAAAAACCGCCACCTGGCCGCCGGGCAGGGCGGCCATATTAAAGAGTTCCCTGGCGACCTGCATCGGCGGCCCCGGGGTAAAAACCGCCCCCGCATCAGCGGCTTGAACAGGGCGAGCCCCGGTCAGCACGATGCCGGCCAATAATACCAGTGCCACTAGTGATCTTTGCCAGGTAATCTTTTGCATGAGCTCTCCTCCTCGGCCAACAGCAGTTTAGTTCCCTTAATATGGGCGATTATACTCCTTATGGAAAATTTTGTAGCAAATAAATTTGGGTAAGATTAAGAGTAAGCCGGTTTGAAGGTGACTCTTGATTTTTCTCCCTAATCGGCGATAAGGTAGCAAGAATGAAATCAGGTTCTTTTTGAAAGGGAGGTCGGCGAGTTCATGAAAAAGCTGTCGGCGTCAATTCTATCCGCAGATTTCGGCCGCCTGGCGGAGCAGGTGCGCCTGGTGGAGCAGGCCGGGGTGGACTGGATCCACGTGGACGTCATGGACGGCCACTTCGTCCCCAATATCACCATCGGCCCCGACGTGGTCAAGGCCATTAAAAAGGCCACCTCCCTGCCCCTGGACGTCCACCTGATGATTGACAACCCGGAGCGCTACGTCCAGGACTTCGTGGAGGCCGGCGCCGATTGGCTGGGTATTCATGTGGAGGCCACCGTCCATCTGGAGCGCCTGATTCAAAACATCAAAGAATTGGGGGCCAGGGCCACTGTGACCCTGAACCCGGCCACCTCCCTCAACTGTCTGGATTATGTCCTGAAGGACGTGGACATGGTCCTCTTGATGACGGTGAATCCCGGCTTCTCCGGCCAGAAGTTCATCCGGGGGGTGCTCCCCAAGGTCCGGCAGCTCCGGCAGCGAATCGATGCCGAGAATCTTGGGGTGCTCATCGAGGTGGATGGCGGGGTGCACACTGACACCGTCAGCGACATCGTGGCTGCGGGGGCCGATGTCCTGGTCTCGGGGTCAGGCATTTTCGGGAAACACGGGGGCTACGGGCCCGGTGAAGAAGATGACGACGCCCGGCGCCTGGCGGCCAACGTGCGCCGGCTCCGGGAGTTGATGAAATAGGGGCGGAGGAGACTCAAATGAAAGCAAGGACCCAGGCTGCTGTGTCGGCCGAAGCGCAGATAGAAGATTTACTGGGCACCGAAACCAGGTTCCGGGAGGAACGCCGGGCCTATCAACCTGGCCTGTGCTCAGCCCTGACTGCAGGTCGGACCACAACCCGGCCCCTGGACGGCTATGAACTTGACGCCATCAAGGTGGCCCGGGAGCAACTGCCCTTCGTCAGCCAAAACCGGCTGGTGGAAATCATCCCCGGAGGCCAGGCGAGCCACCAACCCCGGCGCCTCGGTATCGTCCTCTCCGGCGGGCCGGCCCCGGGGGGGCACAACGTCATCGGCGGGGTCTTCGAGGCGATGACCAAGGGCCATCCGGAGAGCCGCCTCATCGGCTTCCTGGCCGGACCCAAGGGCATCATCACCAACCAACACGTGGAAGTAACCGCCGAGATGGTGGACCTGCACAAAAACTCCGGCGGCTTTCACATGCTGGGCACCGGCCGTGACAAGATCGACACCCCTAAGAAGATGGAGCAATGCCGCCAGACCTGCGCCACCCTCCAGCTGGACGGCCTGGTGGTGGTGGGGGGCGACGATTCCAACACCAACGCCGCCTTTTTGGCGGAGAATCTGCGGGAGATGGGCACCCAGGTCATCGGCATCCCCAAGACCATCGACGGCGACCTCCAGGTCCCGGGCCTCCTACAAGTCCCCTTCGGCTACCACTCGGCCTGCATGGCCTTCGCCACCGAGATCGGCAACCTCAATTCCGATTGCAAGTCGGATCTGAAGTACTGGCATTTCAACCGCCTCATGGGCCGCAGCGCCTCCCACATCGCCCTGGAGGTGGCCTTCCAGACCCACCCCAACGTCATCCTGATCGGCGAGGAGATCGAAGAGAACGAGTTGACCATTCACCAGGTGGTGCGCCTCATCGCCGATGTGGTGGTGGAGCGGGCGCAACTGGGGAAAAATTATGGCACCATCCTGATCCCCGAGGGCATCCTGGAGTTCATCCACGAAATCCACGTCTTAATCATCAAGATCAGCTACATCATTGCGGACTACGACCGGGAGGCCCACGAAGGGGAGTCTTTCCAGCAGCTCTCCTATGAAGACCAGGTGCAGCTCATCGACAACAGCGACATCTGGCGGGACTACGACAGCCGGGTCTTCCTGGGTTTTCCGTCCCTGCTGCAACGTGGCCTGATGCTGCCCCGGGACAGCCATGGCAACTTTCCGTTTGCCCTGGTGAACACCGAGCGTATCCTCCTGGAGATGGTGGCCACCTACCTGCGCAAACAGCGGGCCAAGGGCATCTACAAGGGCATCTTCCGCACCCAGAACCACTATTACGGCTACGACGGGCGGGGCACTTTCCCCACCTGCTTCGACTGCGACTACGCTTACAACCTGGGGCAGACCGCTTACAGCCTGCTGGCCAACGGGGCCACCGGCTACATGGCGGCCATCAAGGACCTGCATCGGCCGGTGGCGGAATGGCAGCCCCTCGGCATCCCCCTGGCCCCCCTGATGCACCTGGAAGAGCGCAAGAGCCGCCTGGAGCTGGTGATCGCCAAGCAAAAGGTGGACCTGGAATCGCCGGCCTTCCGGTTCCTGGCCCGGGAACGGGACAGGTGGGCCCTGGAGGACCATTACCGCTTCCCGGGACCCATCCAGTTCAGCGGCCCCGCGGCTGACGCCAAGCCCATCTCCCTGCAGCTCAATGCCCTGGGGTGAGATAGAAAGGGGTAAGTGGGGAAAAGGAAAAAAGGGGAAAGGGATAATCTTCAGAAGGGTTGTACATTAACCTTTCCCCCTTTTCCCCCTTTTCCCCTATTTTTTAGCCCGACCGGCTATGTCCCCGCTGCTCCTTGATGAGCCTTTCCAGGCCGAACTGTTTGACCCGGTAGCCGATTTGCCGCAGGGTCAACCCCAGGTCCATGGCCGCCTGGGATTGGATCCAGCGGTTACGCTCCAGGGCGGCCAGGATTTCCCGCTTTTCCATCTCTTTTAAGCGGGTCAAGAAGGCCTGGTCCTCATGGGTCTCCATTTTTGCGGGCGGCAAGAGATAGGGGGGCAGGTCTTTGACGCCGATCTCGGCGCCTTCCACCACGATGCCCAGTCGTTCCACCAGGTTTTCCATTTCCCGGACATTACCGGGCCAGGCGTAATCCTCCAGAACATCCAGGGCCTTTTGGGTCAGATAGAATCTGCGGTCATATTCCTTGGAGACCTTGTCCAGGAAGTGATTGAGCAGCAGGGGAATGTCCGGCCGGCGCTCCCGCAGGGGCGGGATACGCACCGGGGCGTGGCCTAATAGGTAATAGAGGTCTTCCCGGAACGAGCCCGCCTTGACGGCCGCGGCCAGATCCCGGGTGGTGGCGGCGATGAGGCGGACCTCCACCTTCCTGGTGCGGTTGCTGCCCAAACGCTGGAATTCCATGTCTTGCAGGAAGCGAAACATCCTGGCCTGGAGGCTGAGGGACAGCTCGCCTATTTCCTCCAGGAAGATACTGCCCCCGTCCGCTTCTTCCAGGCGGCCGGGTCGGGCTTTAACGGCCCCGGAGATGGCGTCCTGCTCATAGCCGAAGAGCTCGGCGGCCAGAAGATTTTCCGGCAGCGAGGCGCAATTGATCTTCCGGAAAGGGTACCTGGCCCGGGGGCTCAGTTCGTGGATCACCCGCGCCATCAGATTTTTGCCGGTGCCGGATTCTCCCGAGAGGAGGACCGGGGCGCGGCCTGGGGCCACTTTTTTGATGAGCTGCTGCACTTCCTGGCTGGCGAGACCTTGGCCCGCGACGAAGAAATTCCGGGAACTATCTGAAAGTTCCGGGCCCGGGGTCAGATTTTCTGGCCGCAGACGTTCTTCCCGAAGCCTCCCCGGCAGCTCGAGACCGACAAACTGGGCCATGATCGCCGCCAGGATGCCGAGGAAGCGCAGGTCCTCCTCCGGGGAAACCTCATCGGTGAAGAGGCGGTCGACGCTCAGGACCCCCAGGGGAGTGCCTTGCAGGATAATGGGGACGCCGATCAGGGAGACCTGCTCCTTGTGGAACTGCCGGGCCCGGCTTTGGTTAAGGAATAGCGGCTCCTGGCCCATGAGCGGGACCACAAAAGGTTGGGCGGTAGCCAAGATCAACCCGGCCAGGCCCTCCCCCGGGCGGCAGCCGGCCCGGGGTTGCCCTGCGGCCGTCAGGTCCCGGGAGGTGCGGCAGCGCAATTGGCCCGTTTCTGGGTCTTTCAGAGCGACGCCGGCATATTTCAGGGCAAAGGACCGGGACAGGACCCCGAGGATGAACTCCAGGGCCTGGTCCAGATTCAGGGCCTGGCCGAGGATTTGGCTAATCTCGGAGAGAACTTGGATTTGGAGTTCTTTGAGTTCATCTTCCATGCCGCAGATTTACAGCAAGAAATATGCCGAGCTTTACCGGAGCGGTAACCATTATGAAATTCCATGATATTCCAGGAACGACCCGAGCCGCGAGCCTGCCGACACCGGCGCTCCCTGGTCCGATTAATACATTTACGTAATAAAGCTGGCTGAATTGGGAACAATCTTGTCAGATTGGCTTTCCCAGAATAGAGAAGGGGACGTGAGGACCACGCCCCCGGGGGTAAACATGGAATTACAACCCAGCTCAATCTTTACGGTTTCTGCACCATGAGCTTGGCAATTTCCACCTCGATTTGCCCGACCCCCCGCATGGCGTCCAGGATCGCCAAAAAGATGGGGGCTTCCTGGGGGGTGCACAGTCCCTCAATGAGCCGGTCCTGGTGTTCGGTGGCGTAATCGGTGGTGGCCTGGATTAAATTCCGGGCTTCGCCCTTTACGTAGTTTTTCAGGAAGTCGTTGTCGGTCCTGATGATATCCAGCAGGGAGCGGATCATGCCGCCGTGCTGGTCAAAAAGATAGTTGCTTTGGGCCACGGCCTTGTCGGAAAAGAGGACCCCCCCCTTGATCTTCTTCTGGATGGGGTCGGCCAGGTTTCCCAGGTTGGCCTTGATCTCCCCCAACCGGCCAAGGATGGTCTCCAGCCGAAGCAATTCCTGCTTTTCCACTTCCGGCTTCCGGGCCATCAAGGACTTGATCTGTCGGGAGGCTTGGGTAATATTTTGCGCTACCGTTCCTTGCAGGTTTTGCAAATCCTGCAGTTTGTCGCGGCTGTGGCGGTTGAAGGCGTCCCGGGCTGCTCTCCTCATGGCGAGCAGGTTATGGATAATCGGGGCTAGTGTTTTGTTTCTTAATTAACTTTACAAAGTAGTGCGTTTATGGTAGGCTTCTACAAGCGAAAGGAGAAGCCATGCCACTCGGTCGACCGATTCCACCAGTGACGATAGACACACGGATGCGAGAGGAATTGCAAA
>JAPLJC010000147.1 GCA_026388765.1 Deltaproteobacteria bacterium
ATGATACTGAGCCAGTTTCATGAAGGCCCAATATTGCCCCAGGCCGCAGGCAGTTTCCGGATAATCAGGCCACCAGCAGAATTTGTCAAAATTCTCGCAACCCAGGATGGCAATGTTTTCGATATCGTTGCGGGTGTGCACCGGCATGATGGGCCCTTTGACTCCGCCGTACCTCGAATGAAATTCATCCTGAGCGTCTTGATGAAGTTGCACATAGGTCTGGGCCAGGTTCAGGGCTCCGACTAGAAAGGGGGCCAGGGGTTGAGCGTAATGTACTAAAGTCGGCCCCCGCCAGGGGTTCTGGCCGTAAGGCGTTAAGGAAATGGCCAGCCGGGGCGCGTAAGGGTAGGGGTCCTGGGCCTCCAGGTTGAGGGAGATGTCATCCAACCACCACTCGTGATCTTCGAGTCCCTGTTGCTCCATCTTGAATTCCAGGATCCGGAGGCGGTCGGCCCCGGCAAAGGTGAGATGCTCACCGAACTTGAGGTCAGTGAGATAAAAGGCGCCGTTGCTGGGAGGATTGGACGGGATGCCCAGGTCGATTACCTGGAGGGGATGAACCAGGGGGGTGGCCCCCGACTCCAGTTGTAGGTCGGACAGGGCCACCGTCACCCGCTGCCAGGCGTTCGCCGGCACCGTCACGTCCTGATAGAAATAGCTGCCTTGGGCATCCTTAACCTTGACCCGGAGGGTGAGGGAGGCGACCCCGGCCACCACCGCCTGGACGAGAAAATTGACCTGGCTCTGGCCAGAAGAATTACAGCGGCCGGGGTCGATGCCGGCCCAGACTCCGAAGGCGGTGGCGTAAGGCGATAGATCCCAGGTCACCAGGCGCTGGGTATAGAAAGTCTCGCCGAACAGGACCTCGGTTTCTTCCCGGGTGCCGATGGTGATGTCGCTGGTGTCCGGTTGGCTGGCGGAGTACCAGGCTCCCCACATGGCCGTGACCCGGTCGCCATCTTCGATGAGATTATCCCGGCGCCAAAACTGGCTGAAGGGCAGCTCAAAGGGGGTCAGCTCGGCAAACCGGTCCGGCAGGGCATGGACATAAGTGTGGGCCGGGCCCCAGGGGTCTTCGGCATCGGCGGCCGAATCATTCAGGGTGACCAGGAGTTTCCTGGGGTGCACCGCGGGCTCCCCGGCCCAAAAGGTCCAATAGTCCCCGGCCACCAGGTGGGTGCCGGGGCCGCCTTCCCAGTAAACTTCAAGGCCGGCCCACAGGGTCACCGGGTGCTGCCGGTCGCCGCTGATCAGGCCGCCGGCCTCCCAGGTCAGGCCACCGTCCTTGGACCAGCGGAAGGTGGCGGCGCCCACCGCCCCGGTGCTTTGAATATAGACCACGAAACGGCGCTTCTCCTGGCGGGCATAGTCACCCCGGAGGATCAGAAGGGCGCTGCCACTGCCGATTTTGGTCAGGTTATGGACCCTAAGGGTGCCCGCCGGTCCCTGCAACTTGAAGCTGAGACGGTCCACCCCGTTAAAGGGGGCGGCCTCCAGGGACCAATCCAGGCCGTAACCGAACCAGGCGGCGTCCGTGCTGGCCGGGAGCAGCACCCGGGCATGCAACACCCGGCCGGGGCCGCCCGCCGCCGCCTCGCTGGCAAATACCTGAAAGGCGTCAACCCCGGAGGTGGCGCCCCGGTACATCAGGTGCTCCCCCCGGTCCCAGAACTGACGTTCAAACGAATCTCGTAAGAGTGGGGAGGTGCTGGACTGCTCTCGGCCAATAAAGGCCTCCCACAGGAACTGGATCAGCGGGGTGTAATCCTTCCCCTGCGCCGACCCGGCAAAGTGGAGGCAGACCATCAGGTCCAGCACCCGATCCACCGCGAAGTCGTAGGTATAGTCGTCCCGGGAACGGCTGGCCGGGCGGATGCAAGGGTAGTTGTTCAACGGCTCGTATCTGGTCGCCTGCTTCCCGGTGAGATAGATGTAGTATAGCTGAACCCGAGTCTCGGCCGCCAGGGGCGTCCCCAGGGTGATGATGGTGGCCTCTCCCTGGTTGCTAAAAGAACCGCCCTGGTAATAGTTGGTCAGGTCGCCGCTCATGGGGTCGGCCCAGAAGCCGTTCCAGGGAAACACCGTGTCCACCGGATAGATCCCCCGGATGAAGTAAACCTGTCCACCGCCGGGGTTGGGGGCCGTTAGGTTTATCCGGCCCCCGTCCTCGACCTGCGCGGTGGCTCCCTGCCAGTTGCCCGCCACCGCTTCCTGGAGCGGAGTGCCGCCCATATTGTCGAAGGCCCAGTTGAATTGCGCCGCCCGGGCCCAATCGATGCGTCCCATTTCGAATCCCTCGGTTGAGGCTGTTTGTGGGGGCCAGGAGAGTGAGCAGTGATCGTAGGGCGGGCGTCCTCGCCCGCCATCTCTATCCGGCGGCCGAGACGGCCGCCCTACGCCACTCGCTCACTGATCCTCTCCCAAATAAGCCCTGATCTTGATTTCACCGAAATCGACCCAGAGGTCATAGAGGCAGCGCCGGACGATCTCCCGCAGGGCCTGGGCGGCGCTGATATTTTCGAAACACACCCCGATAGCGTACTCTGGGGTGAGGCTCTTGGCCAGGGCGAAAGAATCCTGGTTGATGGCCTGGCTGAGCCCTATTTCGGCCAGAATATCCGCCATGATATCCACCGGATGGGTGGTGGCGTCTTTGGTAACCCGGGCCTCCACCTGGTCGCTGCGGCCGGTGACCAGAATCACCCCGGTAGCCGGATCCGCGGCTACGCCCTCCCAGGTCTGGGCCTCGTTGCAATACACCGCGGTGATGGCGACAAACGGGGCGCCATAAACCCGGCAGCGATAGATGGGCGGAGTGGCGGTGAAGGTCCAGCGGTCCCCGGCCACCAGGTCGGTCCCGGGGCCCGAGTCCCAGTAAACCGCCAGGCCCGCCTGCAACTGCACCGGTCCATCGCCGCCGCCGGTCTGGAAGCCGCTATCCTGCCAGCTTTGCCCGCCGTTCAGCGACCAGCGGCAGGTGGCGTTTCCCACCTCGCCGCCGTTTTGCACCTCTAAAAGATATTCTTGGGTCTCGTTACCGCGGTAGGCCCCCATCACCTTCAGGGTGGCCGAGCCGCTCCCCACCAAAACCGGTTCGCTCACCGTCGCCGGGGTCACGTCCGTTAACTCCGCCCGGGCCCGGTAGCTGCCTCGCAAGAAGGGACGCCGTTCCCCTTCCGGGGTGGGCGCCCCCACCGTCTGACGCAACCGCGAGGTCACCCAATCCTGACTTTCGACCTGGGCCTGGTGCCGCTCCCGCCAGCCGTGGCCCATGCCGGTAAGGCGCTGCCAGGCGCCCCGGTAGACCAACTGCCAATCAACGTTGCCACCGGGGAGTTCCCAGCCGTGATACAGGTCCACCTGCTTTGCCGTTTCAGCCAGCCCTTGCAGATATGAAGACGCGGTTCGGGTCAGCCACTGCCCGCGGCGGTGGTCCAGGACCAGGATATGGCTCCCGGCTCTCAGTTCGCTGAAATCCCGGGCCAGGTCCACCCCCACCGCCCCCGGGTCGATGATCTCGCTTTCGGGCAGACTGAGACGCCCCTCCAGACACAAATTGGCCAAGCAACCTGAACTCTCCCCTTCCACCCCGTAACTCTCGTAGCCCCCGGCCGGGGCCGAGTCCACCCCGTAGGCCGTGAATTCATCGGCCTCCTGGGACTGGTCCACCGCCCAGGAGCGGATATTCTGCCGGAATTCCACCCGCAGTTGGAAGTATGGCCCCAAGGGGAATTCCAACCCTGGCGTTAACAGGGTATAAGCCGCCCCGGAAACTTCCAGTGGCGTCTTGCCGGTGCGCAAATAGACCTGGACGTCCATCTGGGCGGCCTGGTCTTCCCAGGACGGGCAGACGGAGTCGAGATAGGGGGCAAAGGCGGGCACCACCGGCGAGGTCCAGGACGCGGCAGTATGGTAGCCCTCGGCCAGGGCCAGCTTCCCGGGCTCGCCCCCGTAACTGGTATCGAGGTACTCGCCGGAACCGGGAGCCAGGCCGTAGTCCAAATCAAAAGGATAGAGCACGGCCTTCACCCGGGGCCGGGCCCCGCGTAAACGGGCCTCTTCTACCAGATACTCTGATGCTGCCTGCCTCATAAGTTATCCCTGATTATAGTGGTAGAGGGCTTAACGGCCCGGGGGTAAAAGGAGAAAAGGGAAAGGGGGGAAAAGGTTAATGACTACAAACGACTGTGGTTTTCCTCTTCCCCTTTTAACCTTTTAACCTTCCCCCCCAATTTTTTAAACCTCTTCCAGCACCATGCTGCCCGACCATAATCCCGGGGCCACTTCCCGGAAGTCCAGGTCGTTGGTCCAGGCCCCGGTGAAGGTCTTGGGGCCCGCCGCGTCCCGGTAGAAATCCACGTCCACCTGGGCCTCCTTGATGGCCGCCAACTGCTCCTTCTGAGAGGCGGAAATATACTGGAATTTCAGAACCCAGCGCCTTTTCAGAGGCCGGGCGTAGCTTCTCAGGGTGCCGTCCAGAGCCCGGTCCCGATCGGTTTCGTCCTGGGCCAGTTCCTGGTAATCCCAGGTAAAATTGACCGGCAGGGGATAGCTTTGATAGCTGCCGTCCACGGCAGTCCATGCCAGTTTTGCCTTAGCCATGGTCACCTCTTCAGTTTCGAGTCGTAGGGGCGGCTCGCGAGCCGCCCCTACCAGCGCCGGTCCGTTTCTTTCTGCAGCAGGGGCATTAGGTGGCGCTGCACCAGCCGGTCCCAATCCAGGCCCGCCACCCCGGCGGCATCCAGGCTCTGCACCTGGATATTGATGTCGTACCGGGGGGTGCCGCCTCCCGGGGTCAGTTCAAAGGCTCCGCGGCGCAGCGCCTCGAAGTTTGCCTCTCCCAGCCGAGACATGCTGTCCCGGGGCAGGATGCCCTCCCCGGCCTGGGCCAGGATAAGCTGCTCGTCCCCCAGGAGCGTCTCGGGAGCCACCACCATACCCTCATGGGCCGTCACCATTCCGCCCTGGTGGAACAGACCCCCGAAATTTAGGACTCCACCCAACAAACCGGCCCAGCCGCTGCCGCCGCCGGAGCCGCCGCCGATACTCCCCATCCAGGCCGCGGCCACCTTCTGCAGGGTCTGGAGGAAATGCTCCCCCCAGTCGTCCACCTGGGTGGTGAGGCCGGTTAAGGTCTGATCCCAGCTCTGGCTGATGAGCCCGGCCGCAGCCTCGCCCTGCGCGGAAATTTCCCCAAACTTATTAATGGCCAGGGAGGTCATGTCAGCAAAGCTCCCCTGCCATTCCTGGGAGAAGTTATCCCAGCTCTCCTTGAGGCTCCGGACCTCTTCGGCCCAGACCGCCAGGCGCTCCTGGCTATACTCCCGGCTCAGGTTCAGCATCTCCTCTTGCCCGGCGCGGAATTCCGCCAATTGGCTCTGGACCGATCCGCCGCTAGCACTGCTTTTGGGCATAATGTCCTCGCTCCCCGGCCAGTAGCCGCTGCACCAATCCCACCAGCAGCCACTCTTCCAGGGTTAAATCGTTGGCCTTAAAAGGATATCCGGCCCGCTGCAACTGGTGGAGGAAGACCAGATGCCAGGTCCAGGGAGAGACGGCTTCGGGTCGCAGGTACTCTTCACAAACCTGGCAGGCCCAGTGGGCGAAGGCGCCGTTTTCGGCCGTACAGCGCCCCCGCTGTTCCGGCCCGCATAGCCGTCCGGCGGCCAGCAGCTGCAATTCACGATGCAGCGGCCAGCCCTCCAGCCAGTCCCGGCCCTCGGTGGCAAAATGGCCGGTCAGTCCCGGCCCGACTCCTCCCGGCCAGCCAGGCGTAAGCCTTCGAAGACCTGTTGGGCCAGATAGGACACCAGGTCCGGGGCATGTTCCGCCAGGCGCGCCTGCCAATCCGGGTGCCGGGCCGGGTCCAAGGGGACCTCCCGGCCCTCCTCCCTGACCTGGAAATCCCCCTCCCCGAAGCCGGTCAAAATCTCCAGGCCGAACTTGAGGCGGGTCTCCCCCAGGCAAAACCGGCGCTCGCCTCCTTCAATGCGGAAGGCCGACAATTGATAGGCCACCCGCTCCTCCGAAGTGGGCCGGCGATAATAGAGCGTAATCACCGAGCCCGACATCGGGTCCTGAATTCGCAAGGCCTGGCGCTCTTCTCCCAAAACTCTGGCCATTTTTGCTCCTTATGTGAGCAGTAAGCAGTAAAATCAACCTTTAGCCGAACTGCTCACTGCTTACTGTTTACTGCTCACTTTCTAGGCCGCGTAGCTGCTCACCTGGTTCTGGACGTAGGCGATCACCGAGCCGAAGTTGTCATCTTCCAGGACGGCGAATTCCACCTCTTCCCCCAGGCGGCGCTGGTTCACCTTGATCGGGGCATTGAGCACCGCCACCCGGGGAAAGACCAGTTCCACCTGGTATTTCACGCCTGGCGCAAATTCCGGGCCTTCGGCCTTCAGGTGGATGGCCAGGGTGTCGTTGTCCTTCAGGTGCTGGGCCATGAGAAAGTCCCTGAAATCCCGGTCGAATTTCAGGTTTTGCTCCCGGCCGTAACGGAAGGCGCGGTTAGCATAGCCGCTGCCGGCTCCCGGGGTGTTCTCCGGGGTGAGGTAATTCTTCATGGTCCAGGTAATGGACCGTAACTCCGCGGCCAGGAGCGAGCCTCCGGCAAAGGCATTGCCGTCCCAGCGGCCCCCGAGAGTCACCTCCACCTGGTTCACCTTCAGGGGCGGCTCCTCCAACCGGGGTGGAAAGGAGGTCCAGTCGCTCTCCCGGGGCAGGTAATAGATGCGGTAGGCGGTGGAGCCCGCGCCGGCGGCTGGCGGGCTGATAGTGATGGCCCCGGGAACCTCCCCGGACACGGCGCTATAGGCCACCTCATCCCAGGCCTGGGTAACGGGGTTGAGCACCTGCACCGCCTGCACATTGCTCAATCTCTCGGTGGCGCTCTCCCCTGCCACTCCACTGGCGGCCAGGGTCAGGGAGCCGGCATTATAGTGCGCCACGATCTCTTCCAGGCAAGTATTGTCACCCACCTTGCCGGTGCCTTTGACCGCGGCGTTGATCTTGGCCCAGCCGTCCTTGGGAAAATCCACCCGGACCTGGTCGACGAAACAAGAGGTGAAGCGTCGCTTCAATACCTGGCGCCCTAGGCGCATGGCCGCGGTAAACGACGGGTTGGAACGGGCCACGTCCACTTCGCCGTAGCGGGGCCGGATGGTGTGGCGAAAGCCTCCGTCAGCCAACGCCGCGGTTTCCACCGCCCCCAGGCCGTAGGCCAGCAAAAAGCCGAAATGCTGCGGCTGGGCCCGGGAAAACGACAACGTGCCCGCCACCTTGCCGCCGAAATCATGGAGCCGGTCCGGCTCTTCCTTGCCGGTCAATTCCTCCCGGTTGGTGAACTTCACCGCCTGGTAATTGAGGATGGTGTTCAGATCCGCCAGTAGAGTGGTATCCAGGTCTTGTTCGGTATTGATGGCCGACTCCTGGCGCCGGGCCGACACCGCCAACAGATTATGCGTGGCTAAAAAATTCCTGATGGAGCGGGTCATGCTCATTTCTCCTCGACCTGAGACTCTTGGTAGCACAGGCTTTCCAGCCTGTGCCAGCGCAGGCTAAAGCCTGCGGCTACAGATCCACGACTGCTTGGGTGCGGTATTGGGCGGCATATACCGTAAATTCCCGGTTATTGAGGAGCGGTTCCTCCCGCACCAGGGCCAGGGGCAGGACCTCCAGCCCCAGGTCTTGATGCCACAAGGCTTGCCGGATAGCTGCCAGGATTTGGTAGGCACCACCCTCCTGCCGCCGGCCGGAGGCCTCGCCCCGCAGTTGCCGCACCACCACCAGCAGCGTGAAATCTATGGTCAAATCATAGGAGCGCATCGTAGCCGCCTCCGACCTGGTGTTCGCCAGCATCACCAGGACCGCGGGCAATCGCCAGCCCTCCCCTTGCAGATCGCCGCGCCAGTCTCCCTGATAGGTTTCCAGGGTTTGGACCTGGGTGCCCAATTGGGCCTGCAGGGCCTGCAACACGGCATCCTCGACGGCAGCTAATGCGAGGTCGGTCACGTCGTTCCCCCTCTACCAATCTTTCAGCTCGTCCCGGGAAAAAAGCCGTCCAGCGCCACTCACCTCGACCGACGGTTCGCCGCCAACTTCCACCAAGCCAGCCTGGCCCGCGGCCACCGCCTTTAAAAAGGCCACCGCGGCCTCGTAATTTTGTCGGCGCACCGGGGGCATAACGCTGCGGCGCGAATAGAGGTGGTAGATTGCCAGGTCCACCCCCAAGGACTTGATCAGCCCCGGGGTGGGAGACAGCGGCAGGGAATATCTGACTTGTAGATAAGAGTCGATCTCGGCGCCTGCCTTGTTGATGGCTTCCGCCACGACCTCGGGGTCGGGAATATCGCCTGATTCCGCAGTAAGTGCAGCCAGTTCGGCTTGCGGCATCATCATTAAAATATCGTCTTTGCTGCAATAGGCCATCGGTTCTCCCGGCGCACTGCTGTCAGTTATGATTAGCGCTGGTCTAATTGCCGCCGTTAATTGGCGACCGTGGGGCCCCGGAGACTCCGGATCCGGCCTCAATAAAAATACGTCACCCGTAAAGTGCAGTTGGTATCCCCGGCCCTGGTAGCCTTGAATTGTTGCAGTGCCTGGGCGCCCGACAGCACCAGGGTGTCGCCGTCCACCAAATAATGGCCGTCGCCGGCGGTGGGTTGGCCGCCGTCGATGCGAAACCGGAGGTCGCCGCTCTCCGAGGAGATCATGGCCGCCCGGGCCGACATCCGGGCATAGGGTCCGCTTGCCGGCTTGATCTTGCTGAGGGACAGGCCATTGACCACGGTCCCTACCGTCACCACTTCGTAGTCCCCGGGAATGCGGTTGTAGGTCTCTAAGGTGAAGCCACCAAACCAGGCCATATTTATCTCCGTTTTCGGTTATCGGTTTTCGGTTTTGGAAAAATAGGGACACTTCCTATTTTTCTAAATTTTTATCCTGCCACATTAATGCCTTGCCTCAAAAAATAGGAAGTGTCCCTATTTTTCTGGTCTTTTAGATTAGCTCCGGTACCACCAGGAGGTCGGCGGTGCCCTGCCAGACATTGGTTTTGGCGCCGCCGCTGGCGGGATCGCCGATGATGAACTGGGCCTGTAAGATCTCCCGGGCTTCGGCCTCCAAGGAGGGCGGCACCATCAGGAGACTGGGCTTGAGACCCAGGGGCCGGCCCCCGGCGTTTTTCACCGACATCATAGTCGCCCGGGCCCCCGCGTAATTGGTGGAGTTCAGGGTCTCCTTGCTGGCATAGGCCAGCTGCCACAGGCCGAAGGCCGCGGCCCCCCGGTAATCCACGCCGTAGCGCAGCTTTTTCCGCATGAAGGAGTGTTCGTCATCCTGGCGGTCCATCCGCACCAGCTGCACTTCCCGCCGCAGTTGGAAGATAAAAGGCTTGACGGCCCGCGTGGTGTCCAGCAGATACCAGGCGACCCCGCTGCCGCCGGCGAAGTTGGCCACCGCCTCGGTGCCCACCGGGTGATCCACCGCAAAGAAATTATGGCCGTCATAGCAGCTGGTGGTGAACCCTCCCACCAGCAGGTCGGCGATCAGTTTCTCCGGGTGCGTCCGGGCCTCCTGGGCCAGGGCCGAGATGATGGGGTTGTACAAACCCAGTTGGTCGTCTTCGATATCGTTGCGGTCCACCTCGATGGTGGCTTCCCAGTCCTTGCTTTCCACCTGGTAGGCCTTGGGTTCCAGGGAACTGATCTGGCGGTCGCCGATCCACTCCCGCACCATGGGAAAATCCAGGAGAAACTTGTAATCCATGATCCGGGTATTGGCCGGCACCGTCATGGCCACCCGGTCGTGCCAGGTTTGGGTATCCTGGAAGGCGGCGTTGAAGACTGCGGTGAAACCGGTATAGAGTCTTGCCAAAGCCTCTTGATTGATGATCATTGTTATTCTCTCCCTTTACCTGGCGATGTCGATCCAGCCTTTGGTGGTTGACACGTATTTGGCCAGGGTGCCCACTTTGATGTGGTTGGTGACCCCCGTGGTGTTGGCAAAGGTCTGGTCATCGGCGGCGTACATGACGTCCCCCACCATGGCCTGGGTGAGGGCCGCGGCATCGAACTCAAAGACTCCGGTGCGCCGCAGCCGCAGCATCTCGGCGCCATCGGCGCCGGAGCTGTTGTCCACCTGCTCCATGGCGATCCCCACAAAACGGTAGCCGCTGGTATCCGCCGCCGGCGCCGCGTAGCCGGCGGCATTGACGCAGACCATGGAGCCGGCATAGATTTTGGTGGCTGCGGCCACCGGGAATTCCACTTCGATGCCTTCCCGATAGGAAGTCGCCCGGTCCCGGGTTAACGCTGACATATCATTCTCCCTCCAGATTTAAGGTTCTCTGCAATTCCTGCCAAACCCTTGAATTCTCTGCCTCTGACCCCCCCGTAGGGGCGGTTCTCGAACCGCCCTTCCTTTAACCCCCTCCCCCTTGAGGGGGGAGGGCTGGGGTGGGGGTGAATCTGTTTTAGGATTCCCCCGCCTTGGCCTTCAAATATTCCTCCGGGGCCAGGTTCAGAGACCGGCAAATGGCCAATTCCTCCGGGAGCAGTCCCGTCGCCGCCTCGCGGTCCTCACCCAGCAGCGATAATAACTCGCCTACGGGTACCAGCTTGGGGGCCCGGGCCACATAGGTGGCAAAGCCCTCCGGGGCCTGGCGGAAATACTCCAGAGCCCACTCCTTTTGGGCCGGGCTGATCTTGCCGGCAGCGAGCGCCTCGGCCACGGCCCGCTCCCCCGCCTCGGTGGCCAGGCGCGCCTTAAGGCTGGCCAGTTCCTCGGTGTTTTCCCGGAGGTGCGCCCCCCCCGCTTGCAAGGCCGCCAGAGCGCCGCTGATTTGGGACACCGAAGCGTCTTGGGGCAGATTCAAGGCCGCCGCCAGTTCTCCCAAGACCTCCAGGACCCTGTCAGCCACTAGCCCTTCATCCGCCTGGGGGCTCAACCCCAGTAAAGTCTTGATTTTTTCCATGGTCTTCCCCCTTTCCTCTCCCTGGCTCACCGCCACCTGATCTTCAGGCCCCGGGCCCTGGGCTGCGGCGCCGGTCACCTTACCTCCCCATTTGGCCACCAGGGGCGGCAGGCGCTTGATGGCCGGAACATTGGTGAGGCCCAGATGCATCAGGGCCATGGGGCGGCGTGTCGTAGGGTCAAGCCGCAATACCGGGGAAAAATAGCGATATTCCTTGCTGAGCAGATATTCCCGGGCCTGCCGGGTCCACTCCACCCTGGCCCACAGGCCGTCGGGCCGCGCCTCCAGATCCTTGATCCAGCCCGCCGCCGGCGCCCGCTCCCCTTGCAAAGATTGATGCTCGTAGTCGATGACCAGGTCTACCCCCCGGGAACGGAAGGCGGCTACCATGGCTGAAAGCGAGGCCACATCCACCTCAAAGGGCTCCCGGCTGTCGGAGAGCTCCACCTGCCCCAGGGGCAGGATGCGAATCCATTCCGGCAGGGTGCCCCGCTCTCCCTGATCTACAACCTGCAGCGCCATCACTACTCCTTTTTAGCGGCGGCTGCGTTCGGCACGCCCGCCTGTTGGGCCAGTTTTTGGGCTTCCCCCGCTTGCAGCTCCACCTGCTGGGTCTGGCCCGGATCGGGGCAAAACTGCTGCTGCAGCTCGCCGGCCAACATCAGGGTGGTGTCCGCCACCACCACGACTTGCCGCAGCTGGTCATTCTGTTGCCAGCCCTCCAGCTGCAACAGCGTGTCGTAGAAGCCTTGCACGGTATCCAAAGAACCTTGCACCTTTTGGAAAAGCTCCGGGTGGGCACAGCAACCCCCCGCGAGCCACAGCAGCGCCAGCAACCAGCACCAAATGGTTTTCTTCATGTTTCCTCCTGAAATCCGAATCATTAAATGCCTCTTTCCCGGCCTCGTAGGGGCGGCTCGCCAGCCGCCCCTAGGCGCCGGCTTCGGAGGCTGCCGCCAGGGGAAGGCCGAACCGCTCCGCCAGATGCTCGGAATTCATGGGGACCCCCAGGGCTGCCAGGTTGCGGTAGACCTCCGATAAGGTCTTGAGGTCTTCCTCTTCTTCATATTTGAACCGGAACCAGGGAACCGGCCGGTCCCAGCCGAAATTGAAACCCACCAGGGGCCGTAGCAGTTGCTCCCTCAGGGTCGTGGCCAGGGCCTGGGCGTCGGCCTCCACCAGGTCGCGACGCACCTCGCCGTGGACCCGGGCGGCCGCATAGCTCCCGGTGGAACCGGTGGTGTCCGTGGTCAAGGTCTGCCCCAGCACCGCCTTGGACATCTCCCGGTTGCAAAATTCCGCCATGGACTGGTAGGGATTGACCTTGCCCCCCTGGGAGGCCGCCTCCACAAATTCGATCTCCGTGGCCTTGCTGATCACTCCGGCAGCGTCGGCGCCCAAATTGCGAACCGCCCGCACCAGCGCCTCCCGGTCTGCCGGGGAGGCCGTCGGCTCGTATTTCCCCAGCCGCAGGGGCATGCCGAAGACCTCGTTGAACGCGGCCCAATCCTTCAGGGCGAAATTCTTCAGCAGGTACATCCAGCCCACCACCCGCAGCACCCCGGCCCGGGAGGCATAGCCGCTCCGCGCCTTGTACCGGTGGTAAATCACCTTCCAGGGCGGCGGCTCCTCCCCCTGCCATGGAGCCTTGGGCGTCAACAGGCGGGGACTCAAAGATTCCCGGAAGGTCACCTTCTTCTGGGGGATCCACTTAAGTTCCGTCACCCGGGCCCGGCCTGCCGCCACCTCCCAAATGATCTCGGACAGGGCAAAGCCCTTACCGATGGCGTCCAGCAAGTCCAGCAAGGCTTCTTCCAGGTTGGCGATGCCGTAGACGACCTCCTCCGTAAACTCGGCGGTGGCCAGGTCTTCCGGGTCCTTGGAGTAAGGCAGGACTTCGTAATCCTTGCTCAGCACCGCCAGTTTCCGGGTCTGCAAGAGGGCGGCCAGGTGGGCGTCTTTCTCCTCCATCTCCTCAAACAGCTCCAGCTGGCGGTAAACGTCCCCCTGGTCCGCCTCCCGAAAAATCTCCGCCAGGCGGTTGGGCGTCAAACCCACGCTGGGATAGGTGCTCCAGCGCTCCGCCAGGCTGACCGAGCCCAACTCCCGGGTCTCGGGCCTGGCCGTGGCCTTAAACAGTCTGCCAAAATAATCCTTCAGCCCCATGGGGTCTCCGTAGGGCGGGCGTCCCGCCCGCC
>JAPLJC010000023.1 GCA_026388765.1 Deltaproteobacteria bacterium
TCCCTGAATGCCAAAGCCATGATAAAGTAGACTGGTGGACATGCCTGTGTTCTCCTTTGGATCGACTTTCGCAGGTCGTCTGTAGGAGACCGCATGTCCACTCTTTTGTCAAAAAGTACGCTTATTCCGGATGAACCATAAAATAATTATTCAAACCCAATTAAAATTGCAAAATTATTAAAATGCATGATTCACGGGTTATTTATTTTGGGCGATTTGCCTTACTTAACCACTTTCTCTTGCCTCTAAAGTGATGCGTTCCGCCATACTTTTGCCCTCATCGGTCAGGGTCACTGCCGTTCGGTAACGGCTAAGTTTATCCTGCCAATATACAATAAGGCCACGACAATACAGCCTGGTTAGGGCTCTGCTTAAAGAGGCATGGGCCGCGCCGTATTTGCCCCTATCAACAACACCCCCAGGGGGCACCCCCCACAAGGATAGGATGTCTTGACAGGTGACAAACTTTTCCCGCCAAGCAAGGCATAGAATCCGCTTTTGAATAATACTTAGTCCCCTGGACATGGGTTAATCTCCTAAGCACCTCGCCAAGATTTTCAGGGCCTTTAATTGTTGCTGCACAGTGCCGCTATCAAGCCTATCTCCAATTAATTGGGCAATTCTCATTTCGCGTGCCCCCGGCCAGTAAAAAAGGGCCTTGGGGTTCTTGCTGAGTTTGTTTAAAATTTTCCTTCCGCTGTTGCAAAGGGCCGGGGCGCTGGCGCCCCGGTAACCCGCGGCGCGGGCAGCGTCCTTCATCTTGTAGCCAGAAAAAAATAGTTCCAGAAATCGCAACTGCCTTGGAGAAAATCTGCCGTTACTCATTGCCCTTCTCTTGCAGCGCCACCTTGTCGCTCATGCTCACCAGCAGCCCGCGTGAGCCGGTATACTCAGGAGCACCAAGTTGTAAGATCTTCAATAATCCGCATTTTTGCCCTTGTGAATGGCCGCCATGCAACCACTCAAAACAGAGACGAGACGCTCGCTCCGCTCTTGAATACACGCCAGCAAGACCCCGGGGGCGTCACACACGCTGCCGGCGAACACCGCATTCAGGTCAACCGGCAGCGTTATGGACTATCAGCTGAGCCTCTATCTTGGCCCGATCTATTATCTCGGTCTCCGTAACCATGATCCCCCCCGAGGTGCGATGTGTGGTACCTACCACGCAATTTCAGACCTGGTGCCATTTTTTCCACAAAGGTGCGTGGTTGACGCATATCGTGAAAACCTGGTGGCTCTGGTGCCATTTCCCGTAACTTTTTATATTTAAAAAACACTATTCTCGCGTAGAGGAGTCTAAGAAAAAGGCACCAGAGGCACCAGTAAATCTCGTAAACCCGCATGGTTGTCATGTTATGTGAAAAAGAGAGCCACCAGGTTTTTAGTCGAAATCGCCTATTCCCACGCCGGTGTACCAAGAGCCCTTCCAATTCGTCTCCTTCGGAAACTTTACTTCCACCCGCTTTGCGAAAGTATTTCCCCACTCCGGCTTGTACCCGTTTTTCTCGCACCAGCCTTTGTAAGCCGTATATAATTCGCCGGCCTTAACCCTGGCCGTTGCCTTCACCACGCACCGCTCGGCAATAAACAAGGCGATATTATCCTCGGCCTCCCTGTAATCAGCTGTGGCCTCCTGCACCGTTGTAGGCGGGTTTAGTCCCTGCTTCTTATACTCGAAAAAGCCACGCACCAGCCAGGCCAGGATGCCGGGGGCCTCCTTCTTGAGTCGGGCAACGATGTGCTTGTCACGTTGGCGCTCATGGGGTGCAACCGGGCGGTCCACGAAGCTCAGCTCGAATGGGACGAGGTTGAGCCTTAGCCACAATGCGAAGTCGTCCGGGTTAGCTTCCGGTTTGTGGTTCGTCATCAAAAAGAGAACGTGTGTGGGTGCGAACTCAATCATCCGCTTGGCGTAAGGGTCACGCCCTATCAGGGTATCCCCGCCGGTGAGCAGTTTTACTTTGCCTGCGTTCAACTTGCGCCCCTCATTCGTTTCACTTGCCCACACTATCCGCTTCCCGCGCAGCCGCATGATCTCCGGGCTGGGTGCGCCGGCAGAACGGTAGTTTTTGCCATCCTCCAGTAAGATTTCAGAGGGTACGGGGCTGGCCAGGTCCCCCAGGACGTGCTCGAAGACTTCAAAGGTGCTTCCTTTGCCGTTCCAGCCGATGCCCCAGGCAATCGGAAGGACACGTTCAATCCGCTGGCCTGAGATAGAATAGCCACCCAGCCGACGCCAATAACTCACCAGCTCCACATCGCCGTTGAAGATTTGCAATTGAAACTTTTCCCACTCCGGGGCTGGCTCGTTGATGCCCCGCCACTCAGTAGGACAGGCAACTTTAATAAAATCCTCCGGCCTGCCGTCCCTGAGGCCGCCTGTGCTTAGGTCCAGTACCCCGTTTTTGCAGGCAATCAGCAGGGTAGACTGATCCCATTCTTTGCCGGATATCCCCAGTGAGCCATCACCCGATGCAGCAAAAACGAGAACATCTTGCCGCCATTTCTTATTTTGCAACTTGCCGATCTTCTTATAAAAAACCTCTGCCCTGGCCTCTGCGTCTTCTGCCGCTTTGTCGTCACCCTCCCTGACCGCCTGTGCTCTCTGCCATGCGCACCTGGCCGCTGCTTTTTGGTACAAATCCACCGCACGGTCCAAGGCCATGAGCACGGTATCCACATCATCGTCAAGCCAATAGTGCCCTCCCCACCTGTACCATCGCCCTGCGGCGTGGTCATAAACGAATTTCCCTCTGAATAGCCGGATAAATAGCCGTCCGTCTCCCACCTGCCCGGATTTGGCAAAGTTCACGAGTTCGGTGTTAGTGCAAACCGCTCCCGCCACCGGGGTGTCCTGAGTGCCGCTGTCCTTGTCGAAGCTGTATTGCAGGTATTTGCGTCCACCGCGCTGTTTTTGTTCTTCTTCCCGATACCTATCGCCAACGGGGTGTTCCCTAAAAATCGCTTCGATGGTCTCCAGGCTACATCCCCCCCACCGCAGTGCACCGATCACTGCATGGTCGCGCATGGAGCGGTCATTTT
>JAPLJC010000238.1 GCA_026388765.1 Deltaproteobacteria bacterium
TTAAGGAGGAAACTACACGTAACTATCTGGGGATACGAGAGAAAAAGGTGGGGTTTTGCTTTTGCAAGGATTGCGGTCTAAGGCTTGATTATGACCATGGAGTCGGTAGGCCTACCCCACGCGAAGCGTTTAGTTCATGATGACGATAAGCGCGATAAGGGGATTAAGTTGCCCCAGGAGTGGGCCTGGCGGCGAAAAAGGCAATGAGAAGTAGAACTTAGAGAAAGAAAAATTGTGCATAAACCAAGTAGTGAATATTCCTCGGTTTTCCGGGGAAGGCGCCCAGTTTGGTGCAGTTCGCCTGGCGAAGATAGGACACAATCGGGGCCAGGCTGTGCCGGTACCTGAAAAAGTGCCGCAGTTTGGTTCGTATAAGTACCTTATTTGGCTCACTTTAGTCCGCTGAGGGGGCGCTGACTGAGCGGTCCGGGACCGCTGAAGCGCCGCGGTTGTACCGCTGCTGGGCCGCGGGGCGGCCGGGCGGTGCGGGGATAGAGCGGTCCGGTTACACATGCAGATAAGGTAAAGCCAGGGGAGAGAAATTACCAGAACAGCAGAGAAGGTTGACGCGGAGAGTGGCCAGGGAGCAGGGGTCAGGGATCAGGGGTCAGGGGTCAGTAAAGGCGGCGGCACAGGCCTCCGGTTAATTGAGAGGAGGGCCGGGAGACCGCCCCGGCCCGATTAATCGTAGATACACTCACCAGATCATATCGGCAATTTTTTCCGCTTCACTGATAATGTTTATTGTGGCAAGTTATATGCCACTACGGAGGCTGTGGGCAAATTTGGTCCCCATTAAAACTTCAAACCTGTTACAATTACAGATGGCAGACCACGGATACTAAGTCGGCATTTAAAAGGGAGGGGTCCTTATGTCCTTAGATATAGAAGCTAACCCTTTATTTTCCTACGGTAGCCGCTGGCTCCGGGCCGATTTTCATCTGCACACTAAGGCCGATAAGGTATTTTCATACACCGGTGAAGATAGTTACTACCTTTCCAACTATGTGCAGGCCATGAAGAAGGCAAATGTCAGAGTTGGGGTCATTACCAATCACAATAAATTTGACCTGGCAGAATTCAGGTCTCTCCGCAAGACGGCAAAGAAGGAGGATATTTTCCTGCTTCCTGGAGTTGAGCATTCCGTCAATGATGGAGCCAACGGAATCCATACCCTCATCGTATTTAGTGACGAATGGTTAGCAGATGGTCAAGACTATATCAACCAGTTCCTAAATGTTGCCTTTGAGGGTAAGACGCCAAATCAATATGAAAATAGAAATGGCCGTAGCTCTCTTGGTTTGATTGAAACCATCAAAAAACTGGAAGGGTATAATAAAGATTTCTTCCTGGTCTTTGCCCATGTTGAAGAAAAGAGCGGCCTTTGGCATGAGTTGGAAGGAGGTCGCATTAAGGAGCTTGGCGAAAGCGAATTTTTCCGCAGAAGATCTATGGCTTTTCAGAAAGTTAGGACTCATGACGTTGCCGAGAGAAAATGCCGGGTGAAGGTTCAAAGCTGGCTCGGGGATGCATATCCTGCCGAAGTCGAAGGCTCCGACTGCAAGGCTATCGATCAGATCGGTCACGGAGACCCCTGCTACCTCAAGATCGGCGATTTCACCTTCGAGGCAGTGAAGTATGCCCTCCTGGACCATCGCAACCGCTTAACTGCCAAGCCTAAGAAACACGATCGCTCCCACATTCTCAGTGCGAACTTTGACGGTGGGGGGCTCGATGGAAATACGATCCATTTTTCGTTTGAGCTGAATACCCTTATCGGTATTCGCGGGAGCGGCAAGTCCTCGATCTTGGAAGCTGTTCGGTATGCCCTGGATATTCCTTTCGGGGATAAGGCCCTTGACATAGAATACAAGCAAGACCTTGTCGGACATGTACTCGGCAGCGGTGGCAAGGTCACGATTCAGGCCCTTGACCGAAGAGGGCAACAGTATGAAATCCGGCGCATCCTTAATGAAAAGCCCGACGTGTATGTAGACGGGATTCTACAGCCCGGCATCTCGATCCGGGAAACAATATTGCACAAGCCCATTTATTTCGGTCAGAAAGATCTCTCCAGCACAGGCGAGGGCTTTGAGAAAGACCTGGTTGAAAAGCTTGTTGGGGAGAAATTATCTATCATTCGATCACGCATTGATGCCCAGCGGCAAAAGGTGTTTGAAGTCATCGGTCTTTTGAAAAAGCTTTCAAAAACGGAAGAACAGAAAAGAGAATATGAAGCTAAAAAACAGAATGCTGAGTACTTGCTGAAGTTCTACAAGCAGCACGGCGTAGAAGAAAAGCTACAAAAACAAGTGGATTTCGATTCTGATTCCAGGAAAAGCTTTCATGTAGTTTCTTTTGCCAAAACCTACCTGGCGGACCTCGAGGACTTTGTCAACCGATATGAAGATGACCTCAAAAATGAACGGGTTTACAAGTCGAGGCAGAATGAAGCGTTCTTTGAGGGATTTTTTGCGATTTACGACAACTTGATCATATCTTTTGCAAAGATCAAGAAAACTCTTTCGGATGGCAAGAAGACCCTCGCCGAATTGGGGGAAAAAGCCAAGGAATTTGACAAGCTAAAGGACGGCCTCAAAGAGGAGTTTGCTGAAATCGAACGGAAGTTAGCCGAGGAGCTCAAGAACACTGGCGCCAAGGCAATACGTCCAGAAGAATTCCGCCAGCTCCGCAAGACACTTGACCAAGCCAAGCAGATGCTCGAAGCACTTGACAAGCAGGAAAGACAGCGCGTCTCCCTGTACCAGGAGCTTTTGCAGGAACTGGCAAAACTTAATGACCTATGGCGTGAGGAATACAAAGCGATCCAGGCAGAGCTAGATAAGGTCAACATGAGTAACTCCTCCCTTGAAATCAAGGCCGAATTTAAGAAGGACAAGGAGGCCTTTCTGGGTTTCATGAAAGATATTTTCAGAGGCAGTCGAATACGGGACCCGATCTATAAGAGCCTGACTGAAGAATTCTCCGATTTCGGGGCTATGTACAAAGAGCTTGAAAGAACCAAGTCAATGGTCGGCGGGTTGGCCCAAGTCTTTGAAGAGTATTTTTCCGAAAACCTCCCCGCCTTGCTGACGTGGCAGGTTCCTAACCGCTTCATCATCGAGTATCGCGGCAAGGAGCTGAAGCATCACTCTCTGGGGCAGCGTGCATCAGCGCTAATCCTGTTTGTCTTGAGCCAAAAGGAGAATGATCTCATCATCATAGACCAACCGGAAGATGACCTGGACAATCAGACAATTTACGAGGACGTCATCAAGCTTATTCGCAGCCTGAAGCCTCTCACGCAGTTCATTTTTGCCACTCACAACGCCAATTTCCCTGTCCTCGGCGATGCAGAGCAGATCATCTCCTGCACCTATTCAGATGGCCGCATTAGTGTAACAAGTGGCAGCATCGATTGCCCAAAACTACAGCAAGAAATCGTTGATATAATGGAAGGCGGCGAGGAGGCTTTTACCCAACGAAAGAGGATATATGAAATATGGAAACCACGGACCTCTTAGAGATCATCTCCCGGGGCGAAGACGGGAAACACCAGTTTAAAGCCAATATTACCAATGAAATTTCCCTGGCACAGGAATTGGTAGCATTTAGCAATTCCGGTGGAGGAGAAATATTTATTGGCGTAAGCGATGATGGATCGATTGCTGACTTAATACGTGATGATATTGGCCGCTTGAATAAACTCATTTCGAACGCAGCTTCTCAGCACGTGCGTCCACCCATAAATCCGACAACCGAAAATTTCTCACTGCCCGATGGGTTGGTAATGGTCGTTACTGTAACAGATGGGGTGAGCAAACCATATATGGATAAAGATGGCGTAATTTGGGTTAAGAGTGGCTCTGATAAACGTAAAGCGACTTCGCGGGAAGAAATACAAAGAATGTTTCAGACCGCTGGCTTAATACATGGAGACGAAATACCGGTAGGAGGGCTGACTATTGCGGATTTGGACACTGATTATTTCAAGGAGTTCTTTGAAAAAAATGTCGGTGAATCCATAGATGCACAGGCAATACCATTGACGCAACTCCTTGAAACTATGAACTTGATGAAGGATGGCATTTTAAACGTTAGTGGAGCTTTACTGTTTGCAAAGAATCCCAGCATCCGGCTACCAGTCTTCATTGTGAAAGCCATTTGCTATCCTGGCACTGAAATCCATGCGGAGAAGTACATAGATAGTCAGGACATCACGGGAAAAATCGCCGACATTTTTCACAAGAGCATAAGTTTTGTGCTCGGCTACATCAAACGCATACAAAAAGATCAGGGCGTCAATGCACCAGGAGAACCGGAAATCCCCAGAAGCGTACTGGACGAACTGATACCGAACGCCTTGATTCACCGAGATTATTTCGTGTCAGCTCCGATCAGGATTTTCATTTTCGAAAATCGGGTAGAAATTATCAGTCCGGGGCATTTGCCCAACAATCTGACCGTTGAGAACATTAAAAGGGGAAATTCAAACATACGGAACCCAATTTTGGCCTCATATGCCACAAAAGTTCTGCCTTATCGGGGTCTGGGAAGCGGTATTATCCGGGCGCTAAGAGCATATCCGGATATCGAATTCGAGGATGATCACGACGGTAATAAGTTTACTGTTACAATTAGAAGGAAATAACCTCATGTCTCCAATGGCTTGTAACCAGGGCGTCTGGTGCCTCTTGAAAAGAACCGGATGGTGACCGACTGATTCATCAAGGGCTTCTGTTTGGAATCCACGAATTTTGAGCCATTGTATCTGCTATATATCGCCGGGGTCACAATTTTTTTAACGCTTCGTTATGCTGACGATAAACGCGATAAGGGGATTGGGGGATTGTAGGGGGCGGGGCCGGGGGCTAAAAGCTCCTGGCCCTGAAATTATTAGTGGAGAATTTGGCGCAGGAAGCGGCCGGTGTGGGAGTCGGGGTGTTGGGCCAGGTCTTCCGGGGTGCCGGCGGCCACCAGATAGCCGCCGGCGTCGCCGCCTTCCGGGCCCAGGTCGATGAGGCAGTCCGCGGTCTTGATGACTTCCAGGTTGTGTTCGATGACGATGACGGTGTTGCCGTCCTCCACCAGGCGGTTGAGGACGTGGAGCAGCTTTTCGATGTCCGCCAGGTGGAGCCCGGTGGTGGGCTCGTCCAGGATGTAGAGGGTGCGGCCGGTGGCTCTTTTGCTCAGTTCCCGGGAGAGCTTGAGGCGCTGGGCCTCGCCGCCGGAGAGGGTGGTGGCCGACTGGCCCAACTGGATGTAGCCCAGGCCGACGTCGGTTAGGGTCTGTAACTTATCCCGCAGGGCCGGCACCGGCCCGAAGAACTCGAGGGCCTGCTCCACCGTCATATCCAGGACCTCGGCAATGGTCTTGCCCTTGTAGCGGATCTCCAGGCTGCTTTGATTGTAGCGCAAGCCCTTGCAGACCTCGCAGCGCACGTAGACGTCCGGTAAAAAGTGCATCTCGATCTTGTTGATGCCCTCGCCCCGGCAAGCCTCGCAGCGCCCACCCTTGACGTTGAAGCTGAAGCGCCCTGGCCGGTAGCCCCTAAGGCGAGCCTCCGGCACCTGGGCGAACAGCTCCCGGACGATGGTGAAGAGCCCCGAGTAGGTGGCGGGGTTGGAGCGAGGGGTGCGGCCGATGGGGCTCTGGTCGATGTTGATCACCTTGTCCAGGTGCTCGGCGCCCCCCAGTGAAGTATAAGGCGCCGCGGCGATCTTGGCCCCGAACAGCTTCTGGCGCAGGGCCTGGTACAGGGTGTCCATGATCAGGGTGGACTTGCCGGAGCCGGAGACCCCGGTGATGCAGAGGAAGACCCCAAGGGGGATGTCGAGGTCCAGGTGCTTGAGGTTGTGGCCCGCGGCCCCTTTGAGGCGTAGAAAATTCCGGGCCTGCCGCCGGGCGCCGGGCAGCTGGATCTGGCGCTTACCCGAGAGGAAGAGCCCGGTGAGCGACCGGCCGTGGTGCACGAGCTGCTCGGGGGTGCCCTCGAAGACCACCAGCCCCCCTTCCCTACCCGCCCCCGGCCCCATGTCCACCACATAGTCGGCCTGCAGGATGGTCTCCGGGTCGTGCTCCACCACCACCACGGTGTTGCCCAGGTCTCGCAGGGCCTTGAGGGTGTGCAGGAGTTTCTGGGTGTCCCGGGGGTGGAGGCCGATGCTGGGCTCATCCAGGATGTACAGGACCCCGCTCAGCTTGGAGCCGATCTGGGTGGCCAGGCGGATGCGCTGGGCTTCGCCCCCGGCCAGGGTGCCGGTGGGGCGGTCCAGGGTGAGGTATTCCAGGCCCACCTCCTCCAGGAAGCCCAGGCGCTCGGTGATCTCCTTGAGGATGCGCCGGGCGATCTCCGCCTGGCGGGGGGTGAGATCCAGGTTGACGAACCACCTGAGGGCCCCGGCCACGGTGAAGCCGGCCACCTCGCTGATGTTGGCCCCATCCAGCTTGACCGCCAGGGCCTCCCTTCTCAAGCGCGCCCCGCCACAGTCGGGACAGGGGCGCACCCCCATGTACTGCTCGATCTCCTCCCGCACCAGGGAAGAATCGGTTTCGTGATAGCGCTCCTGGAGCAAGGGGATCACCCCGGGAAAAGGCCGGGGGGAGTAGAGGCGGCGCCCCCCCTGCTCATAGAAGAAACTGACGGGCGCCCCCTTGGAGCCGTAAAGCATGGCCTCCTGGGTCTCTTGGGGGAGGTCCTTAAAGGGGGTGCGGATGGAGAAATGATAATGCTGCTCCAGGGCCTCCAGCAACTGCTGGTGCCGCAGGGAGTGGCGCTGGGCCCAGGGCCGCACCGCGCCCTCCCGCAGGCTCAGGTTGGGATTGGGGACCACCAGGTCGGGGTCGATGATCAGCCGGGTGCCCAGGCCGCTGCAGGCCGGACAGGCCCCCTGGGGGCTGTTGAAGGAGAAGAGCCGGGGGGTGAGCTCCGGCAGCGAAACGCCGCAGTGGTCGCAGGCGAAGCGCTCGGAGAAGACCAGCTCCTCCCCGCCCTGCACGGGGAGGCGCACCAGGCCGTCGGCCAGCTTCAGGGCCAGCTCCAGGGAATCGGTGAGCCTGGCCCCCAGGTCCGGTTTGATCACCAGCCGGTCCACCACCGCTTCGATGGTGTTGCGGCGGTTCTTGTCCAGGGGCGGCAGTTCCTCCAGTTCCAGGACCTCGCCGTTGATCCGGACCCGGCTGTAACCTTCGTGGCGCAGCCGCTCCAGCAGTTTGTGATGCTCGCCTTTGCGCTCCACCACCACCGGAGCCAGGATGGTGATGCGGCTGCCGGCCGGCAGGCCCATGATCTGATCCACCATCTGGGGCACGCTCAAGGAGGAAATGGGCCGGCCGCAGCGGTAGCAGTAAGGGGTCCCCACCCGGGCGAACAGGACCCGCAGGTAATCGTAGATCTCGGTGGAGGTGGCCACGGTGTAGCGGGGGTTGCGGGAGGCGCTGCGCTGCTCGATGGCGATGGCTGGAGAGAGCCCTTCGATGTACTCCACGTCCGGTTTGTCCATCAGTTCCAGGAACTGCCGGGCGTAGGCCGAGAGCGATTCCACGTAACGGCGCTGGCCCTCGGCATAGAGGATGTCGAAGGCCAGGGTGGACTTGCCGGAGCCGCTGACGCCGGTGATGACAATGAGCCGGTTCCGGGGCAGCTCCACGTCGATATTCTTCAGGTTGTGTTCCCGGGCGCCCCGGATGACGATCTTGCTGGTGGGCATAGTTAACGCTATGGACGGAGGCGGGAGCTTAAACCGAGGCCAAGGCGGCGCGCCGCGGCTGGGCCGCCGGGGCCGGCTGCTCCTTGGGCTTGGGCTTACGGCCCCGTTTCTTCTTCATCTCAAAAGGAACAAACTTAAGGCCATGGGCCCGGCCGGCGCCGCCGGCCCACAGCAGGGGGCCGTTGCCCAATTGGCGGACAATCTCGGCCAGGGTGCAATCTAGATATTTGGCCGGGATCACCGTGACTTCCAATTTCAGCCCATTTTTAGGGCGTTCTTTTTCTCTAGACATACATCTTCCCTTGATTATCTAATTGAGACCAGCAGGGGCTTACGAATATTAGCGCCGCGAGCGACCAGCGACGGTGGCAAAATCATTCTCCCCAACGTTTAAATGTATCGTGAATCGACCCCTTGCGCTACAATTTTTGTAATTTTTCCTGGCGGCGGGAGGCATTGGGAGAGCCGGACCGGCTAATCAGATGGGAGCCGGATGAGTCGAGAGATTCACGTCCGGTTCTGGTAGTGTATGGGGTAAGATTCACCCACGCTACTCGACTCAGCTATGGGGATTTCCCCTTTAAGGTAATTTTACAAACGCCGCAGCCCGCTTTTCCCGGGCGCAATGTGGGCAGAGACGGCGCAGCACCTGCTTGCCCATGACGGCGTCGCTGTGGGCCGTGACGTAATCAAGATAGCGCGCCGGGGGCAGGGGGCCACCACAACCCTGGCACCTGGGCGCCTCAAGCCGGTTCAGGACGGTGCCGCAGAGGCGCACCTCCCGGTGGTCCGGGCCTTCGACATAATCGATGGCCCCCGTGGGGCAGGCCTGGGCACAGGCCCCGCAAGCGATACAGCGCTCCCCGGCCCGCTGGTAGTCGCTGAGCAGCCGCTCCGCGGGGCTGATCTGGGTGAACTTCAGGGCATGGACCTGCATCGCGTCTCGACAAACCCGCTCACAGGCGCCGCAGCGGATGCAGGCGTCGCAACGCAGGCAGCGTTGAGCCTCGCTCCGGGCTTCCTCCGGGGTGTAATCCAGTTCCACCCGATCGAAGCTATGTCGCCGCTCCTCCTGGTCCAAGAGCGGGATGGGCACCCGGCCGCCGGCGATTTTGTCTTCGGCGGGGATGGCCAGGAAGTCGACCCTGGCGCGTTTTTGGGGGCTAAAGCGCGGCATCGGCGAAGGGTCGCCAGACAGATAATGGTGGATCTCCAGGGCAGCCTGCTTGCCCGCGGCGACGGCTTCCACCGCAGTGGCTGGCCCGGTGACGGCATCGCCACCGGCGAAGATATCCGGAACGTTAGTGCAGGTGCTGCCCGGTTCGGTGACGATGGTGCACCAGGGGCTAGTCTGCACCGGCGGTTCCGGGAAGGGACAGAAGTCGGGCTGCTGGCCGATGGCGGTGATCACCGCCCCCACTTCGATGCGATAGTTGCTGTCGGAGATGGGCAGGGGGCGCCGCCGGCCGGAGGCGTCGGGGCGGCCCAATTCCGCCTGGAGACATTCCAGGTATGCCACCCGGCCGTTCTCGCCGCCGATCTTAATGGGCACCGTCAGGAAATGGATCTGCACCCCTTCCTCCAAGGCCTGCTCAATCTCCTCGGGATGAGCCGGCATCTCTTTGCGGGTGCGGCGGTAAGAGACGTGGACCTCCCGGCAGCCCAGGCGCACGCAGGTGCGCGCCGTGTCCATGGCGGCGTTGCCGCCGCCGATGACTACCACTTTAGCCGCGGGTTTCTCCTTAACACCGAGGTTCACCTGGCGCAAAAACGAGATGACGTCGTAGACCTGGGGGAACTGGTCTTCCCCTTCGATCTTGAGCTTATAGCCCAGATGGGCCCCGATCCCCAGAAAGAAGGCCTCATAGCCCTGCCGCCGCATCTCCTCGAGAGTGACGTCGGCACCCACGGTAACCCCGGTCCGGATCTCCACCCCCAGAGAGCGGATCAGGTCCACTTCCCGGCGCACAACCTCCCGGGGCAGGCGGTATTCGGGAATACCGGCCATGAAGAGGCCGCCAGCCTCCGCCAGGGCTTCGAAGACGGTCACGCCATAGCCCCGCAGGGCCAGATAGTGGGCGCAGGACAGACCGGCGGGACCGGAGCCGATAATCGCCACCTTATGGCCGTTGGCTTTTTCAGGCTTCAAGGGGGCGTATTCCCCGTGCCGGCTGGCATAGTCGGCCACAAAGGCCTTAAGGTACTTGATGTTAAGGGGCTGATCCAGGTGCCGCCGCACACAGTGGCGCTCGCAGGGATGGGGGCAGATGAGGCCGCAGATCCAGGGAAAGGGGTTGTCCTGGCGGATCACCTCCAGGGCTTCCACGAAGCGGCCCTGGGCCACCAGGGCCAGGTAGCTGGGGATATCGATACCTGCCGGGCAGGCGGCGTGGCAAGGGGCCAGCAGGAGGTTGGGGCAGACCCGGGCCGGACAGTGCTTGTTGTCCGTGTGCATCCGGTACTCATCCGGAAAGTAGTGGAGTGAGGTGAGGATGGGGTTGACCGCCAGGCGTCCGAGGGAACAGCCGGCCTTTCCCTTCAAGCTTTCACAGGCGAGCTCCAGTTCCTTCAGGGTCTGGGGAGTGGCTGTCCCGGCGGCGATTCGATCCAACAGGTCTCCGATCTGCAGGAGGCCCTCCCGACAGCCGGCGCATTGGGCTCCCGGCTGCTTCAGCAGAAACTGCACATTTTTACGCGCCCGGGCGACGATGCAGTCCCGTTCATCCAGAACCTGGATGGTCCCCAAGGCCAGCGAGCCCCCCATTTCCAACATGGTTTCATGGTTCAGGCTGAGCTTTAAAAGGTGCAGTGGGTAGATACCACCCAGGCCCCCCCCCACCATAATGGCCTTGGGCTTGGGGCCATGGCGGAATCCTCCCCCCGGGCCGTTAATCACCTCTTCCAGGGTGGAGGAGACGTTCACCTCCACAAAACCCGGGTGCTCCACCGCGCCCATGAGGCGGAAGATCAGAGTGCCGGAAGAGCAGGCGATCCCAAGCTTCCTAAAGGTGGAAACCGGCGTCTGGGCAATGAAAGGCAATGACGCCACGGTGCCCAGGCTGTGCAAGAGCCAGACGGGCTCAGGATGATGCTCGAGAAAATCACGAGGCAGCAGAGATTGGAGGGACTGGATGAAGAGGTCTTCATCCTCCACCAAAAACCTGGCTTCTCCGGAAACCACGGTCAGTTGCAGGGGCGGCGGCTCCGGTAGAATGTGGCTTTCCAGCAACTGGGTCCAGGCCGCCTGGAGACGCGCCGCCGCCAGAGTGGCGTCGCTCGGCAGGTAGACGACTGCGGCTTCGATGTGGAGAGTCTTGGCCGCCAGGAGAATGCCTTCCAAGACTTGATGGGGGCAACCCTCCAGCAGCAACATCTCCGCAGTGGCACCGGCAAAAGGCGGGGCGGCGTTCACCACCAGGATGGGGCGTTGGTTTTCGGCCCTGAGGGTGCACCAGGCGACGCCACAGGGGGCGCTCCTGGTCCGGGAAAGTTCGCAGAAACCCGCGGCCACCACCTTTTGCAAGAGGGACTCGAACCCCTGGCTATAATAGGACAGCAGCCCTTTGTAGCCGTCATAATCCTGATAATCCTCGAGACTGAGGGGTTCGATTTTCCCTAAGAGTTCGGAAATCCGAACAGTTTGGCCTTCGTAATAGGTTTTGAAATCTTTGCCCACGGTCCAGCGCCGCACCGGCCGGTGTTCCTCCAGGTGGCTTTGGACGATGCGGGGCGCCATATCCGGGGTCACCAACTCATACAAGCTGATATCGCCGTGGTGGCGCACCTCCACCATGACATCCCGGCCCTCGATGCCCCGCCAGCCCATCAAGTTCACGTCCAGGGGTCCCAATTCGTCAAAGCCCCGCTGCTTTAGGGCCGCGACGAAGGCGTCCCGTACGGCTTCGGCTTCTTCCAAACCGCGGCCGGGGAAGGTGAAGATGTTAATCTGGAGTTGGGAGTCCTCGATGACCATTTACCTAATAACCTCCTTCCAGTTGCGGGAAACCGGCTGAGAGGGCAGGTCAGGGGCAACCTCCTGCCAAAGAGGTTGCCAGGCAGATTTCCCGCAACTGAAAGTTCTTGAACACTTCACCGGGCGCTGACCACGGTCTCTAGCTCAAAGGCCACGGTTTTGGCAAAGCGCTCCCGGCGGCTTTGGTCCAATTTGTCGGCCCGGCCGAAATGGAGGCAATGAGTGACGCACTTGGTCACACAGGCGGGCAACAGGCCCTGGTCCACCCGGTCCATGCAGTAGTCGCATTTCACTACCCTACCACTCTCCGGATTCCATTGGGGGGCGCCCCAGGGACAGGCGGTGATGCAGCTTTTACAGCCTACGCAGAGAGCCGGCTCCACAAAGACGATGCCGTCTTTGGGACGCTTGCGCATGGCCCCGGTGGGGCAGACAGAGACGCACCAGGGCTCTTCGCAGTGAAAACAGGGCATGAACACGAAGGCCCCTCGGGGCACGGCGCCCACCATTTTGGGACCCACCGGCATGATCTGGCCCAGTCTCGGCCCCAGAGACAGGCCTTTATTGGTCTTGCAATGCACTTCACAGCTCAGACAGCCGATGCATCTCTTCTGGTCTTGAGTGAGGTAATACAGACTCATTAGTGTTCCTCCGAGAAACTCAGGTCAGGGGGCGCACTTGCACCATGGTCTCGTGCAGGCCCGGGCTGCCCCCCACCGGGTCGGAGACGTTCTCCTGGAGCAGGGCGTCGCTGGCGCCCTTCAGGTAGCAGCGGGTTTGGGCCGGCACGGTCTTGCCGAAGCCGTGCAGCATGAACACCGCTTCCGGATGGATGAAATCCGTCACCTTGGCCTTGATCTTGCCGACACCCACGGGCGAAGCCACTTCGACATAGGCGCCGTTTTTTATCTCCAAACGGTCGGCCGCCTGCGCATTGATCCACAATTCATTTTCCGGCACCAATTCGTTCAAGTGGAGGTTGTTCTGGGTGGAGATGTGGGTATGCGCCGCACAGCGCCCGACTATCAGGCGGAAACGTCCTGCGGGCGGCGCCGGCATCGGGGTATAAGGCACAAAGGAGGGAAAACCGGCGTTCTCCATCAAAGAACTCACCAACTCAATTTTGCCGGAGGGAGTTTTGAACTTGATCCCGTCTTTCCGGTCCCAGAGCAGAGTCTTGTCGGTCAAGGCCACAAACCCCTTGGCGTTGAAATCCTCGATCTTGACCCCCAGATTCTTTAGCTGAAAATTCCAGATATCCTCGATGGTCTCGTAAGGAAAGTACTGCCCCAGGCCCAGGCGCTGGGCCAGTTTCTTGATGATCAGCCAGGCCGGCAGGGAATCGTAGCGGGGCGTCACCGCCTGCCGGCGCATGAAAAGCGAGGGCTTGAGGCCCGTGACCGTCTGGATGCAGTCGTTTCGCTCCAAATACATCGGCTCCGGCAGAATGACGTCGGCATACCAGGCAGTTTGGCTGAAGTTTACTTCAATGGCGACGATGAGGTCCAGTTTATCAAGGGCCTGACGGGTGGCGGTGGAATCGGGGATGGACACCAGCGGGTCGAAGCGGTTGGCGATCAAGGCCTTGAGGGGATAGGGGTCTTCATTCAGGATGGCCGGGGCCAACTGCTGGGCGTTGCCGTGGAAGGCATTGATAATGGGAAACCGCGCCTCTCCCGCCCCATCGAACCGAGGGTGGGTAATCTTGGGGAATTCCTGGTCGGAATACTTGCTGACACCAGCATGACCCGCGTCTTTAGGGGTTTTCTTGAAAATTAGGCCGCCTTTGGCCTCGATGCTGCCCATCAAGGCATTCAACATGATAATGGAGCGGCGGGTATAGATATCATTGGTATAGTGCGAACTCCGATAGCCGAAATGGAAGGCCACCGCGGGTTTGTCTGCCGCCGCGTCCCGGGCCAGGGCGACGATTTCCCCGGCCGGGATGCCCGTTTCCTGTTCCGCCCATTCGGGAGTGTAAGGTTCCACAAAGGCCTGGAGCTCGGCCAGGCCGGTAACCCAGCGTTGGACGTATTCCTGGTCGTAGAGCCGCTCTTTCAAGATGGTCCGGATCAGGGCGTAATTGAGGGCCAGGTCGGTGCCGGGACGAATCATCCAGTAGCGATCGGCCTTGGTGGCGGTGACGGAGACCCGGGGGTCGATATAGGTTAGTTTGGCCCCCTTTTCCATGGAGTCCAGGAGGCTATTGGTGGCCTTCATGTTATCCAGGGATTCCAGAAGGTTACGCCCATACAAGATCAAGTGCCGGGTGTTGGCATAATCCACGCCCACCTCTGCAGGCCAGTAGGTGTAGCCCGTCAAGGCACCAATGGCGGTGAGCGACGAACCCCGGCACAGGGATTCATGGGTAAAATGGTTGGGAGAGCCCAATCCATTCATAAAGGCCCTGACGATGTGGGTGTTGAGATTGTTCCGCTCCCCCCAGAGGACGCTCTGGGGGCCGTGTTTCTTGACGATCTTTTTGAGTTTTTCGGCGACATAATCCAGGGCCTCATCCCAGGTGGCCCGCCGCCACTGCCCGGCCCCCCGAGCGCCGGTGCGGATCATGGGGTACTGGGGCCGCTCGTGGTCGTGCAGCAGGCTCAGGCCGGCGGAGCCTTTGGCGCACAAACCGCGGTCAACATGGGGATTGCCTTCGATCCAGATAACATCGTCATTTTCAACCAGCACCCGGATGGGGCAGCGTTGCGTACACATGAAGCAGATGCTGTAGACTTCCTTGGCCATAACAACCCTTCCTGATATCTTTGTCGTTTTTTTTTATTTTATCATATTAGTGGTTAAACAATATATTGTGGGGAACAATCAAAACGGCCTAACCCTTCCGTTGCCTTGCAACCTCGGGCGGGTCGTAGCTGTCCAGGATGGTCTTGAGGCGCCGGAAATGCGGCAGCCGGTGTTTGACCTTCCTGAACAGGAGATAAACCGGGAGATAGAGCAGGATAAAGACGCCGATATAGCCCAGGGAGTAGCCGCCGAGCAGTGGGAACGCCAGTCCGGCGAAGCGGTACTGCATCCAGGCCAGGATAAAAAAGATGGGCCACAGAAAGGCAGCCGATAGGGCGATCTGCATGAAAAAGGATTTGCCGAAGGCGTCGTTGGCCACTTTGTTGGCGGCCCGGTAGGTGTCCTTATCGCCTTCGGCCAGGGCCTCCAGGGACAGGATCTGGTATCGGTCCGCCTCCGCGGTGGCCCGGTCGATGTGCTTGCGGACGGCCAGAAACGCCAGGGAGATACAGCATTCCCCGATGAACATGGCCTGGCAGGCCAGGACCAGGGTGCCCAAGAGAAAATCCACCGGAGCGTGGCCGGTGATCCGGTAAAACCAGATCAAGTAGGGGTCCAGAGCCAGAAAGAACGGAGACATTTGCATAAGGCGCCTTGGCCGGGGGCGGGCTACAGAGGCCCCCTCACCTGAAGATTACATCCCCGGCATGATCGAGTAGCCCAAGAAGCCCTTGGTCACGTAGCCCACGCCGACGTATACCGCCAGAGCCACAAAGATGCGTTTCAGCCAGATTTCCGGGATGTACTTGGAGGTCATGGGTCCAAGAATGGAGCCGATGAAAATCCCGATCAATTCGGTGCCCACCAGGATCGGATCCATGGGCACACTTTTCACGAACATGAAGGTAAAAATCGAGGTGATCATGCTCACCAGCACCGCCAGGGCCGAGGTGCCGGCCACGATAAACATGGGCAATCCCGCCACGGAGGTCAGGAAGGGCACGTAAAGGAAGCCGCCGCCCACCCCGATAAAAGCGGAAATGGCGGCGATAAAGAAGCCGCCCAGCACGGGCCACACGGGATTAAAGGAAAATTCCTGGCCATAAAAGGTAAAGACGATCTTGCTGAGGCCCCAACTGGTGACATAAACTCCCTTGGCATGTTCGGCCGAAACCGCCGCAGTCTTTTTAATATGGGCCTCCTCAAAGGCCTTGGCCGCGGCCTTGGCTGCTTTCTTCCTGGCTTGCCCGGCAGGCGTGGTTTCATAAAACAGGACGAAGGCCACGGCAAAGACCACGATGCCGAAGTAACCTATGTACATGCTCAGATTAATCTTGCCCGCGGTGAGCACCGGAATGAGGTAGGCGCCGGCTACGCCCCCCCCGGCCAGACAAAGCCCGAGGGGCAATACCAGCCGTCCCATGCGATAGTAGGTAATGGAGGAGATGAGGGCGGACAACCCCACCAGGTACTGGTTGCACACCCGGATGGAGTCGGTGAGCAACTTGTTCAGCGGGGGGCTGGTGCTTTTAAAGCTCCGGCCGTAATCGGCCAGGCCGAAGACGGTAATATGGCCGACCCCCGCCATCACGCCGCCAAAGGCGCCCACCGAGGAGAAGATCCAGCCGACCCAGATGCCCCACAGAATATAAAACAGGAAGAAATGATGCGGCGCGCCGGGAATCCCCATGAAGCCCTGAGGGGCGCCCGGATGGATCATCCCCGGACCCTCGCCCACCGGGGTCTTGGCGATGGCCTCCTCCAGCTTGCCCGCCAGGGCCGGCTCGGCCAGCAGCAAGGTGGCCAGCACTGCCAAAGCGGCCAAGACCCCAATGGTCAGCAGATTTTTTTTCGACATACCAACCTCCAAATCTATAAAAATGTCAGAAGATTAATTAATTGACCGGTATTTGGCGGCCTGGCAAGAATTGCCAGCTCTTGTCGCGATTAACTCAGCAGAGAACCTGAGCAAGAACCCTGCCAGTATTAGGAAATGGCCAACAAATTGGTAACATAGCGATATTATTATGAGTTTTACCATATCTCTTATAAAAAGATTTGACAATGTTAACGTTTATGATTAACGTACGTTAACGATTTAACGGTTTAACTTTAACCCGAGAATAAGCTAAGCAAACGTCTCGCCAGGAGTCCTGATGAAACCACTGCCGGACGCGGTCCCCCTGGAGAATTCTCTGTTCGACGGAGAACCGGAGCAGTTCTGGAAGACCGTCATCGACACCATGCTAGACGGTCTGCTGATCGTGGACCCGGAAGGCATCATCCTGGCCGTTAACCAGGCTATGGAGGAGCTTAGCGGCTACCGCCGGGAAGAGCTGGTGGGCCAGTCATGCACCATCTTCAAGTGCCACCTATGTCTGGATGCCCTGTCCTCCGGGCGGTGCAAGGAGTGCGAACTATTCAAACAGGGCTCTATCCGGCGCCGCAAATGCACCATGGAGAAAAAGGACGGCACGGCGCGGCACGTCTTGAAAAATGCCGCGGTCCTGAAGGATCGGACCGGCAAGGTGGTGGCCGGGGTGGAGAATTTCACCGACCTCAGCGAGGTGGTGGCCAAAGAGCGGGTCATCTCGCATCTGCGCCGGGAACTCAGTTGGGAGGACCAGGCCCGCAGTCTACCGGAAAAGTCCCCAGACATGATGCAGCTCTTTATCTCCCATTTGCAACGGGAACTCAGCCACGAGGACGCCTTTCACGGCATCATCGGCAGGTCCCCAGTGATGTTGCAGCTCTTTACGCTAATTTCCGCGGCAGCCCGATCCGAGGCGCCGGTCATTATTTACGGCGAATCCGGCACCGGCAAGGAGCTGGTGGCCACGGCCATCCATCGCCTCAGCCCCAGGTGCCAGGGCCCCTTCATTAAGGTGAACAGCGCCGCCCTCAACGAGTCGCTGCTGGAGAGCGAACTCTTCGGCCACGTCAAGGGGGCCTTCACCGGGGCCGACCGCACCCGGGTGGGGCGCTTCGAGGCGGCCAGCGGCGGTGACATCTTCCTGGATGAGATCGGCGACCTCCCCCAGGCCACCCAGGCCAAGCTCCTCAGGGTTCTCCAGGAGAAGGTCATAGAAAAGGTGGGAGACCAGGCGCCCATTCGGGTGGATGTGCGGGTTATCACCGCCACCAACAAGGACCTGCACCGCTTAATGGCGCAGGGTCGCTTCCGGGAGGACCTCTTTTACCGTATCGGCGTCATCCCCATCCATCTCCCCCCCTTGCGGGAGCGCCGGGAAGACCTGCCCCTGCTGGTCAAGGCCTTCATTGACCGGATTCGCCGCAAGACCCGCAAACCCATCACCGGCATCAGTGAAGAGGCCCTGGAAACTCTGGCCGCTCACGATTGGCCCGGCAATGTCCGGGAAGTCATCAACGTCATCGAGTATGCCTTTGTGCTTTGTCCCGAAGGGCTCATTCAGAAGAACCATTTCCCGCCCATGTTGACTCAGAAAGGCCTGGTTCAGTCCAAAGCGCCTCCGGCGGAAGTTTCAGCCCGGGCCGCAGACGAGCGCCAGCGCCTCATCGCGGCCATCACCCAAACCGGCGGCAAAAAGAGCGAGGCCGCCCGCCTCCTGGGCCTCAGCCGGGTGACCTTGTGGAAGCTCCTCAAGGCCCACAATATTCAAGTAGACAAGATCATCAGAGGATAACGAGGCAGTTTTCGGTTTTCAGAGGAAAATATTCTAAAAAATGTCATGGGTCGAACCAAATCGACCCGGCATCCTCTGGTAATGAGCCTTATACTGGCGATAAAGCTGACGGTCTTCGCATTTCACTCCCGGGTTTGGGCTGCCAGGTTCGGCACCGGGGCTGCTGGGTTATCAAAGCTCCCTGTCCGGCTACCAGCCCGACCCTGGCTTTTATTGGCGGAATGATTTATAGGTCTATAAGAGGAACGGGCCGGTTCGGGGTAGATGTGCGCACTTCGACAAGGAGCAACTGCCGCCGGTCAAGGCCTTTTGGTCGCCGACCATGTATGGCCAGGACACCTTTCTGGCGGCCAATCCCCTGGGGCGCTATGGCCTGGGAGATCGCGACCCCCTGAAATATAATGCCGACGACTCCCTGGACCTCTACCTCCAGCACCAGTCCCCGGGCCCGGAGAAGGAAGCCAACTGGCTGGCCCGCGCCTCGGGACGATTTCAACGTGACCCTGCGGCTCTACTGGCCTGAAAAAGCGATCCTGGATGGAACCTGGACGCCGCCGCCCATTAAGCGGGTGGACTAACGGGCACGGAGGCCCGGCCCACCCAAAAACCCAAACGGCGGGCGGCCGTCTCAGGCCGCCTTAACCGTCCCGAGAGGAGGCCTGCGAATGTTCAAGATTAACCTTATTCTGACGATTGGTGTTTTCGGCTTGGTGCTGGGTCTGGCCATGGTGGCCGGGGCCCAGCCGACCGGTGAAGCCAGCGGACCGACGAAAAAACAGAATGCCGCCCTTTTGCAGCAACTACCCTTCGCCGATAAACAGGATTTTGAGGACGCTAAGCGAGGCTTCATCGCCCCACTGCCGGAGAGCGGGATTATTCGTGATAAGGAAGGCAAACCCGTCTGGGATTTAAGCGGCTTCTCGTTCATCAAGGAAGGCGCCGCCGCCCCCGAGACCGTCAACCCCAGCCTCTGGCGCCAGTCCCAGCTCCTGACCTACGCCGGCCTCTTTCAGGTCACCGACCGCGTCTATCAGGTCCGGGGCGCCGATGCCTCCAATATAAATTTCATCGAAGGCGATACCGGCCTCATTGTGGTGGACCCCCTCGTCTCGGCGGAAACCGCCCGGGCCGCCCTTAACCTCTACTACCAGCACCGGCCCCGGAAGCCGGTAATAGCGGTGATCTATACCCACAGCCACGTGGATCATTACGGCGGCGTCAAGGGCGTGGTCTCTGAGGACGACGTCAAGGCCGGCAAGGTCAAGATCATCGCCCCCGAGGGCTTTCTCAAGGCCGCCCTGGATGAAAACGTCATGGCCGGCACCGCCATGAGCCGCCGGGCCGGCTACATGTACGGCGTCTACTTGCCGCCGGGGCCCCAGGGGAAGGTCACCATGGGCCTGGGCCTCGCCGTGTCCACCGGCGCCATCACCTTGATCCCGCCCACGGACGTCGTCACCAAAACAGGCCAGGAAATGACCATCGACGGCATCTCGTTCGTCTTCCAACTGGCCCCGGACACCGAGGCCCCGGCGGAGATGCATTTTTACCTGCCGCAGCTCAAGCTGCTTTGCCCGGCGGAAAACTGCTGCCACAACCTGCACAATGTCTATACCCTTAGGGGCGCCAAGATTCGCGACGCCCTGGCCTGGTCCAAGAACCTCAATGAGACCCTGGAGCGCTGGGGGAATGAGGCTGAGGTCATGCTGAACGTCCACCATTGGCCGATTGCGGGCCGGGAGCGGATCGTTGACCGCCTCAAGAAGCAGCGGGACATGTACCGCTACCTCCACGATCAGACCCTGCACCTGGCCAACCAGGGCTACACCATGACGGAGATCGCCGAGATGATCCGGCTGCCCGAGGGCCTAGCGAAGGAGTGGTATTGCCGGGGCTATTACGGCACGGTAAACCATAACGTCAAGGCAGTGTACGTCAAGTACCTGGGCTGGTTTGACGGCAACCCCGCCAACCTGCACCCGCTGCCGCCGGTGGAGGCCAGCAAGCGTTACGTGGAATTCATGGGCGGCGCGGACTCGGTCCTGGCCAAGGCCCGCAAGTATTATGACAAAGGCGAGTATCGCTGGGTGGCCGAGGTCGTGAACCACGTGGTCTTTGCCGACCCCAAGAATGCCAAGGCCCGGAACCTCCAGGCCAAGGCCCTGGAGCAGTTGGGCTACCAGGCCGAATCGGGCCCCTGGCGCAATTTCTATTTGAGTGGAGCGCAGGAGCTGCGCGCCGGGGTGGACAAGACGATGACCGGAACGACGGCGTCCCCGGACACCATCCGGGCCATGCCCGCCGACCTGTTCTTCGATTACCTGGGTGTCCGGCTCAACGGCCCCAAGGCTGAGGGCAAGGCCATGACCATCAACTGGAATTTCACGGATACCAAGGAGCAATATGTCCTGGCCCTGGAAAACGGCGCCCTGAACCACACGGCCAACAAGCAGGCGCCACAAGCGGACGCCACCGTGACCCTGAGCCGGGGGGCGTTCGACGAGGTCATCCTGGGCGGCAAGCCGAAGCTCGAGGCCAAGATGGCCTCCGGTGACATTAAGCTCGAAGGACAGAAGGAGAAGCTGGGAGAGCTGCTGTCCCTGATGGATAACTTCGATCCCTGGTTCAACATCGTCACCCCATAAAACTTGGGAAACGATTAGCCTTGATAGATGCTTGGGAGGCCGGTGCCCTATTACCGGGGGCCTCACCGCGGGGGCTGGCTGTTTATCTTTTCTGCTTAGGGCTCTTGGCGTCTTGGCGTGGGATCTTGGTAATGTTTCGCGGCAGCAGGTTGGCGATCAGGTTCAAACCCGCCACCAGGACCGCGGCGGCGAAGGCCCAATGATAGGCGTCCAGCCCCGGGCCGGCCTCCAGCCCCAGTCGCACCCGGTGCAGGTCCAGCCAGGCAAAGACCGTCACCATCAGGGTAATCCCGGTCAGCGCTCCCAGATTCTTTAACACCGCATTGGTGCTGGCCGCCAGGCCCAACTGAGACGGTTTCACTCCCCGGAGCACCTCACTGAGATTGGGGGCCTGAAAGAGCCCGAAGCCCAGACCCAGGAGGATGAACCGAGCCGCCAGCCCGAGCGTGGTGTCACCTACCCCGGTGAACAACAGCGAGACCAGGCCGGCCAGGATGAGGACGCAGCCGCTGCGCAGCACCAGCATATTGCCCCAGCGGTCCGCCAGGTAGCCGCCCACTCCGGCCACCGCGGCGTTGGTGAGGCTCAAGGCACTGAGCAGCAGCCCGGTTTGATCCGGCGAGTAGCGGTAGACCTGCTCCAGAAAGAACGGCAGCAGGAAGAAGGTCCCCATCACTGCGGCAAAGCAGAGGACCACCGCGGTTGAGCCCACCACAAAGGGCCAGCGGCGCCAGAGCTCGCCGTGGATCAAGGGGGCGGGCTGGCGGCGTTCCAGGAAGATCAGCACCAAAACCAGCCCGGCCCCGAGGGCCAGGGCCCCCGCCGTCAGGCCATCTCCCCAGCCCGCTTCCCGGACCCGGGTCAAGCCCAGGAGCAGCGAGCCCAAGGCCAAGGTTAAGACCAGGGAGCCCCACAGGTCAAAGGCCCGCCAGGCCCAAGCCATTTGCGCCTTAAGATCCCACAAGGAACGCCCGCCCACCAGCAGGACCAGGAGGCAGATGGGAATATTGATGAAAAAGATGTACGGCCAGCCCAGGTAAGAGGTGATGAGCCCCCCCAGGGGAGCGCCGACGCTGATCCCGGTGGCGAAGGCGGTGGAAAACAGGCCCAGGGCCAGGCCGCGCTCACCCTCGCCGTAGCTGAGGGCGATGAGTTTGGGCGCCAGTCCCAGCATCAGGGAGGCCCCCACCCCCTGGAGGGCCCGGGCCGCCACCAGTTCCGGCAGCCCGGGGCTCAGGCCGCACAGGACGGAGGCTCCGGTGAAGCTGAGCAGCCCCAACAGGTAGAGTCGGCCCGGCGCCAGCAGGTCTCCCAGGCGGCCGCTGGTGAGCAGCAGGGAGAGGTTGACCAACAGGTAGATCACCATGACCCAGGAGATCTGCGACAGGGTGCTGTGAAATTCCCGGGCGATTTGGGGCAGGGCGATATTGACGATACTGGTGTCCAGGGTGGCCATGAAGGCCCCCAGACAGGCGGTGAGCAGGATTAAGCCCCGCCGGGACGGTGGCTTAGAGGGGCTGGCGGGACGTGCAGGCATGATCTGGGCGATTTATCTCAATAATTTCCCGCAGCCTCTTCCCGCTCATAGGGGGCAAAGGCGGTGTATTTATCCCGGAAGACCAGCTTCACCTTGCCGGTGGGGCCGTTTCTCTGTTTGCCCACGATGATCTCGGCCGTCCCCTTGTCCGGAGAGTCCTCCCGGTAGACCTCGTCCCGGTAGATGAAAATGATGACGTCGGCGTCTTGCTCGATGGCCCCGGATTCGCGTAAATCCGCCAGTTGCGGGCGTTTGTTGGGACGCTCCTCCACCCGGCGGTTGAGCTGGGACAGGGCGATGACCGGGACGCTCAACTCCTTGGCCAGGGCCTTCAGAGAGCGGGAAATCTCCGAGATCTCCTGCTCCCGGCTGTGGACGTCGGCCCGGCCCCGCATGAGCTGCAGGTAGTCGATGACCACCAGCCCCAGTTTGTTATCCGCCTTGAGTCGCCGGGCCTTGGCCCGGATGTCCAGAACCGTGGCCGCGGGAGTGTCGTCGATATAGATGGGGCAATCCAGCAGATAACCGGCGGCGGTCTGCAGGTTGGCCCATTCCATGGTGCTCAAAAACGCCCGGCGCAGGTTGGAGGCGTCCACCTCACCGGTACTGGAGAGGAGCCGCCGCACTATCTGTTCCTTGGACATCTCCAGGGAGAAAAAGGCCACCGGCACCTGGGGCTTGTAGGCGGCGTTATAGGCGATATTCAGGGCCAGGGCGGTTTTACCCATGCTGGGGCGGGCGGCGATGATGATCAGGTCGCTGTTCTGGAAGCCCGCGGTGAGGTTGTCCAGGTCTTTGAAGCCGCTGGGCACCCCGGTAATGCGGCCGGCTTCCCGGTGCCAGATGGCCTCCAGGTTGGCGATCTCCGTTTCCACCAGGGACGACAAAGGCTTAAAGCCGGGGCGCACCTTGGACTCGGCCACCTCGAAGACCTTCTGTTCCGCGCTGTCCAGGAACTCGGCGACATTTTCCACCGGGGCGAAACAGGCGCTGGCAATCTCCTGGGTGGTATCCAGCAGGCGCCGCAGCACCGACTTGTCCTGCACCAGGGCGGCGTAATAATCGGCGTTGGTGGCAAAGCCCACCTGCTCGCTCAGGGCCGCCAGGAATACCGGGCCGCCCACGCCTTCCAATTGGCCCCGCTCCTTGAGGAGGGCGGTGACAGTCACCAGGTCCACCGGCTCGCCCCGGCCGTAGAGGTCCAGCATGGCCTGGAAGATGCGGCCGTGGGCCTCCCGATAGAAGTCGGCGGGCTCAATGACGTCGGCCACCCGGTCCAGGACCTCCGGGCGCACCAGGATGGCCCCCAGGACCGACTGCTCGGCTTCGGGATTGGCCGGGGGGGTATAGCCGCCGGGGCCGCCGGAGTCCGCCGGGGCCGGGGCCATGCGCCGGGTGCTTCTAGGCATGTCAGCTCTCCAAGGATGGTGAATGTCTTAAAGGGTGGGCTAGTTTAACTGCTTGATCTGAAAAGATAATTGCCTGGCCAACCTAGGTTGTCGCCCCTTGCGCTGGGGGCTATGTCCGGAAAGCATCATACCGAAAATCAACCGGAATTGCAAATGAGGGTAAGGGCATTCGGGGCCAGGTGAGAAAATAATGGTGGCTGCCTCTGGGCTCAATTTTTAATATTTAAGAATAATTGTGAAAGTACCGATTAATTTCTTTGTTCAATCTCTGTAAATTGCTTACAATATCTTACCCTGTATCTATGGAATATCCTTAATGTCTGCAACTGATAACGGCATTACCAAATTCCTGAGTTCACGCCTGCACCTGACTTTTGGAGGATGTTATGCGACGGATAAATTTTTGGCTGACTTTGGCAATTTTGGGCGGTTTGGTGCTCGCCGCTCCGGCCCTGGCGACCACCACTATCAAGCAGACCATCATTAACAATTCCGGCTATCCGGATAACCAGGTCTACCTGGTTTTTTACGGCAAACTCAACTCCGAGATAGGTACCCCTGCCGTAGGCACTTTTCATCGCCTTGATTGGCCAACTGGCAATTTTCCCGCGATGAGCGCCAGTGATAATACGACAGATTTTAGCACACACGTTCCCGTCCCCGACCCTACAACTTATGCCAATTACTCCACCACCCTGGACAAACTGGCCCGGGACCCGATTAGTGGCAACCGGTTTTTCAACCTGCCTACGGTGACCGATGCTACAGCCGGTTTCTTCTCGGGGCGCCTCTATATATCGTTCCTGAACCCAGTCTATCTTCACGTAACTGATGGCAAAACCATCTCACAACCAACTTATAGCCCCACCGCCCAGGACGTAAATACTGTACTTAAAACCGTGTACGACTTTTTTGAGCCTGCCCTAGATACCGACCTGCAGGTCTGGGCGGACACTACCAATGTCGATGCCGTCGGCATGCCTTTATTGTATGAATTGAGAAATGGCACCACAAGAATTGGAGGTCCTAAGGGCCTGGCCATGCCGTTGCTGACGGTGCGCGGCGCCTTCTCAAGAGACCCGGTACTCAAGAGTCTGGTGACTCCGACGATGATTATCGCTCCCGGGCACGGCATTGAAAATAGCGTATTTTCAGCCACGTACCTTGACAACTATATAAATTATTGCTGGGGTTATTGGGATGGCAGCACCCCGGCCAAAACTCTCTCTTTTTATTACGACCAAAACACCGACCATAGCCTAATTAACTGGTCCGGCTCCGTGAGCAGTGATAAATTGACCCTTACCGGCACGGTAAATTCCGCCACCGAGACCCACGTCATCAATCACCCACCCACTAAGGATGTCTTTTTATGCAATGGCACCTTAGGTGCAGGAACGCCCCCGTCCCCTGAACCAGCGGGCTGGACCGGCCGCGACAAAGACCTCAAGAACAATGTGGGCTCGGCCTTGAACCGCACGGTCATGCACCTGGCTCCCTATCCCAACGGTCAAACCCAATTTCCCTGGCAGGCCTATCTCGCCGGATATAATAATAATGTGTTCTACGGCCAAAACGGCCTGACTGCGGCGCAGTTCGCCACTAACGTTTACGCCAAACTCCTTCATCAGCTTTGCTACGATAAAGTGAATATTTACGGCTTCGCCTATGATGACAATTGTAACATCTCTACCACTATCAACGGCTACGCCGACAACCTCATTCTGACCATCTGCGACTGCACGGGCCTGCCGACGCCTTACCGCGACCTCCTCCTCCTCGACTGAGCGTGGGCCCGGCTGGCAACCACAAAAAAAAGAGGCCGGGCAAGATACCCGGCCTCTTTTTTTTTAATCAGAGATGGTGGGTAAAGTAATTTTAAGCCTGGCCGCGATGGGAACCAGGCTCCGTGGCGAGCGGCGGCTTGGATTCGGGAAGAAGGCCGGGATTGACCCATCCCCAGGCTAATTTGGGTAATACTTAGGCGCTCTCGGCCACCACGGCCACGCTGATGGTGGCCTTGACTTCCGGGGCCAGGCGCACCGCGACTTCGTATGTGCCCAGTTTCTTGATGGGCTCCTCCAGCTCCAGTTGTTTGCGGTCGAGGTCGAAGCCCTTGGCCGCCAGGGCCTCAGTGATCATGGCCGCGGTCACCGAGCCGTAGAGGCGCTCGCCCTCACCCACCCGCTGGGCGATGGTGACGCTCACCCCTTCCAGGGTGGCGACCTTGGCCAGGGCCGCTTCCTGCTCCTTGCCCCGGACCACGGCATACTTCGCTTTTACCTGCTCCACCTGGGCCAGGTTGCCCTTGGTGGCTTGCATGGCCAGGCCCTGCGGAATCAGATAATTTCTGGCATAGCCTTTGGCCACGTCCACCACGGTGCCCAGGTTCCCCAGGGCCGCAATATCTTTCGTCAGAATAATCTTCAACTCTCGATTCCTCCTCCGGCGTCCCCGGGTTTCCGGTGCAGCCGGCGAAAATCCAGCCACAGATCCAGCACCCCCAGGGTGATGATCAAGAAAAAGAGCGGATTCAAAAACATTATCGGGTAGCTGATGGCCCGCAAAAGTCTGGGCAACCTGAGACGGTTGAACCAGGCGGCTACCACCGCCAAACCCTGGCAGAAATAGAGGACCACCAGGATCAACAACACGTTGAGGCTGATGAAGCGCAATAGCTTCACCGGGATAAACAGCATAAACCCGGCGCCCAGCACCCCGAAGATGAGCCATTCGGGTAAGGCCCACTGATAAAGGGGCGGGACCGGCATCTGGCCGGTGCGCCAATATTCCAGTTGCCGGGCCAGGACCACATTGAGCCAGGCCACCAGCCCCGTGTTGGTGACCACCAGGCCCGGCAGCAAGCGCTGCAGGGTGGCTTCCGCCTCAGCCGGTGAGACCCCGGGGATCAAGGGCGCCCCGGCGGCGGCGCCTTCCCCCAGAACCTGGTGGACCGTCTCCATGATTTCCGTACCCCGCTGGGCCATGAGGGCCAGGGGGCTGATGCCTTGATAGAAGGCCTGTCCCAATAAGACTAACAAGGCCAGGCCGGTCAAGGTGAGCACCGTGAAGAGGATGGCCCTGGGGGCGGACAGGCCCCGGTGCTGCATGACGCTCAGCAGGAGACCCATCAGGAGCAGGCTCAAGAACCCAGAATTCTGCCAGAGGGTCTCCAGCCCGGGCTTGAGAGCCAGGATAAAAGCGACTCCGGCCAGGGACAGCACCAGGGCGGCCCGGTCTCCCAGGCGCTCGCCCGTCAGCAGCACCGGCAGGGGGACCAGAATTCCTGCCAGCAGGTACCCAACGGGACTTAATTGCGCCCCGATAAAAATCAACAGCAGGCCGCTTAAAAAGAAAGACCAGATTAAGAGGCCGCGTCCTGGTGACAACGGTTAACTCCAGCTATCAAGTGGGCGGCGCCAGAGGGACGTACGGGATCAGAGCCAGCAACCGGGCTTGCTTGATGGCCCGGGTGACCCGCCGCTGATGGCGGGCGCAATTTCCCGAAATTCGCCGCGGGATGATCTTCCCCCGCTCCGTGACAAACTGCCTCAAGGTGTTAAAGTCTTTATAGTCGATGGGCAAGTTGGCGTCCACACAGAAGCGGCAGACCTTGCGCCGGACATAGAACTGTTTCCGTTTGCGGCGAGGCATTACCGGCATGGCTACTCCTCCTTGCCCTGGGAGGCTGCTTCCTCAGCGGGAGCGGCCGCGGCGGTTTCCTCCACCGCCACCACCGGCTCCGCGGCCACCGGCGCCCCGGCGGTAACTTCCGGGGTGGCCGCGGCTGCGGCAGCTTTGGCCTTGGCGGCGATCTCCGCCTGCAGGGCCTCCAGGTTCACTTTGTCAGATTTCTTGCTGGTGAGATAGCGAATGATGCGGTCGTCGATGCGGTAGTTCCGCTCCAACTCTTTGACGGTGGCCGGGGTCCCGGCATAATCCACCAGGACATAGTAGCCCCGGGCGGAGCCTTTGATCTTGAAGGCCAGCTTTTTGCGGCCCCATTCTTCCAGCCCCACCAGGGTGCCTTCATTGGCGGTGAGGATCCGGCTAAACTTGTCGATGGTGGCCTTGACCTCTTCGTCGGCGAGGTCGCCGTTCACCACCCAGACAGACTCGTAACGTCGCATTCTTCCTCCTTATGGTCTTATGGCCCTGGCACCTTTGGCCCAGAGCAAGGAGCGTAAATTTAAATATTTATCAGAAAGATCTGGGGCTGTCAACCGGGCGCGTGCCCGCAGGAGGGCAGGACCTACGCAATCTTATTAAAACCTATTTCAAAACCTCTCTGAGGCGGTAACTAAGTTCTCAAGGGAAAGGTTGAGAACGGCGGTTTTAAGTCCCCCTTTTCTAAAGGGGGATTTAGGGGGATTATCAAGCGCTTATTAATCCCCCCTGCCCCCCTTTTGAAAAGGGGGGTGAATCTTTCCCAACTTAAACTCCCTCGGCTGATTCAAGATGACGCCGGAAACCGGTTTTGAAAAGATTTCTACAATTAGGCCAGTTAGCCTTTCTTGGGAAGAATGGGGAAAGGGCTACTACTGTCACCCTTTCCCTCCTGCTCAGCAAAATTTTACTGAATGGAGAAATAAGCCTCCCGCGAGCTGCTGCCGTAACTGCTGACCACCCGGCTGGTGACGCTATAATTGCCATAGGGGGCATTACTGGGAATGGAGTAGGCCACGAAATCGTTGAAGGTGCCGTTGGTATTGCTCACCGTGGTCTGATAGGGCTGCCCTATCACTTGCCCGTTAAGGCGAACCTCCCGCACCAGGGTGACCGAAACCGGCATATCAGACGGAGTCAGGATGGTGTAAGTCATCCCCAGGTTGACTTGCTGCCCCGGACGCACCACCGGGGGGCTGGCATCCGCCGTGTCGACGGACACGAGGTTGCCCTGGGACGGGCTGTAAGCCGCGGCCTGCTGTGAGCTGATCTGGCTGTTGCGGTGCTCGGCATAAAGATAGCCGCCCACCCCGCCCACGAGAGCGCCGGAGGCCGCGCCGATCCAGGCGCCGGTGGCCGGAGAGCCGGTGGCCGCGCCAATGATGGCCCCGAGGGCGGCGCCGGTGGCCGCGCCTCCCAAGGCGCCGGCGCCGGCGGAACGGCCCGGGTCATAGTAGCCACTTTCGGTTTGGCAGCCTGCCAGGGACAGAGTAAAAATCGCCACTAGCGCTAACGTCAAAATTCTCCGGGACATTTCCATCTACCTCCTTCGCAGTGCTGGTCAGACCGGTTCAGCTTCTTAGGTTCAGGATGGCAAAATTTATTCGATATATCAATAATTCTTTTTCCAAAAGATGCAAGCCTAAAAAGTAGGGGCCAGGGGTTAGGAATCAGGGATCAGTTAAAGGCAACTTGAGCCCAGAAATCCCAGTCCGGAAAAGTTCAAAGTTCAAAGGTAGGGGCAAGGAGTAAGGGGAACTTTTCATGATTTATGGATGGGCCAAGGCCCATGATTGACGTCTGCTCACTGCTTACTGCTCACTGCTCACTTTTTCATGGGCCGCCCAGATCTGATCCAGGATGCCGTTGATAAAGGCCCCGGAGTCCTCGCTGCCGTAACGCTTGGCTAGCTCCACCGCCTCGTTGATCACCACCTTGGGGGGGACTTTGGCCTGGTATAGGAGTTCGTAGGCGGCCAGGCGCAGGAGGTTGCGATCCAACACGGTCATGCGCTCCAGGCGCCAATGTTCGGAAAAACGGACAATGAGGGCATCCAACTCTTCCTGATGGGAGGCCACGCCGGCCACCAATTCCCTGAGATAAGCTGGCGCCCCTCCCTCCGGGTGGAAATGGCCCCAAAAGCGGTCCAGATCCTCCCGGTCGCGGCTCCCAACAAATTCGGCCTGATAAAGAAATTGCAGCGCCCATTCCCGGCACTGACTGCGGGAATAAGCCGCCAAAAATCAGGCCCCCAACTCTTTCAGGAGGTTGACCATCTCGATGGCGGCTTCCGCGGCGGCAAAGCCTTTGTTGCCGGCCTTGCTGCCGGCCCGCTCGATGGCCTGCTCCAGGGTGTCGGTGGTCAGGATGCCAAAGGAGATGGGCACCCCGGTATCCAGGGTTATCTGGGCGATACCCTTGCTCACTTCCGCGGCGACATAATCGAAATGGGGGGTGGAGCCTCGAATCACCGCGCCCAGGCAGACCACGGCGTCATGGGCCTTGGCTTGGGCCAGGCGTTGGGCCGCCACCGGGATTTCCCAGGCCCCGGGCACCCGCACCACCATCAGGTCATCGTCGGCCACCCCCTGGCGCCGCAGGCAATCCAGGGCGCCTTCCAACAGGCGCTCGGTAATAAAGGAATTGAAACGGCTGACCACCACGGCGAATTTCAGGCCTGCACCGCTGAGCTTGCCTTCTACCGTACGCATCCTTCCCCCTCTGCAGTTTTGAGTTTCGCGTTTCGAGTTTCGATTAAAAGGAGGCTTAGCTCTCCACTAACTTCAGCAGATGCCCCATCTTCTGGCACTTGGTCTTGAGATAATTGCGATTCACCCGGTTGGGGGGAATCTCCAGGGCTACCCGCTCCACCATCGTCAGGCCGTAGCCTTCCAGGCCGATGATCTTTTTAGGGTTGTTGGTCATCAGCCGCATCTTGCGCACCCCGAGATCCCGCAGGATCTGGGCGCCGATGCCGTAATCCCGCAGATCGGCCTTGAAACCGAGGGCTTCGTTGGCTTCCACCGTATCGGCCCCGTGATCCTGGAGTTCATAAGCCCGCAGCTTGTTGACCAGGCCGATGCCCCGGCCTTCCTGGTGCATGTAGAGGATGATCCCCTTGCCTTCACATTCCACCTTCTGCATGGCAGCTTCCAACTGATCGCCGCAGTCGCAGCGCAGGGAGTGAAAGACATCGCCGGTGACGCATTCGGAATGGACCCGCACCAGCACCGGCTCGACGGGGTCAATCTCCCCCTTCACCAGGGCGACGTGCTGGTTATCGTCGACGTCGTTGTCATAGGCCACCGCGGTAAATTCCCCATAATAAGTGGGCAGTTTGGTGGTGGCCCGGCGGTGTACGAAGGACTCATGGCGCAGCCGGTGTTCCACCAGGTCGGCAATGGTGGCGATCTTCAGATTGTGCTCGGTGGCGAACTTCTCCAAATCCGGCATCCGGGCCATGGTGCCGTCGTCCTTCATGACCTCGCAGATGACCGCGGCGCCCTTCAGACCCGCCAAGCGAGTCAGGTCCGTGGAGCCCTCGGTCTGGCCGGTGCGCACCAACACCCCGCCCTTGCGGGCCCGGATGGGGAAGACGTGGCCGGGGCTCACCAAATCCTCCGGCCGGGTGTGCTCTGCCACCGCGGTGAGAATAGTGGTGGCCCGGTCCCCGGCGGAAATGCCGGTGGTCACGCCCCGCCGGGCCTCGACGGAGACGCAAAACGCGGTCTTAAAACCCGACTGGTTGTCCCGCACCATCTGGGGTAATTGCAAGCGCTCCACCAGCGGCGGGTCCAGGGCCAGGCAAACGAGGCCCCGCCCGAAGCGGGCCATGAAATTGATGGCCTCCGGGGTCACCAGTTCCGCGGCCATGGTCAGGTCGCCTTCGTTTTCCCGGTCTTCATCGTCCACCAGGATGATCATCTTGCCCTGGCGGATATCTGCGATTGCTTCTTCAATGGATGCTATCGACATGGTTAAATCCCTGTTTTCTGTTTTCAATTATTTCCATTGGCACCGACGTCTTGCCTGGGTGGTTTTCTTTTTTACCTGCTCACTGCTTACTGCTCACTTACAAAAACCCATGCCGGGCCAGCAATTCCAGGCTGACCCCCTCCCCTGTCGCCGCCTCCCGGCCCAGCAACCGGGCCACGTATTTGCCGATAATATCCGTTTCCAGGTTGACCCGGTCTCCCACCTTCAAGGAGGCCAGGGTGGTTTCCCCGGCGGTGAAGGGAATGATATTTACCGTGAAGGCTTTGCCCTGAACCGCATTCACCGTCAGGGAGACTCCGTCCACGGCGATGGAGCCCTTCTCAATGACCAAGCGCCCGAGGGACTCGGGCAGCTCTATCTGCAGTTGAAAAAAGGCCTGGCCCTCCCGGCGTTGGCGCACCACACCGGCGGCGTCCACGTGGCCGGTGACCAGGTGCCCGCCCAGGCGGTCGCCAAGTCGCAAGGATCTCTCTAAGTTTACCCGGTCCCCCACCTTTTTCAAGGGGAAAGTGGTGCGGGCCAGGGTCTCCGGGGACACCTCGAAGCTGGCCGCCGGCGGGTTTATGGCCACCACCGTCAAACAGGCCCCGGCCACCGCCACCGACTCGCCCAGGGTCAGCTCGGAGGCCGGAAACGAGGTCTTGACCGCGATCCTTAATCCTTCCGCCATGGGGGTGAGGCCGGTGATCTCCCCGATCCCTTCCACTAAGCCGGTAAACATGGCAAATATCCTGAAGTGGCGAATTTGTTTTACAATTTTACTATATCTTATCGCCCGGGGAAACCCATAAAAAACGGCGCCCTGCCGAGCGCCGCCAAATACAGCCGGTTTGCTGTCCGGGCGGCTCGCCAGCTGCTCCTACGGCTGGACTTTCACGCTAAAGCCTGCACCTGTAAAAATAACCATGTGAAGACATTCGGCCTCAGCTTCGCCTCCCGCCCCAACCCAGGGGCGTTTTCCCAAAGCACCTCTTCAATAATCCTGGAATGTTCTCTTGTTCATTCTCAAATTTACTTTTTGAAAAGTTTGTGCTATTTTATGCACCTGTGGATATATAGACTAGAAAAAAGACACGTTCGGAGGGTGACGATAGCAAGAATTCCGCCGCACCGTTTTTTACCAAAGCGAGGCCGCCGATCATCCCGGCTCGAATGTTATCCAATTTCCTCTAAGGAAGGAGACAGCGCCATGAGAAAAGGGAACTGGGTGGTTGCACTTTTGGCTGTCGCTTTGTGTAGCGCCGCGGTATTGGGGACGGTGGACCGGGCTTGGGCTGATGACGATTTCTACGTGATCGCGGCAAGTTCGGGGACCTTTAGAGGTAATTGGGCTGCCACCACAACTTACAACGCCAAAGATATAGTCTTCTATAACGGCTCGAGCTGGTTCAGTCTCGGCCAAAATCAGAACAATACACCCGAAGCCTTCTCCAACTATTGGACTCTGCTAGCCAAAAAGGGTGATACGGGGGCGCAAGGCGTGATCGGGGCTACCGGAGCGACCGGGGCCATCGGTCCCCAGGGACTTAAAGGTGATACCGGAGCGATAGGATCGACCGGCCTCCAGGGACCTAAAGGGGATACAGGGTTGACCGGGGCTACCGGGCCGATAGGACTGACGGGACCCCAGGGACTTAAAGGCGACACTGGCGCGACCGGGGCCACCGGGGCCACCGGGGCCACCGGCCTCCAGGGAGCTAAAGGGGATACAGGGTTGACCGGGGCTACCGGGCTTACCGGACCCCAGGGACTGCAAGGCCTAACCGGGGCCACCGGGGCCATAGGACCACAAGGACTTAAAGGCGATACCGGCCTCACCGGACCGATAGGACCCATTGGACCCGCAGGACCCCAGGGACTTAAAGGCGATACCGGAGCGACCGGGGCCATAGGACCCATAGGACCCATAGGACCCGAAGGGGCACAGGGGCTGATAGGCTATCCCGGGGCCATAGGACCCATAGGACCCCAGGGACCTAAAGGGGACACCGGAGCTACCGGGGCGACCGGAGCTACCGGAGCTACCGGAGCCACCGGGCCGCAGGGCCCGGCGGGGAGCAGCCTGAATCCCCTGCAAATTGCCACCCTGCGCTGGTATGATTGCTCCCAGAACGGCCAAACCTTCGCTGTGGGCATAGGGCCTGTGGGCCTGGCCTGTGACGGGGCCAACATCTGGGTGGCAAATAACGGCGACGGAAGCGTCACCAAGTTACTGGCCAGCGACGGGACGGTCATAGGGTATTTCGGGTTAGGGTCAGAAAGCAATCCTGGCCCGATAGGCATAGTCTTTGACGGGGCCAACATCTGGGTGGCAAATAACGGCAACGGAAGCGTCACCAAGTTACTGGCCAGCGACGGGACGATCCTAGGAATTTATTCTGTTGGCAGTTCTCCATATGGAATTGCCTGTGACGGGGCCAACATCTGGGTGGCAAATAACGGCGACGCAACCGTCACCAAGTTACGGGCCAGCGACGGGGTGGTCCTGGGAACCTATCCAGTTGGCCTTTCCCCGTATGCCCTAGCCTTTGACGGGACCAATCTCTGGGTGACAAGTGTGCCCAGCTCTGGCACCTTTACCGTCAGCAAGTTGCGGCCCAGCGACGGGAGGGTCCTGGGAACTTACGGGGTTGGCGGCTCGCCAGGTTACAGTGGCCCGTCAGGCATAGCCTTTGACGGGGCCAACGTCTGGGTGGTAAATAACGGCAGCCCAAACGTCATCAAGTTACGCACCAGCGACGGGACGGTCCTGGGGACTTATCCTGTGGGCTATAATCCATATGGAATTGCCTTTGACGGGGCCAACATTTGGGTGGCAAATGGGGGAGACGGCACGGTGTGCAAGCGTTGAGGCAGGGGCGACTTCAGCCTCAGATAAATTAGGGTCCGGGGCCAGGGACGGCCGCTTGGATTCGGGTATCTCAAAATCATGTAGGGGCGGGTTTAAAACCCGCCCCTACACCGTTAAAGCCTCAGGCCACCGTCACCTCTTTGCTGAGGAAGACGTCCTGGATGGCGTTGAAGAGCTCCACCCCTTCCTTCATGGGGCGCTGGAAGGTCTTGCGCCCGGAGATCAGCCCCGTGCCCCCGGCCCGCTTGTTGATCACCGCGGTGCGCACCGCCTGGGCCAGGTCGTTCTTCCCGGAACCGCCGCCGGAATTAATCAGGCCGGCCCGCCCCATGAAGCAGTTGGCCACCTGGTAGCGGCACATGTCGATGGGATGGCTGCCCGCCAGCTTGGTATAGACCAGTTCATTGGTCTTGCCGAATTTCGGGATGGCCTTGTAGCCGCCATTACATTCCGGCAGTTTCTGCTTGATGATGTCCGCCTCGATGGTCACCCCCAGGTAATTGGCCTGGCCGGTGAGGTCGGCGGAGGCGTGCATATCGCCCTGCTCGGTCTTGAAGGCGGGGTTGCGCAGATAGCACCAGAGGATGCAGGCCAGGCCCAACTCGTGGGCCATTTTGAAGGCCTCGCTGACCTCCTGGATCTGGCGCCGGGACTCCACGGAGCCGTAATAGATGGTCGCGCCCACCGCCACCGCGCCCAGATCAAAGGCCTGCTCCACACTGGCGAACAGGGTCTGGTCATAAAAATTGGGGTAGCTGAGCATCTCGTTGTGGTTGAGCTTGACGATGAAGGGGATCTTGTGGGCGTATTTCCGGGCCACCGCGCCCAACACCCCGAGGGTGGAGGCCACGGCGTTGCAGCCCCCTTCAATAGCCAGCTTGACGATATTTTCCGGATCGAAATAAATGGGGTTGGGGGCGAAGGAGGCCGCGGCGGAATGCTCCACCCCCTGGTCCACCGGCAGGATGGAGAGGTAGCCGGTGCCGGCCAGGCGGCCGTGGCCGAACAATGCCGCCAGGGACCGCAGCACCCCGGGCGAGCGGTCGCTCCCCACCAAGACCCGGTCGATGAAATCCGGCCCCGGCAAGTGCAGGCTCTCCTTGGGGAAGCCCTGGCATTTATGTTTCAGTAATTCGTCGGCCTCGGGGCCCAACAGGGATTGGATTTTTTTGATCATCGTCATCGCCGCCTCCTAAAAAGCTGTTTTCGGTTTTCGGTTTTCTGTTTTCTGTTTTCGGTATCGGCCTTGTGACTGAGAAGCAAGGATGTTCACTGAAAAGCCCTTGTAGGGGCGGGGTCTCCCCGCCCTTGGTTGAACATCCTGGTTTTATTGGGCGGGGAAACCCCGCCCCTACGAAAAAAAGGAAGCGGCCCCGCTCAAGTGAACCTCATTGGTTTAAAGGTTCTTGCGACACTTAATATGTAGGCGGAATTTCCTTATCGATATTAAGATAAGATTCCCTCTAAACTCAGGCAAGGGCAATAATTTTTTCTACCGTTTCCCCGCCGCCGCCAGTTCCAGGGCCACTTGGGCCGCCCGGGTCGAGGCGCCGGGACCCTTAAGGCGGGTGATGACACGGGCCAGCCCCCGGCGGATGGCGGCCAGGCGTTCCCGGTCGCCGATCAGGCCCAGCACTTCCTTTGCCAGGCGCGCCGGGGTGAAGTCGTCCTGGATGAGTTCCGGAAAGAGCCGTTCTCCGGCCAACAGGTTGGCCATGCCCACGTGGTCCACCCGGACCAGGCTGCGCGCCACCCGGAAGGTCAGGGGCGACACCCGGTAGACAATGACCGTGGGGGTGCCGGCCAGGGCCGCCTCCACCGTGGCCGTGCCCGAGGCCACCACCGCCAGATGGGCCGCAGATAAAGCCTCATAAGACTGGCCGGGGATAATTTTTAGATGTAGCACCGGCGCCCCCGATGTTACCTGAACAGCCGGGGGCGGCTGTTCTCCATAGCTTTCGGCAACCATTTTTTCCACCAGCTCCACCGGGGCGGTTGAGGCCAGAGGCAGCAGGAACTGGCATTGGGGGATGGCCCGCCGGATCAGGGTTGCGGCCGCCAGCATCAACGGCAGGTGACGCTCGATTTCGCCGGACCGGCTGCCGGGGAGCAGCGCCACGGTAAGGTGCGCCGGGTCCAGGCCCAATTGAGCCAGGAGGGCGCGGCGGTCCGAAAGAATCGGCAGGGTCTCCATCAGCGGGTGGCCCACGTGGGTCACCGGCACCCCCCGTTCCCGGTAAAAGTCGGCCTCAAAGGGGAAGATCACCACCATGCGGTCCACCAGGCGGGCGATGGTGCGCACCCGGTAGGTGCGCCAGGCCCACACCTGCGGGCTGATGTAATACATCACCGGCACCCGGTAAAACCTGGCCAGGCGGGCGACCCAGAAGTTGAAATCCGGGAAATCCACCAGGATAACCAGGTCGGGGCGCTCAGTCTTCAGGGCCCGGCCCACCTCCCGCAAGGCCCGCAACACCACACCCAGCCGACTCACCACCTCGGAGAGGCCCATCACCGCCAAATCCGCAGCATGGAGGAGCAGGCGCACCCCCTGGGCGGCCATGGCCTCGCCGCCGATGCCGAAAAACTCAGCATGGGGCTCTTTCGCCTTGATGGCCGCCACCAGGCGGGCGGCATGGTGATCGCCGGAGGCCTCGCCG
>JAPLJC010000261.1 GCA_026388765.1 Deltaproteobacteria bacterium
CCCCGAAAGGGGGGCGGTATCGAACAGGAGAATTTTGGCTTGCCAGGTCTGGCCGCCATCGGTGGAGCGCCGGTAGTAAAGGCGATCGGAGATCAAGTAGCGCGCCGTCCACCAGAGCACATGCACCGTTGAACCCACCACCACGATTTCCTGATAGGCATCGTCCCACCGTTCTCCGGGGGTTTCGTCACCGGGTGCGCCGGAAAGGTTGATGGTCCAATTGGACAGGTCCGGGTTGCGGGCTTCCGCGTTTCCGAAAGAGATCGCCAAGGTTAGGCAAATCCCCAGCACCACCAGCCACGTACTTCTGGAAACTAGTCGGTAACGGTTCATGTTCCTCTCCTGAATTATTTAACTGAGATTATGCGGCAACCTTGGCTCCCATAGTCAAAAAGGGTTCGGGGAACCTCGATCCACCTTTCCTTCGACCCTTTGATCAATTGAAGGTGGTTATATGGTACCCAGATTTATCCTTGAGGCCTGCCACTTCGGCTTTGCTTTCCTGACTGGTCCCCCATCTTGAGGGGGCTCCTTGATCAAGAGCCGCTCTGCTTCCGTCCACGGGCCTCCTGGATGGTGCCTTAATCATAGATTAAGCCCGTCCTAGGCTGGCTGTCTGAAAAGGTTCTGGACCTCTATCCTTGAGGGAAATACCAGGATCTCACCGTGGAATTCCTGGAAGAAACCTGAGAAATCAGATGGATTGGCTGACTGGGGAGTTACAGGGAAACGGGCGGGGCACGCGGTACCGAAACCAAAAAGTCCGAGTTGGTGATGATAGGAGTGGGGCTGATAAAGACAGCTAGCCAAACTGGGGCATCTGGGGCAGAGCCTTCCGGAGCCTGTGGCAAGGCCAAGAATCCGTAATCCTGAAAGCTTGAAGCCGCCCGGCAGGTGAGACACAAGTTCCTGTCGTGGTAAGGCCCAGGCGATTTTTCAGGATAGGTCCCGCTAGCCGGGGGGCCGGCCCTGGTATTCTCCTGATAGGCAGGAAGGAATACCGCGGTCAGGTGCCTATAATAGACCGCCGGCAGGAGGAGATGCGGCAGGAGGGCGAGAACGCAAAGAAACGACAGGAGGAATGGCTGCCTGTAGGCTACCTGAAAATCGTAGTCGGAGTGACTTTCCATGCCCACCCTTCTAAAAGGCCTAAGCGCACTCCTTTGCTATTTAAAGCGCCATCCTTAACGCTCTGTGCTAATTCTATCATTAAATGGAATGAATAACCATAATTTCCTACAAATTTACATAATATCTCCTCTCCGTGATTCGGCGTAGCTCAGCCAGGACGGTTTATCCTCCCGGCAGCAGGTGATGTTGGGGGAGAAGGCGCTCCGGGCTGCGGATTCAAAAAAGGTTGGCCGGCTTCCGGCCTGGCTTCGGTTATCAATTGTCCAGTAATAATTGGAGAAGGCCCGGAGCGTAACTTCCATAGGCTATGCGGATATTGTCAAAAGCCACCTGCACCGTCTTGCCTTGGAACTGGTTGCCAAAGGCGAATATAAAAATACCGGTTGCCCCTGCTATGCCAGCTCCGGTATTTGAGCTGATCGGTGTCCAGGTATTATTGTGCCAATAGAACGCCGCAATGGTGTTCCCGGTCCTTTTCAGCCTCAATTTTCCAGAAGAATCGGCAGTAGCGATCTTTTGATCTGGGCCGCCCAGATATGCCTCATAAACCTCGCCGGTCCCACCGGGGGCATAGCTCTGTCGAAACAGAGTATAATTGCCAGGTAACTCCGTTTGCAGCCCTACCATAAATCCCGCCGGACTGGGCCAGGTTAGGAGGGTATAATCCACCTGGGCGTCAAAATCGCCGAATAGATTGAAGTTGGTGACTATAGAGGCGCCAAAGCCATTGGCGCCGTAGGAATTTCCCGGCACCGTGATCTCCAGGCGGTTATTGGTCACCGCGGTTGAAGGCCCTGTTCCTTGGGTGCTGATATGAAAATTATTTTGGTTATAGGTATTATTGTGGAAGTCTTCGGAAATGATTCCGCCATGCGCCGGCGATAGCCCCAGGAGGAGGGCGCCGAGCACCGCCAGCCAAGCAAGTCTGATGTTGCCGTGAACCCCAAGAAGATGCAGGCCCATGATTGCCTCCTTTTTTCTGTTGCACAGTTCAATTTATAGGAACCGATGTTGCCATAACTTTCCCTCGAACTCAAGAAAATTAGCGGCCGGATTAGCACTCCGGTTCGGAGGCGATAAACAGAATATGGCTTTCCCTGTACTCTCCGAATGCTTGACGCCGCCTCCTGAGGTGCTTAATTTAGAGGCAACTCCATTCGGAAGGAGGTGAAGGCGGGTTGAAAAAACTTGGCAAAGAGGCATTGGCTAAGGAGGCAGCCTTCTGGGGTAAGGTCAAGCAGGTCGATCCCCGCAAGGTATGCCACAAATGAAAGGAATGAAAGACGTAAAGTTGCTGGTCCAGCAACTTAAGCCGAGCAGATATGGCAGGTTAGACGGAAGACGGGAGACGGCAGACCGGATTACAACTTCGATCTCCGGTCCTCGCTGCCTCTCTTGCCATATCTGCTTTTTGTTCTCTGGCCGGGACCCAGCCGGATATTTTCTTTAGCTGAAAGCTGAAAGCTGATCGCTGAGAGCTAATAACCATGTCCCTATCCCGGGCCTACGATTTTTTGATTCAATGGCATCTCACGGAAAGGTGCAACCTGAGGTGCAAGCACTGCTACCAGGAGGGCGGCCAGGTCCAAGAGCTGTCCCGGGAGCAGATCTTGGCGGTCATTGACGAAATCGCCGCGCTGCTCCAGACCTGGCGTGAGAATTATGCGATCGAGTTCCAGCCCAGCTTCAACGTCACCGGGGGCGAACCTTTTCTGCGGCCGGATTTTTTCGACATTTTGGCAAGGATGGCCGGCATCGGCTTTGAAATCTATGTCCTCTCCAACGGCACCGTCATCACCGCCGAGCGGGCCCGGCGGCTGGCGGAGCTGAAAGTCAACGGGGTCCAGGTGAGCCTGGAAGGCCCCCGGGAGATTCATGAGGCCATCCGCGGGCCGGGCAGCTTTGCGGCCTCCCTCCAGGGCATCCGCACCCTGATGGCCGCCGGAGTCAAGGTGTCGCTGAACGCCACCCTGTCCCGCCTCAATGCCGGATATTTCCGGGACCTGGTGGCAGTGGCCAGGTCCCTGGGGGTGCCGCGCCTGGGGTTCTCCCGGCTGGTGCCGTCGGGCCAGGGCCGGGCCTTGCTGGATCAGATGCTGAGCACCCCCCAGGTCAAACAGCTTTATGAAGAAGTGCTGTCCTTACAGGTCAACGGCCTGGAGATCGTCACCGGCGACCCCATGGCCGCCCAGATGCGGGTGCCGGCGCCGGCGGCGGTTGATCCCGAAGCCTTCCCCGGTGGCGGCTGCTCCGCCGGGGTGGCGGGGCTCACCATCCTGGCGGACGGCACTGTGGTCCCTTGCCGGCGGCTGCATCTGCCCTTGGGGAAGGCGGGACAGGACTCGCTGCGGGAGATCTGGGCCGCCTCACCGGTCCTGGAGGCCCTGCGGGATCAGAGCCGCTATTCAGGGAAGTGCGGCGCCTGCGCCCGCTGGGCCGACTGCCGGGGTTGCCGGGCCATCGCCTATGAGTACGCCAAGTCTCACGGCAACCCGGACTTCCTGGCCCCGGACCCCCAATGCTTTATCGATGACTAGATTCGCTCTTTCAGATTGTAGGGGCGGTTCTCGAACCGCCCTAATAACATCTCAGAACTAAATCAATTATTAAGCCTCTAAAGGAGCCGTCAATGCTTGAACGCCCCGGTATTATCACCATGAAAGGCAAGCCCCTGACCCTCGTCGGCCCGGAATTGAAGCCCGGCGATCCGGCCCCGGACTTTACCGTGGTGGCCAACGACCTGTCCGACTTCCAATTTTCATCGCTTCAGGGAGTCTGTGTCATCTGCTCCGTGCCTTCGCTGGATACCCCGACCTGCGACATCGAAACCAGGCGCTTCAACGATGAGGCGGCCAGCCTGGGCGCCGGCATCAAGATCCTAACCATCAGCATGGATCTGCCCTTTGCCCAGAAGCGCTGGTGCGGCGCCGCCGGGGTGGAGAACCTCAAGACCTATTCAGACCATCGCGACGCCGCCTTCGGACTGGCTTACGGGGTGCTGATCAAGGAACTGCGGCTGCTGGCCCGGGCCGTGTTCGTGGTGGATCAGGGCGGGAAGGTCCAGCACGTCCAAATAGTGCCGGAACTCCCCCAAGAGCCGGACTACGAGGCGGTGTTGCAGGCGGTGCGGCAGTTGGTCTGAGGAAAGACCGGGGACCGGAGCAACTTCAGGAAAGGACGGAGGACGGAGGACAGGGGACGGGAGCACCTTCCGTCTCCAGTCTCCGGACTTTAAATTTCCGCCTCTCCCGTTTGGCTCTTGATTACCCACAAGGTTTTCTGTCCGGTGGCACAGCCTTTCCAGGCTGTGCAGAAATCCCGCACAGGATAGAAAGCCTGTGCCACCAAAACCTATTTTGATTGGATACTTCAAAACAACATATGTAATGCTCGCCCTTGGGACCTGGGGCCGGGGTGAGGCGGGCGCAAAACCGCGGCTGTCGCAGTCAGCTTTCAGTAAAATCACAAAAGCGGGTTTACCGTTTTAAGCTGATAGCTAACTACTGATATCTGACAGCTCTGCAACCAAATCCAGCGGCCCCTGGCGCAATTCCTTCGGCGTGGGCGCCTGGTTGAGGCGCAGCAGCTCCGCCAGGGCGCCCATCTGCCGGTCGCGGTTCATGGCCGCGGCGGCCCGCAGCTGTCCGTCTTTAACGTAAAATCCCAGGAAATCATGATCTTCCGGCTTGCCGTGGAAGATGATCTCATCCCAACTGGGGGCGTAGCCCACGTACTGGATGATGACGTCGAACTGGTCGCTCCAGAAAAAAGGCACCCCGGCAAACTCGGTGATTTTTCCGGCCATGTTGCGGGCGGCGGTGCGGCCGTGTTGCAGGGCCAGGCGCCAGTGCTCGATGCGGATGGCCGCACCATCGCGCCAGTCCGGGAAGCTGGCCACGTCTCCGGCGGCATAGAGGCCCGGGGCGGCCTGGAGGTATTTATCTACGGGCACGCTGCCGTCCAGGTTTAGTTTGATCCCCTGGAGGAAGTCGGTGGCGGGTTTGACCCCGACCCCGGCAATCACCAGGTCCGCCGGGATTTTTTCACCATTGTCCAGAACCACGGTTTGCACGCGTCCTGCTACCTCAAACCCGGCCACCCGGGCGCCCATGACAAATTTTACCCCGTTGGCCTCATGGACCTTTTGCAGGGCCCGGCCGATTTCCGGCCCCAGGATGCGATGGATGGGAACAGCGCCCGGAGCCACCACCGTAACCTGCAGACCGCGTTTGGTGAGGCTGGCCGCGGCTTCCATGCCAATGAAACTGGCCCCCACGGCCAGCGCGGTTTTAGCGCGGCCCGCCGCGGCGATGATCTTATCCGCGTCCACCGGGCTTCTGAGGGTAAAGACGTTGGCCAGGTCGGCCCCAGGCGCCGTTAGACGCAGGGCTACCCCGCCGGTGGCCACCAGGGCCGTGTCGTAATTCAGGGCGGCCCCGTCGGCGAACTTGATGGTTTGGGCCGCCGCCTCCACCCGGGCGATTCCCCGCCCCAGTTGGACCTCGATGTCGTGGTCGCGGTAGAACTCCGGGGTGCGCCAGGGCAGCCCTGCCGCCCCGGCCTCGCCGGAGAGATACCCTTTGCTCAGCTGGGGCCGGTCGTAGGGCAGGGCCTGCTCCCGGGTGATCAGCAAAATTTTCCCTTTAAAGCCCACCTGCCGCAAGGTTTCCGCCGCAGCCTGGCCGGCCCCGCCGGCCCCTAAAATGGCGAAGGTGCGGCCGTCCGCCCGGCTGTCGCATTTGCACATGGCCGGGGTGCGGCGCTCCACCTGCTCATCCGGGACTGCCACCACCACCTGGTCGCCTTCCACCCGGATCTCGAAACGGGGCACCGCATCGAACCCGGGGGGCTCCTCCAGGTCGCCGCTCTTGGCGTTGAAGACGGATTGGTGCCAGGGGCAGAAGACCCGCTCGCCGCTCAGCACCCCCTCGGCCAGCGGCCCGCCATAGTGGGTGCACACCGAGCCCACCGCATGAAATTTGCCCTGGAGCCGGGTCAGCAAGACCTTGGTCTCTCCCACCTGGACCTCTTTCATCTCGCCGTCGCGCAAATCGCCGACTCTGGCTACAATGGCTTCCATGGCGCTTCCCCTTTCTATTCCGAAGATATCTCAAGCCAAGACGCCAAGGCGCCCAGACGCAAGAAAAAATGGAGAACAGCCGCCCCCGGCTGTTCTTTTAAGCCTAAATAACTTAAAGGAAAGATAAGCGTTAACTGCGGCTTTGCAAGTTTGATTGAGGACCGGGGCTGGAGGAAGGTTTGGGCTCAGTCGAGCAGGGGCAGGAAGGTGCCCCGCTGCTTCTGGTCGTGCGCCCGGTGGATGACGTCGATGGTAAACCGGGGCAGGTCGAAGCGAGGCAGGTCCGGCAGCGCGACGAATTGGGCCGCGGTGATGTCCGAAGCCGGTCGCAACTCCCCTGCCAGGTACTCGCAGACAAAATCGATCAAGACATAATGGTAGGCTATCTGGCCGGCGTCATCAGGAAAGATGCGCTCCAGCACCGCGGCAAGGCCCAGGAGGCGCACCGTGAGGCCGGTTTCTTCGGCAAGTTCCCGGGTGATGGCGGCGGTCAGGGTCTCGCCTAGCTCCACCAGGCCGCCGGGGAGGCTCCAGGTATCCCGGGCCGGCTCCTGGCCCCGGCGCACCAGGAGGACTTCCTCGCCCTTAAAGATCACGGCGCCCACGCCTGTTAAGGGATGATCGGGGTAGCGGCGTTTGATCCCGCCATCGGCCGAATTAATTGGCATCCTCCTGGATGATCCTGGCCGGCGAGGTGTACGAATAGCCTCGGGTGCCGACCGCACCGACAAACCACGTCTGAACTAATGGTTCGACCACCTTATTTTCTGCTTGCCACTGGATAATAAGGTGGGCTCCTGATCCTTCTTCACCTTTGATGAGTTCCTTGATGTTAATCCGGGTAGCAGCATTGGCGTTGAGTTTTCGAGGCTGCTGCAAATATTTTTCCACCAGCTTGCCATCGGTGTCATAAAAATCTATCCGGACAATATTTATCGGATTATTTTGGTCGGTATTATGGATGAAAATAGTAGGTTTTGCCTCAAAAGCGTGGCTGCCAGCGCCGCCGCCCATAAAACTCGTATAACTCGGAACATAGAGGGTTTGGCCTTTGATTAGCTTAACCTCACCTGCCGCCAGGCCGGCAAGCAGTAAAACCCCCATAGTCGTCAACCAGAGCACCTTGAGCAGCCTTTTCATCATCAGCCTCCCTGTCTTTAGGTAACCTCAGCCTGTGACGCTGATATCTATTACCCAGCAAGATACCTCATTGGTTCGACGATTGAAATTACTTAAATGAGCGGTAAGTCACTGCTTTGATCATTTCTCCTTATCATCTGGGATTGGGGGTGGGGGGTTGGGGGAGGGGGTAAGGGCCACTTACAAAAAAGCCCTTAGCCCCCTCCCCCAAGACCTCAGATTTCCACCCGCAGCGACCTTTTCACCCGGATGGCGGACTCGCCGCCCACGGGGCAGACGTTTTCGCAGTGGCCGCAGCCGTTGCAGCGGTCCGGGTTGACCACCGGCAGTTTGACCTTGACCCGTTCCCCCTGGAAGTTGCTCACCTCCTGTTCATTAAAGACGATGGCCTTGGGCGAGGTCGGGCAGTGCTCCTCGCACACCAGGCAGTCGGCGCCCTCGGTGTAAGGGATGCAGCGACTGCGGTCGAAGAAGGCGACCCCCAGATTGGTGGTCTGTTTCACCTTGAGCTCGAGGCGCGGGATGGCCCCGGTGGGGCAGACCTGGCTGCAGAGGGTGCAGGAATAGTTGCAGTAGCCCATCCGCGGGATCAGTCTCGGCGTATAAAGCCCCTCCAGGCCGGCCTCCCATAGCACCGGCTGCAGGCCGTTGGTCAGGCAGACCTTCAGACACTGGCCGCAGCGCACGCAGCGAGCCAGGAATTCCGCTTCGTCCTGGGCCCCCGGGGGCCGGATCAGGTACTCATCCGGCCGCCGGGCCAGGGAACCCAGGCGCATTAGCGGCACCATGGCGGCGCCGGCCGCCACGGCGGAGATCACCTGGCGCCGGCCTAGATCCAGGGGAGCCCGGGGCGCCTTGGAGCGCATCGTGAAGGTCACCCGGTTGTCCTTCTCGCAACGGGCGAGGCAACTGAGGCAGAGCTGGCACTCGGCGTTCTGGTGGCGGGAGGGCTGGCCTGGGGCAAAGGCGTCCATCTTGCAAGTCTCGAGGCAGTCGCCGCAATCGGGGCACAGGGCCGTGGGCCGCCGCCGCAGGAGCGAAAAGCGCGCCAGCAAACCGTATAGCGCCCCCAGGGGGCACAGGGCCCGGCACCAGAAGCGCCGGTCTAGCCGTTCGGCGGCCACCACCAGGGCAAAGAGCGCCAGGGTCAGGAACGGCATCAGGTAAAGCAGCGACCGGAAGGGCAGCAGCGCGGCCTTGAAGAACTGGTAGACGGGCTCGCTCACATAGGTGGCGGGCGGCCCCAGGCGATAAAGAACCAGGGCGGCGTGTTCCACCCCGTAGCCGAAGGCCGGGTACAGGACGATGGCCAGGCTGCGGTATAGCAAGGACAAGGGGTCGAAGAGCCCTATGAGGTTGACCGAGAGCAGGGTGCTGACCAGCAGGGCCAGGAGCAGGTAGTATTTGGCCCGCCGCCACCTGGCCGCGACCCCGCGGTCGGGCCGGGGAGAGAACAGGAGCCGGCGGGCCCCATCCAGAGTCGTCCCCAGGGGGCAGACCCAACCGCAGAAGAAACGCCCGAGGATGAAGGTCAGGGCCACCAAGACCAGTGCCCAGAAAAGACCGCCCACCAGGGGACTGAAGCTGACGAGGTGGGAGGCCAGGATCAAGGGATCGAAGCGGAAGAACAGGTCCACCGGCCAGGCCAGGATTTCCTGCTCGACAAATTCGGCCTTGAGAAAGAGCAGCAGAAACAGGGCCAGAAAAACGACTTGCGAGACCCGGCGCAAGGTCAACCAGGTGCTGGATTTTATTGACAAGATTTGCCTTCCATTAGGTGATCCTACTCATAATTTATTCTAGATATTATAACCCGTAATTCAGTCGATTCGACTCAAAAAGTGCAATTATCAGCATTTAGGAAGGGTAGGGGCGGTTCGGGAGCCGCCCCTACCAGTCCCTATGGATATCTAAATTTGCGCTCATCTAATCGGATTGGCTCTAAAGAGCGTCGGATGGATCTTGTCGGATAGAATATATTTATGTAAGGGCGGGTTTAGAACTCGCCCTTACAGCGCCGGTCCAAAAACTCAAACCACCTTGATCTTGCTCAGGTCCATTTCCCCGCGGCCGGCCTGGTGGGACTTGACGATATAGCCCAGGTCTTCGGGCTTGAGGCCGAAGAGGCCGGCGCCGGTCGCGTCCAGGGCCACCGGGTCGGTGCCGGCAAACAACAGGTTTTTCACCTCCACGTCTTTGACGTCGCCGCCCTTGGGGCCGTTGCGCAGCAGGATGCGGGTGGCGTCCAGGATGTGGAGGTCCGGGCGCAGCAGCAGGTTCATGTCGGCGATGTTCTGGTGCAGGCCCACGTGGATGCGGCCCCGCCAGCCGCCGATGGCCCCCATCATGTTCTTCAGGCACATGGTGAGGCGGGACTCGGCGTGCTGCTTGGCCACCGGAATGTTGATGAAGCGGTCGGCCTCCAGGATGTCCTTATAGAAGTACCATTTCTTCAGGGCCTTGGCCTTTTCCACGGTGAGTTCCACAAAGCGCCGGTCGTCCACAAACTCCACCACCGCCCGGTGATCTTTGATGGCCTCCACCGCGGCCTTGATGCCGGAGGCAGAGTAAGCCTTGCGGGCGTCGTCGCAGGAGTGGTCCAGGACCTTGACTTGCTTGGCCCCGGCTTCCAGGCAAAGTTCCACCACCTTGCGCACCACCACCGGGTGGGCGTTGGCCCCCATCTCCGGGGTGCGGTCCCAGGCCATGTTGGGTTTCACCACCACCACTTCCCCGGGATTGACGAATTTTTTCATGCCCCCCAGGGCCTGGACGGCGTCGCCCACCAGGTGGGCGTAATTGGTGTCCTGGGCCTTGGCCAGCAGGGCTTCGGGTGTCTGGTCGGGGGCCATGGCCCAGACTTCTTCCGGCAAGACCAGCCGGCGCCCGACTCCGGTCACCAGGCCCAAGGCCGCCAGATATTTGAGAAAATCGCGGCGGTGCATAATTCCCTCCGGCTCACCCTTAGAGATAATCTAGTCTAAACAGAGCCCTGTTGCTTTGCAAGTTTTTCTTGACAAGCGGGTCGAAGGCAATTATAAATGACTCCCAAGTCATTTTTATGACTAAGTAGTCATTTATATGAACTCGCCGTCCAAGCCCACCAAGAAAGAGATCGTCACCGAGTTCCGCACCCGGGAAATCCTGGCTGCGGCCCGGCGGCTGTTGCAGAGCCGCGGGGTGGAGTCGGTCACCATGGAAGAGATCGCCGCAGCCGCCGGCGTGGCCAAAGGCACCATCTATCTCTATTTCCAGGGCAAGGAAGACCTGATTCAGGACCTCATCACCCAGGTGGGGGAACAGATGCTGGCCGATATCGAGGCCATTGTTCAGGGAAGCGGCACACCCCTGGAGAAGATCCAACAGGTGGCGTCATTACTGCTGGATTACCTGATGCGGGAGCGGGCCCTGTTCCCGGCCTATGCCCGGGATCTCCTTCAGGGGGGGCGGGGCACGGCCACCACTTACTGGCAGCATTTGCAGGAAATGGAAGAGAAATTTGTCACTATGGTGACCCGGCTGTTTGCCGATGGCATCGAAGCGGGCCAGTTTATCCCGGCCGACCCCCGGCTCCTCACCTTTTTGCTGCGGGGCATGGTCCGGGCCGTGGGCTACTTCCAGGTGTCGGCCGGCCAGAGAAAGGCGGTGCAGGAAGCCCTGCCGGTCCTTTTGACTTTGCTCTCCTCGGGGCTCACCCGGCAACCCCAAGCAGAGGTGGCCGCGGGATGAAATCGAGAAGTTTCCGGCGCCTGATCCTGTTAGGGTGGTTAACCTGGAGCCTGACCGCGGCGGTCCCCGGTGGCGCCGCCCCCGCTGCGCCCAGCCTGGACTTGAAGGAGGCCCTGGGCCTGGCCTGGAAGGCCAACCCCACCATGCAGATCAGCCGCCTCCAGTCGCTCATTGCCGGCCAAGAGGTGGTGCGGGCCCGGTCCGGGTTTCTGCCCACCGTCAAGTCGGAGGTGAGCCAGACCATCAACGATAATGAAATACAAGCGAAAATTCCGGCTGGCACCATCCCCGGTCAAACAGGCAGCCTGACGTTTCCCAGCACCAACCGGAATTACTGGAGCAGCAAGACCTATCTCGACCAGACCATCTTCGACTTCTGGGGCACCCCATCCCGTTACCAGGCCGCGGTCCTGGGCAAATCCGCCAGCCTCCTGGACACGGCCAAGACCCGGGACGACCTCTTCCTCAACGTCGCCAAGGGCTACTTCAGCACCCTGCGGGCCCAGAAGCTGGAGGTCGTGGCCACGCAGGATGTCGCCGATCTCAAGGCCCACCTGAAGATTGCCCGGGACCAATACGAGTTCGGGGTGGTCACCTACAATGACGTCCTGCAGGCGGAGGTCTCCCTGGCCGACGCCGAGCAACGCCTCATTGTGGCCAAAACCGACACCATCGACATCCGCTCGGCCCTTAACAAGGTCCTGGCCCTGCCGGTCTCGGCCCCCACGGTGCTGAAGGACGAAAACCTGGAGACCCGGCCCTGGGTCCTGGAACAAGCCACCGATGAAGCCCTGAAGCAGCGCAGCGACCTGAAGGCCTCCGCCAACCGCATCCAACAACAGGAAAAAGTGGTGACCCAGACCAAGTCCCAATTTTATCCCCGCTTCTATGCCCAGGCCGGGCTTAATTATCAGAAAAACGAATTTATGCTGCACGACACGACGTGGTTCGGCATCTTCGGGATGCAGTGGACCCTCTTTTCCGGGCTGGACACCAAGGCCCAGGTGGCCCAGGCCAGGCTGAAGGTCAATCAGCTCCAGGAGCAGCACAAGGACCTGGACGAACAGGTGCACCTGGACGTGCAGAATGCCTATCTCAAGGTCAAGGAGACGGCCGATCGCATCCGGGTGACCCAGAAGGCCGTCACGCAGGCCGAAGAAAATCTGCGCCTCAATGAGGAGCGTTATAAGGAAGCGGTGGGCACCGCCACCGACGTCATCGACGCCGAGACCCTGCTGACCAGGACCCGGGTCAACTATTGGACCGCCCTCTACGACCATCAGATGGCCAAGGCAGAACTGCTCTGGTCCATGGGGGCCATCAACGCCCTGCTCCCCCCAGAGAACCCCGATAATGTTAAGTAAGACCCCGGTTCGGCTAGGCCTGGTCCTGCTGCTGCTCCTGTTCAGCGCCGGCGGGGTGTACTACTGGATGCATCTCCGCACCTTTGTCAGCACCGACGACGCCTACGTTTACGGCTACATGGGGGTTATCTCGGCCCGGGTGCCGGGGCGGGTGGCCAAGGTAATGGTGGATGACAACCAGTTCGTCAAGCCCGGCCAGGTTATGGCGACCCTCGAGCCCCAGGATTATGAGTCCGCGGTGGCGCAGGCGGAGGGTAACTGGGGGAAGTTGCGCCAGGAGATGGCGGAAAAGTATGTCAAGGTGTCCACTTCCCAGGCCAAGCTGGCCGAAGCGCAGGCTAACTTCAAGCTGGCCGGCACCGAAAAGGCCCGCTATACCGCCCTCTATGACCGCCGCACCGTGCCCAAGCAGACCCTGGACAATGTCGACACCCGCTACCGGGTGAACCAGGCCCAGGTGGACCGCGCCAAGCGTGAGCTCCAGGAGGCCCTGGCGGCCCTCGGCGGCTCCACCAACCTCCCCCTCGAAGAGCAGCCGATTGTCAAGGAATCCCAGGCCAAACTGGAGCAGGCCCGCCTCAATCTGGAGTACACCAAGGTGACCGCCAAGATCACCGGCTACATCACCCGGCGCCAGGTGGAGGCGGGCAACTGGGTGCAGCCCGGCCAGCCCCTGATGATGCTGGTGCCCCTGGAAGTCAGCCAGCTCTGGATTCAGGCCAACTTTAAGGAGACGGAGCTCACCCACGTTTACCTGGGCCAACCCGCCAGGGTCCGGGTGGATACCTACCCGGGCGTCGAATTCACCGGCCGGGTGGACTCCATCATGGCCGGTACCGGTTCGGCCTTCTCCCTGCTGCCGCCGGAGAACGCCACCGGCAACTGGGTCAAGGTGGTGCAGCGCATCCCGGTGAAAATCGCCCTCTTACCCCCCTTTCCCGACAACCGGCCGCTCCGGATCGGCATGTCCACCGAGGTCACCATCGACACCCGCAGCCGCACCGGCCAGCGGCTGCTGAGCGGCGACAACGGCCGGACCGCGGCTGTTAAACAGTAGCGCAAGCTGCCAGCCAGGGATGTTATACGAAGAGAAGTTCATTTCGAAAGGGAAATAGCATGTATTCTAAAAGAATATTCGTAAAAGCTCTTGTTATCGTAATTGCCGGGTTCATTTCGTGCTTCCATGCCTGTCCTCTCAGGGCAGATACGAATACATGGTCTGTGACAAATAACGGAGTCATCCTTGAGATAGCTTATGGGCAGGGAGCAAATTTTCCGCAATTCGCAGCTTTGTATCTGAACAGCGGATATCTGCGACTAATCAATGGTAAAAATTCAGGTTGGGGCACTTCCGTCGTCCTGACGCCGTCATTTTGGACGGGTGGCGAATACTATCAGGGCTGCCAGATTACCGCAACCACAAGCACTGTTGGTTCCGATCTGCTCATTTTATTCACAGGGACAATAAGTACCCTTAGTTTTCGGGGTACTGTGCGTATCTCACCGCCCGCAAACAACTCGATTTCAGCAGCGGTTTCAATAAGCACAAACGGCAGTGTCACATTGGATAACCGTGCAAATGAAGCATTCAAGCCTGTGATGCTCTCTTCGATGCACATATCCTCAGAGGAATGGGATTCGCAATCAGCCTTTGCAGGCGCGCAAACCTATCAGCTGCCCGATAGTGGCTGGATCATTTCCCCCGCGGTAAGCTGTACTGAATTCGGATTGAACGGCGGCACCTCCAAATGGAAGACAAATGCCCCGACAGTAAAGATAACGCTTGATATGTCACGGCAGGTGACCGGCTGGGTGACTGCCAGTAGTGATCCCAATAGCGACAATGTCGGGCTTTGGGCGGCATCAGACTCTGTTCTTGCGAACTGGAGTTATACCATTGCTTGTTACCAAAGGAAATGTTGTATATTCCTTCTATTATTATAGCTATTATTAGCGCGATGGCACCCATAATAAATAATAAAAATCCATAAAAATAATTTTCTAAGGTATCGCCGATCACTTCAAGTAATATAGAAACGGCATAAATTGGCATAGTTATATAATCAGCCCGTAGGGCGTGAAAGCGCAGCGCATCCCGCCAATGGCATTAAACTCTCGAAGCAAATAGCTAAAAGCTCAGAATTTCATGGCCACCCCGAACAACCAGGTCCCGGTCAATAAATGGCTCATCACCATCGCGGTGATGGCCGGCACCTTCATGGAGATCGTGGACACCACGGTGGTGAACGTGGCCCTGCCCCACATCGCCGGCAGCATGGCCTCCTCTGCCGATGAAGCCACCTGGATCCTCACCGCCTACCTGGTCTCCAACGCCATCATCCTGCCCATCACCGGCTGGCTCGCCACCCTGTTCGGACGCAAGCGCTTCCTACTCCTCTGCCTGATTCTGTTTACCGTCAGTTCCATGATGTGCGGCGCCGCCACCAGCCTGGGGATGCTCATCGTCTTCCGCATCATCCAGGGCCTCGGCGGCGGCGCCTTGCAGCCCATCTCCCAGGCCATCCTGCTGGAGACCTTTCCGGTGCGGGAGCGGGGCATGGCCATGGCCATTTGGGGCATCGGGGCATCATCGCCCCCATCGTCGGCCCGGTCATGGGCGGCTGGGTCACCGACAACCTCACCTGGCGCTGGGCCTTTTACATCAACCTGCCCATCGGCATCTTTTCGGTGCTCCTGACCTGGATGTTCATCTTCGACCCGGACTATCTCAAGCGCAAACGGGCCGGCAGCATCGACTACTGGGGCCTGGGCCTGCTGGTGGTGGCCCTGGGCGCCCTGCAGGTGGTCCTGGACAAGGGCGAGCGGGAGGACTGGTTCTCTTCGGGCTTCATCACCCGCCTGGCCGTCATCTCGGTGGTGGCCCTGGTGGCCCTGATCTGGCGGGAGCTGAAAACCGAGCACCCCGTGGTGGACCTGCGCCTCTTTAAGGAGCGCAATTACGCCGCCGGGGTCACCATTATGTTCTTCTTCGGTTTTGTCCTCTACGGCAGCATCATGCTCCTGCCGCTCTATCTCCAGACCCTGATGGGCTATGACGCCACCCTGGCGGGCTGGGCCCTGGCCTTCGGCGGCATCGGCTCCCTGATGATCATGCCGGTGGTGGGGCGCCTCACCACGGTCCTGGACAGCCGCATCCTGATCTTCGTGGGGCTGCTGATCAACGCCCTGGCCGTCTATCTCATGAGCCTCTACAACACCCAGATCGATTTCGCCACCGCCTGGTGGCCCCGGTTCGTCCAGGGCTTCGGCCTGGGCTCCACCTTCGTGGCCCTCACCACCCTCACCATGGCCCGCATCTCCCAGGAAAAGATGGGCAACGCCACCGGCATCTTCAACCTGATGCGCAACCTGGGGGGTTCCTTCGGCATCGCCACCGCCACCACCCTGCTCTCCCGGCGCGCCCAGTTTCACCAGAGCCATCTGGTGGAGCACCTCACCCCCCTGTCGCAGCCCTTCATCGACTGGCAGCACCGCCTCGGGCAGTTAATGCCCGACCTGGGGCCCAACTGGAACTGGTGGAACGCCCCCCAGGCCATGGGGGCGCTCTACCAGGAGGTCCAGCGCCAGGCCCAGATGCTGGCCTTCTGCGACGACTACCATTTCTTCACCATCGTCTTCCTGCTGCTCTTACCCCTGGTCTTCCTCATGCGCCGCCTGCCCCGCCACGCCCTGGTCCCCGAAGAACCGGGAGTGGAAGCCCTGCCCTGATAGGCCCTGTAGGGGCGGTTCTCGAACCGCCCGCACCCCGGCGGCTCTGGCAAAATTTCCCGGCATTTATGTAGGATGGGCACTGCCCACCAATTCCATAATGCAGCCGCAGGCTTCAGCCGGCGTCGTAGGGGCGAACCTGGTGTTCGCCCTTTGCCTCTTTAACCTAGGGGCGGACCCAGGTGTCCGCCCTTTGCCGGCAATCCCCGGGAGCCCAGGCGTCCCGCCTGTGTTCCAAAACCGCGGAACTGAGACTCCCTCCCCCTATCGTCCACCGGTTATCCAGATCATCTCTGGAATTCCTCCTCATCCAGCGATAGGTACATAATGGCAAGTGATCCTCTATTCTTATTTAACTCGAAAATCAATGCTGTCGCGGATTTTAGATGGTCAGGGATGCCCGAAATTTGGAGTAAATCGATTTTATTTTAAATAAATATGTATTGATTTTGTTCAAAGGCGCATTACTTTTGTTATAAGAGAAAAGGTGTCTTCGGAAAGAGGACCGTTTAAGTGTTTAACCTCGAGGAAAAATGTTCCAAACCTCAATTTTGGACAAAGGCAGAGGGGCTGCCGCATAATCTCGGATTATTAACTTTTTCAGACCTAATACAATCTAACTTATTAACAGATCAGGCATTTTCTGGGGTTAATTTTTCGGCTTATTACCGCGGTTGATAAGGCAGATTTACCCTTGGTTATGAAGCGCGGTGGCAGGAGAACGCTGGGGAAAGGCTGGTAAACCCATTTTTGTGGTGAGCTTAACAAGGGCAACTATGGCGTTAGGGTCCAAGCAAGGAGAGCGCCTTAGACTAGCAGCCACGCCAGAGATCATTTGGCAAACAGCAGGCAATTGCGGAGGTATGTATGAAACGGCTAGGTTTGATCTTTACACTGGTAATTTTGCTGGCTGGAGGCGCGATCGGGGCGATGTCCGCACCTTCTTACGCTCAGGGTTATGGAGGCTATAACTATCCACCCCCGCCCCAGGATCCTAACGCGACACCGTGGGTTGGGAATAATACGCCTTGGACCTATTACCAGGGTGATTGGTTCTTAAAAGGAATACTGTACAATTTTTTCGGCAATCAATATGGATGGGCCCCGTATTATTCTTATTCTCCGTCCTATATTGGTAGACCCAATGACTGGTATGGGCCGAGGTGGAATACGTGGTATCAAGGACATCCTAATTACTGGACAGATTTCCAGCGACAGTATCCCTATTGGCGCGGACACTATGTCGGCCAGCATTATGACCAGAATTTTTATAATAGGTACCATCGTGGCCAGGGGGGAGGTTGGCATCAAGGATTCCATGGCGGCCGGACGCCCGGAACCGCTGGTCCTGGAGTTCAAGGCGGTCGTGGCGGTCTAGGAGGCCATGGAGGTAACTTGACTCGTACCGGTGGCGGTGGTGGTCAAGGGGTTCGCACCGGTCAAGGCGGTCAAGGGGTTCGCACCGGTCAAGGTGGTCACAGCGGCAATGTGACTCATACCGGTAGCAGCGGTGGCAGCAGTCGCGGTAGTAATCTGACTCGAGGTGGTGGTGGAGGCGGTGGTCGCAGCAGCGGTGGCGGTGGTGGCGGTGGTAGCCATGGTGGTGGCGGCGGCAAAGGTGGCGGTGGCGGCAAAGGTGGCCGTTAGGAATCTAAAACTCCCAAGTTACTATCTCAAGCAGGAAATTAGCTCGTTCCACCTGTTGGGGTGGACTTAGAGGGTTGGCTTGGAGAAGTTGGTCGTTTGGAGTTTAAAATTAGCCCAGGCGGTGCGACCCGGCAATTTTGGACAGGCACCGCTGGGCTCCCGGCCTGAACTCGGCCGGCAAATACCAGGCAGGCAGCAGCAGGCCGCCGGAAAACGCTTGGAAAATGTTTAGCTGATTTGGCTCACCAACCATGAAGGAGGATATCAACATGTTGAAAAGGGCGTCTGTGGTTTTATTCCTGGTACTTGGTTTTGGAGTAATTTCTCCGTTACATGCGGCTGATACGCAGATAGAGCCAAAATTTACCGTACTTTCAACCAAATTTGTTGATACGGTGGAAGGGGTTAATGATAAAGGAGAAAAAGATAGCTGGAAAGTTAAAGACCAAAAAGCTGGATTGATCTTAATTATGTCGGTAAAGGTTGAGACAGATGCGGATACGAAGTTTCTTACCTCGGACTTTTCGGCTAAATATCAACGCGAAGGAGAGCCGGCCATGGCTGATTGTATCGCCATCACGCCAGGAACTCCCTCTCAAGATAGTCAAGGTCGCTGGCTGATAGGTAACTGCGGTGACAAAGTCTGCAAAGCAAGCGAGACGATGAACAAAGGGACGGTCTATTTCCAGTTGGCGTTTGAACCCATGGAACCCGATGTAAAAGTAGTTGACTTGGACTACGCCAGGCCGGTGGTCAAGCAGATTAAAATCAGGTGATCCATTAAAGCAAGAGGGCATAAAATTCAACCAAACTGCGGTGGTGGGAATTCTTCTGCCAGGTATTCCCGGAAACGTTGAGGGCTGATCACCGGCCTCCAGCCCGGCGGTGTGGGAGCCTTCTGGAGCCAGACTCCGGGACTGCTGGAGGAAGAAAACTAAGGTCAGCGAATAACCGTTAAATGATTCCAGGCAGGGTCAGGAATGGCCCTGCCTTTTTCGTTTGAAGGTCTCTTTTTCTCCTTTTTGAGATTCGAGCTACCTGCTTCTATGTGGGTTCCTCTTGTCAAGCCTTTTCTTCGGGCAGTTAAACCTCCCATCCCTGAGCCCGAGGGCAGGAGGCCATCCCTTCGCCGTCGGCCTGCTTAACCCGGAGCAGGTCCCGGCACCGGCAGAAGCCGCGCTAGGTCGCAGATTGTTTGCCATCCGACCCTCCTGTGCTGTCCCTCTCATACCTTCCTTGATAAAAATCCTGTTAGCCAGGCGTCCCGCCGGCGGAGGCACTTGCCTGCTTTTTTCCGCAAAGGGCAAATTAGCAACCGAACACTGCTTTATTGGTGCCGCATCAAGAGCGGCCCCTTGGCGAAATCTTCCGAAAATATCAAGGCTTATGCCCACAACACCACCGGTCCCCAGCGGCGCCGAAGCGGCGCAATTGGCGGATTTTCTGTTGCCCGCGGCACAGAATCCCTTCCCGGGGCCCAATTTATTGTCAAAAGGTACCTCAAAGGGTACCCCAAAAACATAAAAATATAATTATTATCCATAGTTATGTTTTGTCACCAACGCAAAAACGTAAGATGCTGAAAGCACTATTAAAAAATAGATAGCAGCAAGCAGCCAACAGAAAACCGTATTCTAAATGGCAACTAAGGGCTAAATTTGATATGAGTGTCTGCAAAAAGCACTATTTGGAAGGAAACTTTTTGCGTCGCGTCAATCTGATTCTCCTGGCCATTGCGGTCGTCTTTTTCGTTTGGATTCTCAACGAGGTGGGCTGGGACAAGCTGGGGCAACACCTGCGGCAGGTGGGCTGGTACTGGCCGGTGCTGCTGTTGCCTTATGGGCTGGTGACCTTGCTGGAAGCCGTCTCCTGGAAATATATCATTATCAACCTGCCGCCCCAGACTTCACTGTTCCGCCTCTTCTGGCTGCGCCTGGGGGGCGAGGCCCTGAACCAGCTCACCCCCACCGCTTCCCTGGGGGGCGAGCCCTTCAAGGCCGCCCGGCTGCAAGCCGACGGGCTCTCCCTGGATCAGGCCACCGCCTCGGTGGTGATCCACAAAGGCATCCTGGTTCTGAGCCTGGTCCTTTATATCATCCTGGGTCTGGCCCTGGCCCCCTTGTACCTGCCCGCGGCCAGGGCCTACCTGGCCGCGTTGAGTCTGGGCGCCCTGGGGCTGGCGGTGGCCGGCGGCATCTTCGTCCTGGTCCAGCGCCAGGGCTCCTTCTGTAGTAATGCCTTGCGTTTCCTGGACCGGCGCGGCTGGTGCCCCCGGTTTCTCAAGGACAAGGAGGGCTTTTTCGCAGATCTGGATGACAGCCTGTCCTCCTTTTACCGGGAATACCCCGGCCGGGCCGCCCTCTCCTTTAGCCTTTTCTTTCTCAGTTGGCTGCTCCACGCGGTGGAGGTCTATCTGATGTTCTGGCTGATGGGCCACCCCATCAGCTGGGGCCTGGCCTTGTGCCTGGACTCCCTGGCCATGCTGTTCACCGCCATGGGATTTTTCATCCCGGCGGCCGCCGGGGTCCAGGAAGGGGGCAACCTGCTGCTTTCCCTGGGTTTCAACCTGGGACTGACCCTGGGCGCCACCTTCAGCATCCTGCGCCGCCTCCGGGAAGCCTTCTGGCTCAGCCTGGGCCTGCTGGTGGTCTGGCGGGAGAAGTAGGAAAGGACAAGAAAGTTGAGGGGAGGGCCGGGGGATCAACGACCCCCCGCCCTCCCCTCAAACTCCCCTCCCAGCCCCCTATATTGTAGGGGCGACCCGCTGGGTCGCCCGTTTTTGCCTTTGGTGGCACAGGCGTCTCGCCTGTGCGGTAAGGGCACAGTGTGCCGTGCCCGCTATCGTTCAGCCGAACAACCGCACCACCACCTGCTCCCCCTTGAACAGCCCTTCCACCCCCAGGGGGATCATTACCAGGCCATCGCTTTTTACCAGAGGAGAGAGCAGCCCCGAGGGTCCCAGGACCGGCTCGGCCCACAGGGTATCGCCTTCCCGGCGCAGGCGCACCCGCACATAGTCCTCCCGGCCGCTGGCCCCGGCCAGGTTGCGGGAGAGCGCCGCGGTAACGGAACGGCCCCATGGGGCCTGGGGTTTAAGGCCGGCCAGGTGCTCCAAAAGCGGCCGTCCCAAAACCTCCATGACCACCGCGGCGGAGGCCGGGTGCCCCGGCAGGCCCAGGAGGGGTTGGGCTCCGTCTTCCCCCACCGCCGCCAGGATGGTGGGTTTGCCCGGGCGGATGGCCACCCCGTGCACCAGGATCACGGCCCCCGGCAGGTCCCGGATGGCCGACAGGGTCAGGTCCCGCACCCCCACCGAGGAACCGCCGGAGATGAGGATCAGGTCGGCCTCAATAAGGGCCGCGGCCAGGGCTGCCCGCAGAGCCGGGAAATCATCGGCAATGATGCCTTTGATCAAAGGCAGGCCGCCCCACGCCCGCACCTGGGCCGCGGCCAGGTAGGCATTGGCATCCCGCACCTGGCCGGGGCCAGGCTTCTGGTCGATGGGGACGATTTCGTCACCGGAGGAGAGGATGGCTACCCGGGGCCGCCGCGGCACGGTCAGGCGGGTAATCCCCAACGCCGCCAGCAACCCGATATCCTGGGGCCGCAGCCGCACCCCGGCCGCAAAGAGCTGTTCCCCAGCTCGCACATCTTCCCCCGGTTGCAGCACATTTTCGCCCGGGGCCACGGCCCGGCGCACCTCCAGAGTCTGGTCCGGATGCTGGGCGGCGTATTCGATCATCACCACGGCGTCGGCCCCCGCCGGCAACATGGCGCCGGTGGGCACCCGCAAGGCCTCGCCGGGTCCTACGCCCCGGTCCGGGACGGCGCCCATGGCCACCTCACCCTTGATTTCCAGGTATTGGGGCGCGCCGACGCTGGCCCCGAAGCTGTCCCGGGCGCGCACCGCGTAGCCGTCCATGCTGGCCCGCAGAAAAGACGGCACCGCCTCCGGGGCGCTTACCGGCCCGGCCAGCACCCGGCCCACCGCCCCGGCTAATTCCACTTCCTCCGTGCCCACCGGGGCAAAGCGGGGATAAAAGGCCAGGACTTCCTGGCGGGTTTGCAGGCGGAAGAATTCTAAAGGAGGCATATAAAAATTTAAAATCCAATTTTCCTTTGAATTGGAACTTTAAAAGGCGGAAAGTTCTGAAATTTAATGTCATTAGGGTCAACAGAACATTTATTGGGGGAATTACTTGGAAGTAATTCTTTAAAATGCTCCTTTATTAAAGGATTATTTATTATTTCTTGGCGGGCAAAACAATAAAGAACTTTAATGAGATCATCATCACTTAATCCCCAATCTAGAAAACTTGATAATCTAACGATCACGAAATGCATTCTATCATCTGATCCACATTGTAATTTCGGCAAACAATTGAAATAAAATTGACATGTTATGCCAGGCCATGAGTCAGAAACGGGATCATGATGATCATAACTGAAAGTTAACATATCCATACTATTCTCCATTTTTCTCTTTTATATCTTCTTTTTGTCTGAACCCATCTAAAATCCACTTTATTAATTTGATAAAACCCCAAGGTAAAATATATGAAAATGGAAGGCCAATAATATATGGCACAATATATCGCTGGTCAGCGGCACCAGCCCAGGGATTAGCCCATGGATTAGCGACATAGCGGATTGCGAAAAACCCAAATAAAAAAATATTGTCCAAAGAATTAAACCTACAATACCGGCGACAATACTCAGCCTCCTGATACCTTCCTTGGATTCCCATATACTTAATTCACCCTTTGGCATAGGAACCTCCAAATAATATAATCGTATTTTATATTGTAATTAGCATTTTGTTAAGCACAGATGGAACGAATGTCCCAATAAATATAAGATTTAATAAGTATGGCAACGTTTCTAAACAGTCATATAGGGCGGGCACTGCCCGCCATCAATAATGCACAGGCGGGACGCCTGTGCTACCAAGGTTTGCTTTAGTGGCGGGCAGTGCCCGCCCTACATTTTTATCTTACACGGGTTGGGTGGGAGTGTGGGGGAGGGCAGGGCCGTCGGCCCTGGCCCTCCCCCACGACCCTCTAAATCCTGGAGAAAATCCGCACGTCCACCGCGAACAGGCCCTTCTCATAGAGCAGCAGCGGGTTGAGTTCGATCTGGTCCAGTTCCGGGTGTTTGCCGGCAAAGATGGCCAGGGCCTTCATGGCCGCCAGTAACGCCTCGGTGTCCCGCCGTGGTTGGCCCCGGTAGCCGGTGAGCAGCGGGTAGCCCTTGATTCTTTTGATCAAGTCTTCTAATTCGGCGTCGTCGGCGGGCAACAGGCAGAAGGCCACGTCTTGATAGATCTCGGTATTGACGCCGCCCAGGCCGAACATCAGGGTGGGGCCGTACTGCGGGTCAGTGATGGTGCCCAAGATGACCTCCAGGCCCCCGGGTTTAGCCAGGGGGGAGACAGTGACGCCGTAGATCTCGGCCACCCGCTCGAAGAGTTTGCTGGCCTCCATCATCTCGTCAAAGGCCTGGCGCACTTCCGCCTCGCTTTCCAGACCCAGGAGCACTCCGCCCACTTCACTCTTGTGGGCGATATCCGGGGAGGCGATCTTCAGGACCACCGGGTAGCCGAACTGTCCGGCCAGGGCCACGGCCTCGTCGGCGTCCCGGGCCAGGGGCGCGGCGGCGGCAGGGATGCCGGCCTTAGTGATCATCGCCGCGGCCTCCCCGGCGGGCAGGAGAGTGAGGTTCTGGGCCACCGCGACCTTGGGGGGCCCGGGGGCCGGGGCCGGGGCCGTCTCGAAGCGGAAGAACTGGGCCAGGGCCCGCACGCCCCGTTCGGGCGTCGGGAAGACCGGAATGCCGGCCTGGTAGAGCTTAAGCCGCTCCTCCCGCTCCACCTCGGCGCCGCCCAGGAAGATCACCAGTTCCTGGGCGCCCGTCGTTACTTGCTGGGAGGCCCCGGGGATGGGGTCGCCAAAGATCACCACCTGGGTATCGTAGTCGTCCCGGGTCTTGTCCATCACCTGCTGATATAATTCCGGGGCGCTGATGGCGTCGCCGGTCAGGTCCACCGGGTTGCCCACGCTGCAGTGGGCCGGCAGCATCTCACGTAAGCGCTCTTTCAAAATAGGATTGGGTTCGGGAACCGTGAGCCCAAACTTCTCCGCCTCGTCGATGGCCAGAATCGCCGCCCCACCGGAGGAGGTGGTGATCATCAGCCGCCGGCCCTTGGGTTTGGGGAGGTAGGCCAGGGCCTTGGCAAAATCGAAGAGTTCCTCCAGGTTGTCGGCCCGATAGACCTGATATTTGCGGAACAGGGCGTCGTAAATGGCGTCGCTGCCGGCCATGGATTTGGTATGCGATTCCGCCGCCCTGCTCCCTTGCACGGTTCGTCCGGCCTTGAGGATGACCACCGGTTTGCTGACTTCCCGTAAGGCGTCAAGAAAGTAGGAGGCTCGCTTCACCCCTTCCAGGTACAAGGCGATCACCGCGGTGTGGGGGTCTCGATTGAAATAGCTGAGAACCTCGGCTTCATCCACGTCCACCCGGTTGCCCAGGGACACGAAGCCGCTCACCCCCAGGTGTTCGGCCGCGGCCAGATCGAGAAAGGCGGCGCCCACTGTGCCGCTTTGGGAGGCGAAGGCGATCTTGCCTTTGGTGGTGATCAGCGGCCAGGAGGCGCACATCCGTTCGTGGGGCATATTGACCCCCTGGCAGTTGGGCCCCACGACCCGGAGGCCGGTCTTACGGATGACCTGGGCCAGTACGTCCTGGAGGCGCTCGCCGTCGGGCCCGGCCTCGGCAAAGCCGCCGGTGATGACGATGGCGGCCTTGACCCCTTTGTCGGCGCACTGCTCCAAGGTGGCGGCGACGATTTTGGCCGGAATTACCACCACCGCCAGTTCCGGGGCGGAGGGCGTGTCGGCGATGGACTTATAGACCTTAAGGCCAAGAATCTCATCGGCCTTGGGGTTGATGGGATAGAGGGGGCCGGGGAAGCCGCCGTTTTTGAGATTGGCCAGGATGTCGTGGCCCAGTTTGCCCGGGGCGGTGGAGGCGCCGATGACCGCGACGCTTTGGGGACGAAAGATGGCTTCCAGGCCAGCTGGGGATTCCATAAGGCCTCCTTGACTAGAGTTACGGCTCGTATCAGGCGCGATCATAGCATAAGCCGGGACATCTGACCAGTGGCTGATTGGCCAGGCGTGGAGCGTCGCGGCGGGAATCGCCAGGACTCACAACCCGGATAGCAGAACCCCTAAATCGGGGAATTCCTGATTGACAAATTAGCTATTAGCCGTTTAACATGCCGAAAATACAATGAATCCGGGATGAAACTGACCAACCGTGGGGCACGGGGAGAGCCATTCCGTAAGCCCCCGGCCCAGGGCAAAGGAGTGCCTTATGTCCTTCTGGAGAGTGGCTGCCGGGCTGGTGGTCCTGTTCTGCTTCTTGGCCTCAGTGGCCGCGGGGGCGGATGTCACTTACTCGGGGATCCCGGGAAAATGGAGGAAGGGGTCGAAGGTGGCCAAGGACAAGGACAAGACTGCCGAGTCGGAAGCGCCTGCCGAGGTGGCCCCGAAAGAAAAAGGCAAGAGAACCATGATCATCCCGGCGCCTGCCATGACCGTCACCCCGGGAAGCGACTCATCAAAAAAGAAGTGAAATAAGCGGGAGTCAGCCAGAGTCCGGGGGCGCCCCGCGACGCCTCAACGCGAGCCGATCGCTCCGGTCCGATCGCCGTATTTCCCCCCCCCATCCTGCCGTGGAAATAAAGAAAGCCGGGGCCTCAGAGCTCTCTCAACCCGAGAAGAGTCATCTGAGTTCCCCGGCTTCCTCAGGGCCACGATACGCCTCCTGTTCTCCAACAGGAAAAAGCGTCAGACACTGAAGCTTCGCGTGGCCTTCCATGACTGCCCTGGCGGCGGAGGGGCATCTGTTGCCACTTCTGGCAAATAGCGCCCGGCCGGATCATCTGAAAAACCACCCATCAGATGCGGCCTTGGCTCGGGGCCAAAACAGTTACTGCCAAGGTTCAGTCTGGAGGGCGACCCGCCCTCGTTGGGTGCGGCCAAACGGCCGGTTCCCCGTAACCTTTCCGGTGCTCAGACTGAACTTTTCCAGCACCTATAATATTAATCACCCCCAAAAAGAAAACAAGGGGTCAGAGAAATTTTTTTCAAAAAAATATGCGCCCGGGAAATTCCCCGTTGGGGACTGGGCCCGCGGTAGAGGCAGGGCTACCTGAGCTTTTGCAGGCCTTTGGGGTACTTGCCAGTGCTGTTAGGGTTTGTGTTGAGGCCCACGGGCATGGTGCTGCCCTGTTTGGCCCAGCCCTGTTTCTGACCATGGCCCGACCAGCCGGGCGGTTGGTTGTTGACCCATTGGCCATGGGTTCCCGCCGCCTGATTGCCGTTTCCCTGCCCCTTCCCCTGGCCGGCCAAGGCCTGGGGGGCTGCCAGCAAGGCCAGGGACAGCAAGATGAGCAAAGTCCACCCGGTTCTGCGCATGCGCAATCTCCTCCTTGAGAATAATTGCGGCAATGCTTCACCTAGTTCGATGGGGCCGGGAGGGGAAACGTTAAAGATAGTTTTCAGTTTTCAGTTTTTACCAATGCAACCAGCGCACCATATGGTCCTTTAATAATGGCTCACTTGGAGGAACCCATAGTCGCATAGCCTTAAATCAAGCGATTTGGCGCCGGAGGGGCGCCGCTGGGGGAGCGGGGCCGAGCCGGGGGCAAGCCGTTGAATAACCGGAAGATTTCGCAGGAGGGCCGTGAGGGAAGCGGCACAGGGGTAGTTGTCAGTAGTCAGTAGCCAGTAGTCAGTTTCGAGTTCCGAGTTTCGAGTTTTTAGTTTGGCGTAGATCATGTAGATCATTTAATTAATCCTCTACCAGACGGAGGGACTCGCGGATGGCGCCGAGGGCGACGAAGAGGGAGTGTTGATCGGTGGCGGTGTTAAAGAGGCGGTCCAGGCGGAGGTTGAGGATATCCAGGCGCTCCAGGAGGACGGCGAGATTGGCCTGGTCCTGGTGGTGGCGCTGATTGTCCAAGGCGCCGGCGAGATGCTTGGTGTGGCGGCGCAGGGCCGAGGAGCTGAGGCCGAATTGCTCGGCCAGGGCGCGGTAGGGCACGCCCCGGATGAGCTGGCGGTCGATCTCGGGGCGCTCGGCGTGATTGCAGACAGTGCAACGTTTATCCATGGGTTCCCAGTCCTCTGTTTTCAGTTTTCAGTAAAAGCATCGGGGACAGGTTATCAGGGAAGGGGGTAAGGGGCCAGAAAGGGTGGGAAGAATGGCGGAGAATTATGCATCGTGAATAATCCGATATGTGCATACACTATTTCTCTTGACAAAAAATTAATATGTACATACAATTTAACTGTGGAATTTGAATGGGACCCGGCCAAAGCCCAAGAAAATATAAGGGTTCATGGAATTGACTTTGCCGACGCGGTGGGAGTCTTTGATAATCCATATTTGCAGTGGGATGACCCCGATGCAGAGGGAGAACAAAGATTCTTGGCGCTCGGCATGGATGACTTTGGAAGGATTTTGGTCGTTGTTTATACCTATCGGGAAGACAAAACAAGATTGATATCCGCTCGGAAGGCTACCAAGAAAGAAGGAAAAGAATATGCGCAAAGAATACGATTTCAGTAAAGCAAAACTCGTTGTCCCCCCCATAGACCGCAGAAAGACGCGGATCACTATCCGCATAGATACCAAAACTTTAAATTGGTTTCGGCAGCGGGTGCATGGGGCCGGGGGCGGCAATTATCAGACCATGATCAATGAGGCTTTGAAGAGCTACATCGAGAGCGAAAATGCGAAGACCATTCGTTATCCCGGTGGCCCGCACGTTGAGCTTGATGACAAATTCCAAAGAGAATGTGAGGCTGAAGGGTTGGAGTTCCAGGGACGGGGCTATTTTTTTGATTTCAAAAATCATAAATATATCAGAGACCTGGGCTTCACCAGGGAAAAAGCGGCATAACTGTTGGAGGATTCAAACTATGAGCACGAAAAAGGTCAAATACACCAAGCAAGGCATTGATCAACTTCCCAATGACAAGCCGGTGCTTTATCGGATTGAGACCGAAGCAGGTAATCCGAATTATATCGGTATCGCTCAACGGGGGTGGGTGCGGGAAAGACTTTCCGAACATTTGGGGAAAATTCCAGGAACAACGGTAAGAATCGAACAGTTCAATGATATCAAAGACGCCCAAAAAAAGGAAATTAATGTAATTAGGAGAACCCAGGCGAAATATAATAAGCAGGGAAAATGACATGCAAAAAAGGAGACATCAATGCAACAAACCTTGAGCACCCCTCTGTATTTAGACTGGTCATTCTGGGCAGTAATAGTGGCTGCAACTGCCATAGTTCTTTCGCAGCTACCGCCGATATATTCAGTTGTTAGGCGAGGAAGACTCGATATGGAGGTATATTCCCGCATGTTTATTAATCACAAAATAGGGAATCCTATTACCCAGCTCTATTTTATTCTTACAAATATTGGGGGTAGAAATATTAGGATTAATGGAATAGCATTAACGTTGAAGCGCGATGGAAAGGATCTGATTATTCTGCCGGCGCAAAATTATCTGCAAGATCCCAATAATCCAAAAACTGCGTTATTATTTACGAGATTTACTCTAAAATCTAAGGAAGAATGGGCTCGTATGGTCAATTTTTTTAATTATTTTTCGCGAAAAGATGAAAATGGGTATAGAAGCGCACAATACAATTTGCAGCAGAACATTTTTAGCAAAAGGCAGATTCCGGAAAATAAGGATCGCGTTGTTGAAGCGGATAATGAATATGTTACAAAATTCATTAATATGTTTAACGAGAAATTTATTTGGCAATCTGGTGAATATGAAATACAAATATCAGTTAAAACTTCCATTGATAAACTATCATTTGAAAAAAGTTATAGGTTCACACTTTTTGAATCTGACTCCAGCGAATTATCCAAATCAAAAAATGACTATAAGCTTGGTGATGGGATTTATTGGGAATCTGGAAATCATCCAGGCGTAATTGTGCAAATCATCGAAGGGGGCCAGCATACCAATTAAGAGGAATTAGTCGTTTGGCGGGCGGGGATGCCCGCCCTACCAAGGTTTGACAGCACAGGCTGGAAAGCCTATGCCACCAAAGGCAAGGGAACAGCCGGGGGCGGCTGTTCTCCATAAGAATAAGGAACACAGGCTGGAAGCCTGCGGTACCAGAAATCTCCCCTAACCCCCCTTTGGCAAAGGGGGGAATAAAACTGGGAACTGGCTACTGGCGAGGGAAAGGGCGAACACAAGGTTCGCCCCTGCGAAAAACTCAAAACTGGGAACTGGGAAACGGCCAGGGAGAGGGCGGACACATAGGTCCGCCCCTACGGGATAAGGATGGCGGGCGGGATGCCGGCCCGACGGAAAAAGGGCGGACACCTGGGTCCGCGCCTACGGGAACAGCCGAGGGCGGCTGTTCTACATAAGACTAAGGATCACAGGCTGGAAGCCTGTACCACTAAAAACTCGAAACTGGGAACTGGGAACTGGCAACTGAGGCAGGCGGGGACGCCTGCCCTACGAATTTTTTTGAAAAAAGGGGTTGCGCTAGATTTTAGATTTGCTATCATTGACTGGTTAACCGTTGGGGCCGGGAGTTGAGGTGGCCCCGGGGGAGTCAAGGCAAAGGCGCTTGACAAACCGATACGGGTAGGTTATTGTAATACTTGTGAAAAACGCCGTTTGCCCAATTGAGTACCCGGCGAAAAAAAATGAGAAAGGTGCTTGACAGGCGGACGGGGTTGGGTTAAAAACACATTTGCCGCTGGGGGGGCCGGGAAGTTGAGGGAAAAGAGGCCTTGACAGTGGCAAGAAAAAGTTTATAATGCCAATCAGCAGAATTTGCTCTTTGAAA
>JAPLJC010000096.1 GCA_026388765.1 Deltaproteobacteria bacterium
AACATCCCGTCGGGGGTGGGCTCCAGGCGCAAGGATTTGAAGTTGAGCGGCCCCGCCCTGAAAGAGGTGATGCGCCAGGGGGCCGGCTGGGCGGTCAAGAACGGCTTCGGCAGTCAGCATGACCTGGACCACATCGAGGCCCACGGCAAGATTGACGGGGCCGACCCGGAGCACGTCTCCCAGTTCGCCATGGACCGGGGCAAGGATCAATTGGGGACGCTCGGCTCCGGCAACCACTTCGTCGAAGTGGGCTATGTCCTGGAGATTTTTGATGAGAAGCTGGCCGCGGCCCTGGGACTATTCAAGGATCAGGTGACGGCCATCGTTCATACCGGTTCCCGGGGGTTGGGCCACCAGGTATGCGACGACTACATCAAGGTGATGCTCAAGGCTGCGGCCAAGTACGGCATTGAGCTGCCGGACCGGCAGCTCTGCTGCGCCCCGCTGAAATCGACGGAGGCCAAGCGGTATCTCTCGGCCATGGCGGCGGCGGCCAATTTCGCCTTTGCCAACCGGCAGATGATCACCCACTGGGTGCGGGAGTCCTTCGAGCAGGTCTTCAAGTTAGGCCCCCGGGACCTGGGGCTGGAACTGGTTTACGACGTGGCCCACAACATCGCCAAGATCGAGGACCACACGGTGGACGGCAAAAAGATGAAGCTGTGCATCCACCGCAAAGGGGCGACCCGGGCCTTTCCGCCGGGCCACCCGGAGACGCCGGCGGCCTACCAGAAGACGGGTCAGCCGGTGCTGATCCCGGGGGATATGGGGCGCTACTCTTACGTCCTGGTGGGGACCGAGAAGGCCCTGACCGAGACCTACGGCAGCACCTGCCACGGGGCTGGTCGGGAGATGAGCCGCCACCAGGCCCTGAAGGTGGCCCGGGGGCGGTCCATCGTCCAGGAGTTGGCGGCCAAAGGCATCGTGGTCCGGGGCGCCGGCCGGGCCACCATTGACGAGGAGATTTCCGAGGCCTATAAGGACGTGAGTATGGTGGTGGACGTCTGCCACGGCGCCGGCATCGCCAAGAAGGTGGCGAAATTAAAACCGTTGGGGGTTATTAAGGGGTAGGGTAGCGTAATATTAAAAAAATGCGATAATTTAAGTTGGTAAATATAAGAGTATCGATAATTGCCACTTGAACCGTTGGCCAAGGCTTTACCACAGTATTACTTCAGAATCTCAGTCTCTGGCTATTAGTCAAGGGAGATTGCTTAATGCAGACGATGGGCAGACCTGGCGATTTTTTTCATAAATTCGCCTCCGCTTTTGATACTCTTTATGATAATCAACGCAACTCACTGATGAGGTGCCTTGATCAAAAATTCCGCAGCGACATTTTTATTAGGTTTACCAGAACTTTTGAAATGCTCGAACCTATAGCCGGTAAAACTGTTCTAGATATAGGATGCGGATCAGGGCCATATGTCTTGAAGGCTTTCAAACGGGGCGCCGCCCAGGTAACGGCCATTGATCCTGCAGCAAATATGTTGAACCTCGTAAAGAAGAAATTAGCAGGAACGCCGTATTCTCAGCGTTGTATAATGGTCCAAGGTACTGTGCCACAAGTTAATGTTGAACCTCATGATTATGTCATAATCATGGGAGTCCTGGATTATATTGCTGATGCTCCTGCTTTTTTGCGAGCCATACGACAAATGACCAAAGAAATTTGTGTAATATCTTTTCCCAGCCGCCATTGGCTTCGCTCCAGATTACGTAAGGCAAGATATTTTTTGCGAAATTGCCCGGTCTATTTTTATGAAGAACCAATAATCCGAAAATTATGTGAAGAGGCTGGATTTGCCAAAATAAATATTTATAAAATTCCGGGAGCGGGGATGGATTATCATGTCACTCTCGGTTAAGACCCCAAATTATTTACCCCCGTGTATAACGATCGATGTTGAGGATTGGGCTCAATCCACTTTTGATCTTAGCTTGCCGATCACCCAACGCGCCGCAGACAACACCCAAAGGCTGCTGGGAATCCTGGAGGAACTGGGGATTCACACTACTATGTTTGTGCTCGGCAAATTTGCGGAAAAATTTCCCAAGTTGGTTCAAGAGATTCATAGGCTGGGACATGAAGTGGGCAATCACGGCTATGGCCATGTGCCGATCTTCAGACAGACCCGCCGGGAGTTTAAAGAAGATATCGTTAGATCGAAGGATATGTTGGAGCAAATGATCGGGCAGCAAATACTGGGCTATCGCGCCCCGGATTTTTCCATTACCAAACAAAGTTTATGGGCGCTTGAGGTCCTGGCTGAAACCGGAATTAAGTATGATTCCAGCATCTTCCCGGTTTTGCGACCCCACTATGGGATCCCGGATTGGCCTAATCACCCTGTTAGGGTAAAACTGGCTCATGACCTCCTGATCACGGAATTTCCTTTGGCTGCTCTTGATCTTTTGGGTAAAAGATGGCCCATCGGTGGAGGAGGGTACCACCGGTTGGTTCCCGGTTTTATTATGCGCCAATTGGCCGGCTTACATTTACAGCAAGCCCCGTTTATCTTTTATTGCCATCCCTATGAATTTGATTATCGAGAATTTTCTCAAATCCAATGGGAAATCCCTTTAAAGATGAAACTGCACCAGGGATTAGGGCGTAGGCCTTTTGGCAAGCGATTTAAGCAGTTCGTCAGGAAATTTGGAGGCCGTCCAGTGGTAGCCCTGATGGAAGGTCATACTTCCTGGCCGGAAATTACTTTAAATTGTAACTAGTTGATCAATCTATAAAACCGGTTAATCCCTGCCAGGTAAGAGGGGAATATTCTGATAGTCTGCTTTGCATCAAGTTTAGAACGGGATGTCTAATTGTTTGATCGTCTAACCGACAAGTTGGCCGCGGTCTTCAAGAAGCTGAAGGGGCACGGCAAGCTCACCGAGGCCCAGGTGGGCGAGGGTTTGCGGGAGGTGCGCCTGGCGCTCCTGGAGGCCGACGTCAATTATAAGGTCACCAAGGGCTTCATCGACCGGGTCAGGGAGCGGGCCGTGGGCGAAGAGGTGATGCGTTCGCTGACCCCGGCCCAGCAGGTGGTGAAGATCGTCCATGAGGAGCTCACCACGCTCCTGGGGGGCGAATCCCCCAAGCTGGATCTGGGCGGCCGGCCGCCCATCGCGCTCATGCTGGTGGGTTTGCAGGGCTCTGGCAAGACCACCACCGCGGCCAAGCTGGCCCGTAGGCTCAAGGGGCAAGGCCGCCAGGTGTATCTCGTACCCGCGGACGTGCAGCGTCCCGCGGCCATCGAGCAGCTCAAGAGATTAGGCGCGGACTGCGGGGTGGCGGTGCATCCGAGCGAGACCGGCCAGAATCCGGTGGCCATCGCCGCTGCCGCCATGGAAGCGGCCTACACCGCGGGCTATGACACGGTAATCCTGGATACCGCCGGGCGGCTGCACATCGATGCCCCGCTGATGGACGAGCTCAAGGCCATCCGGGAGAAGGTGGAGCCTAAAGAGATTCTGCTGGTGGCCGACGCCATGACCGGGCAGGACGCGGTTCAGGTGGGCCAGAGTTTCAACGACCTCTTGCGCCTCACCGGGGTGATCCTCACCAAGGTGGAAGGTGACGCCCGGGGCGGCGCGGCACTAAGCATGCGCGAAGTGGTGGGCAAGCCCATCAAGTTCCTCGGGGTGGGCGAGAAGCTGGACGCCCTGGAGGTCTTCCACCCGGACCGGCTGGCCTCCCGCATCCTGGGCATGGGGGACGTCCTCACCCTGATCGAAAAGGCCCAGGAGACCTTTGACGTAGAGCAGGTGAAGGCCCTGGAGAAGAAGCTGCGGCAGGAGGCCTTCACCTTGGACGATTTTCGCGAGCAACTGCGCCAGGTCAAGAAGATGGGCTCCATGGAGCAGTTGCTGGGCATGATTCCGGGCCTGGGCAGCAAGATGAAGGCCATGAAGGACCTGAAGCCCGACGACCGGGAGTTGAAGAGGGTGGAGGCCATTATCGGCTCCATGACCCCGGGCGAGCGGGCCGATCATAACCTCATCAACGGCAGTCGCCGGCGGCGCATCGCCCTGGGCAGCGGCACTTCGGTGCAGGACGTCAACCGCCTGCTGAAGAATTTCACCATGACCCAGAAGATGATCAAGCAGGTGGCGCAAGGCGGCAAGAAGGGGAAAGGCATTTTACCCAAGTTTTTTTAGCGGAGATATGTGGAACAGCCGCCTCGGCTGTTATTGGCAGGCGAGGGCGCCTGCCCCACACAAGCCCGATCAAATCCGAAGGAGGAGAAAGCAGCCCTAATGGCATTACGTATCCGTTTGGCCCGATTCGGCGCGAAAAAGCGCCCCTACTACCGCATCGTGGTAACCAACAGTGAGGCTCCCCGGGATGGTAGATTCCTGGAAATCATCGGCACTTATGATCCGCGCCAGGACCCGGCGGCGGTCACGGTGAAGGAAGACCTGCTCTCGCTCTGGGTGAGCAAGGGCGCTACCTGCACCGATACCGTGGCCAGCCTGTTGAAGAAGCGGCCCCAGGCTGCGGCTGCTTCGGAGGCCTGAGCGCAACCCAGGACAAGACCCGAGGGAGGTTGAGTACCCGAGCCCTTGACAGAGGTGGCTACTATGAAAGAGCTGGTCAAATTCATCGCGCAGTCACTCGTGGATAATCCTGACGCCGTTGAGGTCAAGGAAATTCAAGGGGAGCAGACCTCGGTAATTGAACTCAAGGTAGCCAAGGAAGATCTTGGGAAGGTGATCGGCAAGCAGGGGCGCACCGCCCGAGCCATGCGCACCATTCTGAGTGCCGCGTCCACCAAAATTCGCAAGCGGGCGGTACTGGAAATCATTGAGTAAAGGGCAGGATTCCCCATCCCACCTCATCGGCTTGGGACGGATATCCGGCGCCCATGGCATCCGCGGGGCCGTGAAGGTTCGTCCCGATGCCGCGGCTGCCACCACCGACCCGGAGGTTTTTGCCGCCGTGGCTGAGGTGGTGGTCGGCGGCCATAAATATACCATCATCCAGGCGGACCGCCTCAAAAACCAGGTGCTGCTCGTGTTGGCCGGCATCGACAGCCGGGACCGGGCGGAGCAGTTGGTGGGACAGGAGGTCCTGGGAGATCGCCGGCGTTTTCCGCAGTTGCCGCCGGGGGAATACTACTGGTTTCAGCTGTTGGGCCTGCCCGTCTATGATGCCGGGAACGGCGCCTTGCTGGGCCATTTGCAGGAAATCCTGCCCACCCCGGGCCACGACGTTTACGTGGTGGTAGAGGGGCGCCGGGAAGTCTTGTTCCCCGCGGTGGAGGAGGTCGTCGTCGAAATCAACCTGGCGGAGGGTCTGATAAGGGTGGCGCCTCCCCAGGGGTTGCTGGAAGCTTATGCGGATTGACCTGTTGACCCTGTTTCCGGAATTTTTCGGGTCGCCGCTTTCGCAAAGCATGCTGCAGCGGGCCCAGAACCTGGGGGCCGTGGAGTTTCGGGTCGTCAACCTGCGGGATTACACCGTGGACCGCCACCAAGTGACGGACGACCGGCCCTTCGGCGGCGGCCCCGGCATGGTGATGAAGATCGAGCCGTTGGTGGCGGCCATCCGGGCGGCGCGCCGGGAAGACCCGGAGGTCAAGGTCATCCTGATGAGCCCCCAAGGGGCGGTTTTCACCCAGGACCAGGCCCGAGAGCTGGCAGGACGGTCGCACCTCATGTTGATCTGCGGTCATTATGAGGGCGTGGACGACCGCATTAAATACTATATTGACGGAATGCTCTCCATCGGCGATTATATTCTGACGGGGGGAGAGATTCCGGCCCTGATCGTGGTGGACGCGGTGACCCGGCTGCTGCCCGGGGTCTTGGGGGGCGAAGGGGCGGTCGACGAGGAGTCTTTTCAGACCGGGCTGCTGGAGTATCCCCAGTACACCCGGCCCCGGGAGTTTGAGGGCCACGTGGTGCCCCAGGTATTGCTGGAAGGCAACCACCGGGTGATTGAGGAATGGCGGTGGCAACAGACCTTGCGCCAGACCGTGGAGCGGCGGCCGGACCTGTTGGCGAAGGCCAAGCTTAAACCGGAAGATCGAAAGTTTATAGAATCCCTGGCCTTACGGCCGGAAGAAGATAGGTGAGGAGTATGGAACGCGTAGATCAGTTGGCCCGGGAGCAGATGCGGGGGGATTTGCCCCAGTTTCGTCCCGGGGATACCGTGGAAGTGCACGTGCGTATTGTGGAAGGCGACAAGGAACGGATTCAGGTCTTCAAAGGGGTGGTTATCCGGAAACGGGGCGGCCTCGCCGGGGCCAGCTTTACGGTACGCAAGGTCTCCTATGGCGTGGGCGTGGAGCGCATCTTCCCCACCCATTCCCCCAATATCGACAAGGTGGTGGTTCTCACCCGGGGCGACGTCAACCGCAGCCGCCTCTACTACCTGCGGGAGCGCCGGGGCAAGGCCGCCCGTATCAAGGAAAAGCGGACCCCCTTCGCATGAGCCGGCTTCCGGGCAGCATTGATGTGTTTGCTGACCCGGAAGGTTTTTGGCGTCTCAAGGGTTTGACTCTCATCGCCGGGGTGGACGAAGTCGGCCGGGGCCCGTTGGCCGGGCCGGTGGTGGCCGCCGCGGTGATCTTGTCAGCTGGAGCCAGGCTTACTGGGCTGGCGGATTCTAAAAGTCTGACTCCGGAGGTCCGGGCCGAGTTGGATCGGGAGATCCGGGCCGCGGCCCAGGCCTTTGCCATCCGGGAGCTGAGCGCCCGCCAGATCGAGAGCCTGGGGATTCTGAAGGCGGCGCTCAAGGCCATGGCCCAGGCGGTGCAGGCCCTGACCCCGACCCCGCAGATTGTCCTGGTGGACGGCCACCTTCCCCTGCCCCTCACGTTTCCCCAACAGCCGGTGATCAAGGGCGACGCCCGCTGCCCCTCTATTTCGGCGGCCTCTATCCTGGCCAAGGTATACCGGGACACCCTCATGGAGCGCCTGCACCGGCGCTATCCGCAATACAATTTCGCCCGCCACAAAGGCTACGCCACCGCCGAACACCTGGAGGCCTTGCGCTGCTGGGGCCCCTGCGAACTGCACCGGCGCACCTTTAGGGGGGTCAAAGAGTGGCTGGAAGAAAAATAGGGGAAAAGGGGAAAGGGCGAAAAGGGGAAAAGGGGAAAAGGGTGGAGAACAGCCGCCCGCGGCTGTTCCTCTGGTGGCACAGGCTTCCAGCCTGTGCTCATTAGGCACGGTTGATTCTTATTGTTGTAGGGGCGGGGTTCCCCCGCCCAATAAAATGAGGTGTTCAACCAAGGGCGGGGAGACCCCGCCCCTACAATGGTGCTTAAGTGACATCATTGTTTTTAGGCCACATCTCCGCTTGACATCGACCTTAAAACCTGTTTGATATCCAAGGGATGAAAGATCCGAGACGCCAGTTGGGCGACGCCGGCGAGGACCTGGCGGCCGCGGCCTTGAAGAAGCAGGGCTACAAGATCCTGGAGCGCAATTATGTCTGTCCCCTGGGGGAGATCGACCTAATCGCCCGGCAGGGGAAGATCCTGGTCTTCATTGAGGTCAAAACCCGTAAAAACGAGCGCTTCGGCGCCCCCCAGGAGGCCGTGAACCCCGCCAAACAGCGCAAATTACGCCTGTTGGCCGATTATTATTTGAAGCAAAAGCGCCTGGGGGAGGATGTCCAGGTGCGTTTTGATGTGGTGGGGATTATTATGGGGGAAGGCGGGCCTCAGGTGGAGATTATTCAGGAGGCCTTTTGAAAAACCTCTTGGTGGGGCGGCCGTCCCTGGCCGGCATACAGGCGGGCGCGGAGGCCCGCCCTCCTTTTTTTTAAAAATGTCCACTGGAATCTTATACATCGTCGCCACGCCCATCGGCAATTTGGAGGACATCACCCTCAGGGCCTTGCGGGTCCTGAAGGAGGTGGACCTGATTGCCGCCGAGGACACCCGGCACACCAAAAAGCTCCTGAACCACTTCGGGATCGGCACGCCGCTGCTCAGCTACCACGCCCACAACCAGGCGAGCCGGGGACCGGAGCTGATTAAACGGCTGTTAGACGGGCAGCAGATCGCCCTGGTAAGCGACGCCGGCACGCCGGGGTTCTCCGACCCCGGCGCCGACCTGGTGGCCCGGGCGTGGGAGGCGGGGGTGAAGGTGGAAACCGTGCCCGGTCCGGCCGCCGGAGTGGCGGCCCTCTCGCTTTCCGGCTTCAAAGGGGATATAATATTTGTTGGGTTTCTGCCCCGGGGGGAAGGCCGGCGCCTCAAGCTCTTCGCCGAACTGGGCCGGGAACCCCGGGTCATCATCATCTACGAGTCGCCCAAGAGGCTCAGCCGCACCCTGGCGGAACTGGCCGGCATGATGCCCAACCGCCAGGTCCTGGTGGTCCGGGAGCTCACCAAAAAATTCGAGCAGACCTGGCGGGGGCCGCTCCCGCAAGTGGCGGCGGAACTGAAGGACATCGAGATTAAGGGCGAATGTGCCCTGGTGCTTTCCTGTCCCGCGGCCGCGGCCGCCCCGGAAGTGGATGTGGAGGGCAGTCTGCTGCAGGCGGCCCGGGACCAGGGCCTCAGCGGCCGGCGCCTGACCGAGGCGGTGGCCGCGGCCTTAAAGCTCCCCCGGCGGCGGATTTACCAGGCCTACCTGGCCCTGAAGGAACAGGGGCGGCTGGAATAAAGCGGTCAGCAGTCAGCTTTCAGTCAAGACCGAATAGGGCGGTTCGAGAACCGCCCCTACATTGAAATGGAGCGTGATTTGCTCTCCTGAAAAGGGGCGGGGAGACCCCGCCCCTAAAGTCATTGGCAAATTTTTTGGTAGCCGCAGGCTTTAGGCTGTGCCCGCACAGGCGGGACGCCTGTTCCACCAAGACTTTACGGCGGCCACAGGCCGCCATAATTTAACAAGAGCGACCCAGCGTGCCGCTGAAAAAGGGCGACCCAGCGGGTCGCCCCTACGGAGATGACCAGATTTTGGTAGCCGCGGGCTGAAAGCCTGCGTTTTAATATGGGGCACGGCGTGAACTTTGTATTACTGCACAGGCTGGAAACCTGCGCCACCAAACCATTGCTAAGGATTACATGAGTTCCAAGCCCCAGCCGGATTTTCATGATAAAATAATAAATTCGGAGCCGCGTTTGCCAGCCGTAGTCGAAAGGGAACTCTGGGTGGAAAACCGTCTGGGCCTCCATGCCCGGCCGGTGGCCAAGATCACCGCCCTGGCCCAGTCCTTCGAGGCGGAGATCACCCTGGAGAAGGACGGGGAACTGGCCGATGCCCGGGACCTGTTGGCCATCCTGGCCCTGGACTGTCCCCAGGGGACGCGGCTGGTGCTCAAGGCCAGCGGGCCCCAGGCCCGGGAGGCGGCCATGACGATCGCCTCACTCTTCGCCCGCAAGTTCGGAGAAACATGAGCGACCCAAACCGCATCCTCCAGGGCATTCCCGCCTCCCCCGGCATCGTCGTGGGGCGCGCCCAGGTCGTGACTGAGGCGGCCCAGGTCTCCACCCGCCTCCTCTATAGCGAACGGGATGTGGCCGAGGAACAGGAACGCTTCCGGCAGGCGGTGGAGCAGATCGAAGCGGAGTTGACCCGCCTTAAGAATGAGATCTCCGAGGATTTAAAGGAGCACGTTCACATCCTGGAGCTGCACCTGGTGATTCTCCGGGACCGGATGCTCTATGCCGAAACCTTGAGGCTCATCCAGGAGGAGAACCTCAACGCCGAACGGGCCCTAAACCAGGCCTATGTGAAGGTCAAGGAGCTGTTCCAGCGCATCGGCGACAAGCACATCCGGGGGCGGATCGCCGACGTGGAGATGGTTTACCAGCGCCTCATGGGGCGGCTGACCGGCAAAGACTCCGACAAGCCCTTTTCATTCAAGGAGCCGGCCATCATCGTGGCCCGGGACCTGTCCCCAGCGGAAACCACCCAGATGTCCAACGTCCAGGTGTTGGGGTTCATCACGGAGCGGGGCGGCAAGACCTCCCACACCGCCATCATCGCCCATTCCCTGGAGATTCCGGCGGTGGTGGGGCTGGACCACGCCACCCTGGAGATCAAGACCGGGGACCTGATCATCCTGGATGGCATCACCGGCGTGGTGATTCTGGACCCGGACGACTCGCTGCGCCGGATCTACCAGGCCCGGCGGGCCGACTTCGAGATCTTCAAGTCGGAAGTGGTCCTGGGCAGCGCCATGGTCGCGGTTACCAGCGACGGGCTGCCCACCCGGGTCATGGCCAACATCGAGATGCCGGAAGAAGTCGCCCTGGCCTTCAAGTACGGGGCCGACGGGGTGGGGCTGTACCGCACCGAGTTTCTTTACCTGCGCCAGCGCCACCTGCCCACGGAAGAAGAGCTATTCCAGGATTACAAACAGGTGGTGGCAGCCCTGGCCCCCCGGGTGGTGACCATCCGCACCCTGGACATCGGCGGCGACAAGTTCCTCTCGCCCCTGGAGTACGCCCCGGAGATGAACCCGGCCCTGGGGCTCAGGGCCATCCGCTTCTGTCTGAAGGAGCCGAAGATCTTCCGGACCCAACTCAAGGCCATCCTGAGGGCCTCAGCCTTCGGCCAAGTGCGGATCATGTTTCCTCTCATTTCCAGCCCCCGGGAGATGCAGGACGGTCGGAAACTCCTGGAGTTGGTGAAAAAGGAACTTAAAAAGGATAAGGTCCCCTTTGATGCCGAACTGCCGGTGGGGGCCATGATCGAAGTGCCCGCGGCAGTTACCCTGGCGGATTTGCTAACCCGGTATGCCGATTTCTTCAGCATCGGCACCAACGATCTGATCCAGTACGCCCTGGCCATCGACCGGGTGAACCAGCAGGTGGCGGACATGTACCAACCCTTGCACCCCGCAGTGCTGCGCATGGTGCGGGAGGTGGTGCAGGCCGGCCGCCAGGCCGGCATCTCGGTGGCCATGTGCGGTGAAATGGCCGGCGACCCCCTCTACATCCCGGTGCTGCTGGGCCTGGGGGTGGAAGAATTCTCCATGAACCCCATGGCCATCCCGGTGGTGAAGAGGGTTATTCGCATGACCTCCCTGGAGAGGGCCAAGGAAGTTGCCCAAAAGGCCTTACTCCTCCATACTGTGGAAGAAGTCAACGACTACGTCACCCGGGAAATGGACCGGCTCTTTCCGGACATCTTTCGGTTTGGCCGACCTTTGGCCAACAAGCTGGCAAAATGAACGAAGACACCATCAAAATCATCTGCCGGAACCGCAAGGCCTATTTCGAATACACCATCGAGAGCCTTTATGAGGCCGGTATCGTGTTGCAGGGGACGGAAGTGAAATCCCTGCGCCAGGGTAAGGCCAACATCGATGACGCCTTCGCCCGCTTCAAGGGCGGCGAACTCTTTTTGTATAATATCCACATCAGTCCTTATGCCCACGCCGGGCCGGAGAGCCACGACCCGGAGCGGCCCCGGAAGCTCTTGCTGCACCACTGGGAAATGCGGCGCCTGCTGGGTAAATTGCAGGAGCGGGGCTTTACCCTGATCCCGGTGCGCCTCTACTTCCGGGACCAGCACGCCAAAGTGGAACTGGCCCTGGGCAAGGGCAAAAAGAAGTACGATAAACGGGAGACCATCAAACGCCGGGAACAACAGCGGGAGATGGACCGGGCCAAGAAGCAGCGGTAGGGGGCGGAAAAGGAGATCTGGGGGAGGGGGCTAAGGGCTTTTTTGTAAATGCCCTTACCCCCTCCCCCAGACCCCCACCCCCAATCCCATAAGTAGGGGCGACCCGTTGGGTCGCCCCTAAAAGATAGACCGGTAGCACAGGCTATCCAGCCTGTGCAATCGCAGGCTAAAGCCTGCGGCTACAGGGAAGGCGGCCGTCCCGCCTCTTGATCAGCAGAAATTATGAACAACGGCGGGCACGGAGGCCCGCCCTACCGGGAACTTTGTATGGATTTTTTTGCGAGAATTGCCGAAAGCCGCATCCTGGAGGCCATCGAGGCCGGTCTGTTCGATAACCTGGAGGGCAAGGGCCAACCCCTGAATCTGGATGACGAAAGCTACATTCCGCCGGAGCTCAAGATGGCCTACAAGATCTTGAAGAACGCCGACTGCCTGCCGCCGGAGTTGGAGTTGCGCCGGGAGATCATGACTCTGCAGGACCTGGTGGCGGCCATGGAAGACGAAGCCGAAAAGCTGCTGCAGATGCGCCGCCTCAATTTTTTGATGATGAAACTCGGCCTGATGCGCCCGGTGTCGGCCCAGATCATGGAGCACGACCTTTACACGCCCAAGATCCTGGAGAAGTTGGAGAGCAAGGAATAGGTTCAAAGTTCAAGGTTCAAAGTTCAAGGTTCAAAACCAAAAACCAAAAACCAAAAACCAAACCAAAAACTAAAAACTTGAAACTAAAAACTAAATGAAGTTGCGTTGGGAAAACTCCTGGTGGCGGCGCCGGGCTCCGGCCCTGGCCCGGAGACTGGTGCAAGGCTATCTGCACACCTGTCCCGTGGAGCTGGAGATCAATCCTGCGCTCAAGGACTTTTTGCTTTCGGGGCAGCCGGTGCTCTACACCATCTGGCACTGCCACCTGCTCTTTCCTCTCTTTTACGTCCGCCACTATTCCGGGCAACTGCCGCCCCTGGTGTTAATGGCCAGCCCCAGCCGTGACGGTGAGTTCATCGCCGAGGTGGCCCGGGGTTTGGGGTTCACCGTCTGTTTCGGGTCCCGGCGCAAGGGCGGGGTGCAGGCCTTGCACCACCTGGCGGACTACTATCGCCAGGGTTATAGCTGCGGCCTGATTGCCGACGGCTCCCGGGGACCGGCCCGGGTGGCCCAAAAAGGTCCCCTCTATCTGGCCCGGATCACCGGGGCCCCCATTGTGCCTCTGGCGGTGGCCGCCAGCCACAAGAAAACCTTCCAATCCTGGGATCGCTTCGTCCTGCCCCTGCCTTTCAGCCGCCTGGCCTTGCTGGTGGGCGAGCCCATCACGGTTCCGCCGGAAGCCCGGGGCGCCGCCCTGGAGGTTCTCCGGCAGGAACTGGAAGACCGCCTCAACGGGCTCTTTCACCGGGCCCAGGATTATTTTTCTGCATAAAAAATTTTCCTCAAATCCCTACTTTGTTGCAATAATGGGTTGCCAGAACCGGGTAAAATGTTAAATTTAAAGAAAATAAACTGATTGGAATGATGGCATAAATATGCGTTTTGAAGAATTAGAGGCCCAGACCCTGGACCAGATCGGCAGCCCGGAAGGCCAGACCCTGGCGCGCACCCTGGTTCAAAATCATCAGGTCAGGCACGGCTACCGATTGCCCGACCGTCTCCGGGGCGTGGTGCTGGATGGTCAGCCCTACGCGGTGGAGGCGAAAATCCTGGATGACCAGCTCAGCTACCAGTGCTCCTGCCCCCAGGCCGAGGAAGAGGAGATCTGTCCGCATGTCCTGGCCCTGCTGCGTTCCTGGGTGGAGGAACCGGAAAAGTTTTTGAGCCAAGCGGAGCTCAAGGAGCGCCTGAAGAAGTATTCCAAGCGGGAACTATTGGAAATAATTCTTGATTTGGCTAACCGGGTGCCGGAGGTGCGGGGCGTCCTGAAGGAAGAGGATCAGGGGCTCGACGATATCCTGGAATCCATCGACCGGGTGGTGGAGGAGATTTCGGCCGATGCGACCGCCGTGGCCGATGCCGAAAACAAGCTGCGCCGGGCTCAGGCCCGGGCCGACCGCCTGGCCCAGAGCGGCCGCTTGGCGGAAGCCCGCTCCATCTATTTTTATCTCCTGGACAGCATTCTCAGCCTGGAGGAGAAGTTCAAGAAAGAGGGCCTGTTTGCGGCCGATCTGAAAACGGAACTATTCGAGGAATACTGCCAGTTTATTCACGAAGACCGTCACCTGGAAAAAGAACTGGTGCAGCAGGAAATCGAGCAGTTGGAGAGCCGGGCCCCGGCTTTCCACGGCGAACTGGACCTCACGGAAATCAAGCGGGAGTTGTCGCTGTAAGGTACAGTTTTCGGTTTTCTAGGAAAAAGCAGGGGCGGGTGGCAAACCCGCCCTTTTTTATGGGGGGAAAGGGGCGAACCTTGGGTTCGCCCTCAACATTTATCAGGACTCAGCGCTTTCTGGGGCGCTGGGTCTTTTTGTTTCCGGGGAGGGGGCAAGGGGCGGCCGCAGCCGGTTGCAGCAAGATGGTCTTCTGGTAGATGCGCAGGAGCGACAGGAGAAAGGAGAGGATCAGGGGTCCCAGGATGAAGCCGATCATGCCGAAGTAGGTGATGCCCCCCAGGATGGAAAAGAGGATGAAGATGCTGGGGGTGGAGCCGCCGCCTTTCACCAGGATGGGTTTCAGGACATTGTCGATGACGCTCACCACCACCCCGCCCCAGATGATCAGGCCCACGCCGGTGGCGATGTGGCCGGTGAACAGGAGATAGATCGCGGCAGGGGCCCAGATAATGGCGCTGCCCACCAGGGGGATCACCGAGGCCGGGATCATTACCGTGCCCCAGAAGGCCGGCTGGGGTAGCCCGAAGATCAGGAAACCCACTCCGCCGAGGACCCCCTGGACCACGGCGACAATGACCGTGCCCCACAGGGTGGCTTTGATGGTGGCTTCGGTTTCCCGGAGGATTTCATCATTGTGGGCGGCTTCCAGGGGAGACAACTTCATCAGTTCGGCGATGAAGGCGTCACCCTGGAGAAACATGAAGAAGGTGATGAACAGCACCAGCAGCAGGTCAAAGAAAAAGTAGGTGAAGCCCTTGATCAGACCGACGGCGTTGCCGTAGATAAAGGCGCTGGCATTGGTCACCACCGTCTGCACGATCTGCGCTAAATCAATCTCTCCGGGGGGTAGGGGCAGATCCAGATAGACCAGGTAAGCCTTAAAGGCATCGATCTTGGCGGTAATCCAGGGCCAGAGGAGGCCGCCTTGCATGCCCTTGGTTACCTGGGTGGAAAAATCCAGGGCCTGGGTGGCGATAATTTTCATCAGGCTGAAAAGCGGAATCAGGATGATGAGCAGGAGGATGATGCAGGTGATACCCGCGGCCAGGGTTCGCCAGCCCCGCAGCAGCCGGGTCAGGAGCAGGTGCAGCGGCCGGGCGGTGAAAAAGAGCACCAGGGCCATGAAGATGTCCAGCAGATACGGCTTGATGATCAGATAGGAGTAATAGAGCACCAGGATGGTGATGACCCCGAAGAAGAGCCGGGCGAAATGGCTGGGAAAGGCGCTCGCTTCCTCGGACGGTGGGCAAGGCGGGCAGGGCGCGGCCGGGGGCGCTTCCACAGTTGCGACCTCTGCGTCTTTAGTCAGTTTTGGGGGGGCTGCCGCTTTTGCCATGGCTGCTGCTATCTTCACCCGGTTTTTCAGGCACTATACGGCAAAAAAGCGGGTTTGCCAAGGAAAACGGCGGGACTGAAGTCATTCGCAAAATATACAATGACGCAAAGTAGGTAAATGGATAAAATACATATATGTATATATTTTAAACGTTAAAAATACATAAAGGTATAATTAAGGCATGACGACGTAGCTCCGGACTAGTCTGAATGAGATTTTACAAGGTATATCAATATGATGTAAAATATGCGAGTTATGGCACGCCCCATGCTAATCTAATTCATTAGAAAAAATGATTACGGAATTGGCCTTTGACCGGCGGGGAAAATTGCCGCCCTAAAGGTGACCTTAATGACCTCGCTAGCCATGACCTCCAAGCTCTGTAGCATCTGCGCCTTTTGGGCCTCCCAGAAAGTCAAGCCCGATGGCCGGGTGGAAATCCACCCCTACTCCAAGGGCCACTGTCGGGGCGGCGGGTTTCAGTATGCCCTGATGGCGGCCCTGGCCACTTGTAAAAAATGGCAACTATGGCCGGCAGCCGCGCCGGATTCGGCACTGGAAACGGGTTGTAAATAATAGCAACGTTTCACCCCCGGAGTGTCGTGATGAAACCGGATGTTTCTAAGCGCCTACTGTCCCTGGATCTATTTCGCGGCCTGACCATCGCCGCCATGATCATTGTCAATAACCTGGGCTCGGGCCAGGAAGGCGCCCGCTTCCGGGCGCTGGTGCATTCCGAATGGCACGGCTGTACCCCGGCCGACCTCATCTTCCCGTTCTTCGTCTTCATCGTCGGCGTCGCCGCAGTCTTTTCCCTGGGCCACCGGGCCAAAAACGGTGGGCAGGACCTTATTCCCGTTTACCGACATATTTTCAGCCGTACCCTGAAAATCTTCTTGTTGGGCCTGTTCGTGGTGTTTGCCTGCGGTTGGCTGTTTCAAGCCATTTGCCCCCCGGCGGAGACCGAGCAGAGCATCTGGTCGATCTTCATCTCCCCGCCCACCGACACTGAGACCGGCGCGTTCTTCTATTCTTTGAGAACCTTGCGACTCCCCGGGGTCTTGCAACGCCTGGCCCTGGTCTACCTGGCCGTGGCGCTTCTCACCCTGCACAGCCGCTGGCGCCCCCAGGCGTTGGCGGCCGCCGCCCTGCTGCTCGGCTATTGGGGCCTCATGACCTTAACCGGCTTCGGCCTCGAGGCCGGCGAAGACCTGGGTTCCTTAATCGACCGGGTGATCCTCGGCCATGACCATCTTTATCTGCGGAATTGGGACCCCGAGGGGCTGCTGAGTACCCTGCCGGCCATCGCCACCGGCCTGTTGGGGGCCCTCACCGGCCACTGGCTCAAGAGCGAGCGCACTGGGCGCCGGAAGTTGATGGGATTATTACTGTTCGGCGTCATCGGCATCGCCGCCGGGAAGATTTGGGGACTGACCTTCCCCATCAACAAGAATCTCTGGACCAGCTCCTTTGTCCTCTATACCGGCGGCTTCGCCCTGCTGTTCCTGGGCGGGCTCTACTATCTGTTCGACCTCAGGAAGGCGGCTGCCTCCTGGGCCAGTCCCTTCATCTGGCTGGGCACCAGGCCCCTGCTGGCCTATGTCGGCTCGCAAATCATGTTTTTGGCCCTCTACACCCTGTACGTCGGCAACCCCTGGGAGCACACCAACCTTCTGACCCTGATCCACAACGCCCTTTTCGGGGAGCGCTGGGATATCCTGGGCGAGACCACCTGGCGGGACCCGCGCTGGCCCTCACTTTACTGGGGGCTGGTCTGCCTGAGCTTCTGGACCCTGCTGGCGGGGCCGCTGCCGCGCTGGTTGGCCGCCATCAAACCGACGGCCAGGCGCCTGCTGGCGTCCATGCGCAAAGTGGAATACTGGGGCGACGAACACCTCCCCGGCGGCTACCTGGGCAGATAAAAGAATTCTCAGGGAGGGGGCTAGGGGCCGAGGGCCCCTGCCCCCTCCCCGAACCCCTCCCCCAACCCCCATAAGTAGGGGCGACCCGCTGGGTCGCCCTGATTTTTCCCCCTTTGATAAAGGGGGGAGGGGGGATTTATAATAGCCTCTTGAAAATCCCCCTAAATCCCCCTTTTTCAAAGGGGGACTTTAAGGCTTTGGCCAGTAGAGGTTTTATTGTAGGGGCGGGGTCTCCCCGCCCTGGTTTGAAAACGTGATTCAATAGGGCGGGGGAACCCCGCCCCTACGGAAGAACAACCGAGGCCGTTCACTTTCATAATTTTCCCACCAGATCCTCCGCCGATATTCCTGCTCGGTTTCGGGATTCGTATATGGATTCGTGTGCCATTGCTGGGTAGCCTCTGGCTGATAGGCCGGCTGGGTGTCGTAGTAACCCTGGGCGCAGCCCGCCGCCAGGGTCAATATGGTCAGGACGAATAAAAGTCGGGCTTTCATGGTTGCCCTCCGGAAGATACTTAAGCCGGCGCCCCCCCCTTGATTCAGAGCGGAGGCCGCCGGTAACTGTCAACCTACTTAAAGATAAGACTTAGTTCAGGGAAGTTAAGGGTGAAGCCTTCGCCATATGAAGGTTGGCGGAAGGAGGGGGAGGGCAGGGGCCGGCAGCTTCTTATGGGGCCAGGGGGCGTCAAGGGGGCGAAGCTGGAGCTTCGCCGGAAAATGACGTTCACAAGCTGGAGCTTGGGAACGAAAGAATGGCATCATTAAGTTATGAACCACAAACCTCTCTTACCATAAAAGATAGATGTTGGTCAATCCCATCTCTTTTCCGATTCTTAATAAGCTCTAAAAATGTTAGAATAATTTTGTCATCAAGGGGTAAAAGTAATCCCCGACCGTCAGTAAATGTGTCTTTACAACGATTTAAAAATAAATTACGATTCTCGAATTGTCTGCAACATAAAAAACCTACTTTGCCACGATTAACTGAAAAGCGCCCTGCCAATTGATCTATTTCAGGATTAGCAATATCCGTTTGGTAGTTCTTACATTCAAAAGGAACATAAGAGCATGGAATATGTTGGATATCATGAAGACGGTAAAAAATACCACTTCGCGCACCATTTTCCATTTGTATATCGATTCTCTTTCTGCCTTGATGAATTTCTTTTTCTTTAATTGGGCAAAGTAATTTGGGGAAAAAGAGAAATTCAACTATTCCCACCATTAATCTATGGTAGTCGGATGCAGTTTCAGAACCAGGTGGAATAGATTGCAGCACCTTAGCCAAGGAAGTTGCAATTACTGGTTCATCATCAATATCCAACTCGCAACCTTCATCACGATTTTCCAAGCCCTTAAGTTTTTCCCGGTATTGTTCTAATACATCTGGATGTTTTAGAGAAAAATCATAAAGGAAATCTTTTGTGCAAGGATATAATTGTTTTAAATCTTTCTTGTAGACTCTTCGTTTTCCATTCCTAAATGTATGTACTAGACTGGAACTATCACTAAGGTGCTCAAACTGAAGGAAGTCTAAGACAAAATGATTATAATATTTTTGGTGATTATATGCAGGAGAGAACCTAAAAATAGCTTTAGGAACTAATAGTAATGGTTTTCCTTCCCAAACAGGGAGTTCTAAATAATTGGATGACCATCTTTGAGATTCGAGATCATAACAGGCAGGAAGAGGTTTCTTTTGAGTAGGAATTTCGTGAAGTTGACATTGCGAATATGAATAGTCTGCCAAATGATACCTAATAATGTTTGTGGTTAGATCGGATATTTTATCTCTTCCAATTCCATCAATCATTAGTTCGCATTCCTCAAGGGATGACAGGAATCCTGTTTTTACTGCCTCGGAATGCCTTAAGGCTTCAAATATTTCCTCTGCTTGCTGGGGACCTATTCCTGCCCCCTGAGGGCGCCCTGAAGAAAGCCCAAGATGAGTTTCATTGGGTTCTCTTAAATGTAATAGTAGGGTTCTTGCCCGGTCGTCACTTCCTGAGCGAATACTATCCACAATGGTTTGGAAAAACCCTATTAATGTCCTATGAGCTTTTTGTGACCATTGATCTAACCGTTGAGAAATTGCAAAAGGATCTATAAAGAGAGGTACATCCGCATTTAAAGGAATATCAACAAAGTCAAGTTCAGCTTGACTCTTTCCAAGTTCAAATGCCTGAGAAAAGGTCAAAAGATATAAATTTGGTTCCCCTTGTATAACATTTTCTGACATTTTAGTCTCCTTTAATTAATTAATAAAATGGCATAGTTCCCCCAATAAAATAAAATAATGATAAATAAGGTATAGATGTTGCTTTTGTTATTTTTTCTTTTTATCCGGCCTTTGTGTTAATGCTGATGCGGCAACCGACTTAACCTTGTCTGGGGTCTTGGGATTTCTCAATAGTTCAGAAGCAATTTTTCCAACCCTTTTCGAAGTCTTTTCATTTTTAGCCATTTGAAATCTCCTTTGATTTCATATTGCTTAACTACACCTGCTAAAGCCGCAGGAGCGGCAGACCAGGCAGCCGCCTTCGGGTTCGATGGCGCCGCCGCAGTCGGGGCAGGAGCCCATGGTGGCCTCGTGGGATTCGGGTTGGTCGATCTGGGCGACGTTGGCCAGGACCTTGGCGATGGCGTCGGGGCAGGAGAGGACCTGACAGCCGTTCTGCCAGTTGGGGCTGGGGCAGCGGATGCCGGTGATCTTTTTGATGACGGATTCAATGGTGACGCCGGAGCGCAGGGCGAGCGAAATGAGGCGGCCGGTGGATTCGATCTGGGAGGAGGCGCAGCCGCCGGTCTTGCCCATCTGGGCGAAGACCTCGCAGAAGCCCAGGTGATCACGGTTCACCGTGACGTAGAGCTTGCCGCAGCCGGTGGCGATGGCTTCGGTGACGCCGGTGGTGCGCGCCGGCCGGGGCCGGGTGGTGATGTAGGTGAGGGTGGCCGGTTGGGCGGCGGCACCGTTGCCGAAGCTCAGGACCTGTTCGTCCCGGGAGCCGTCCCGGTAGATGGTGACGCCCTTGAGGCCCAGCTCATAGGCCGAGAGATAGACCTGGCGCACGTCCGCGGCGGTGGCCTGCTGGGGGAAGTTGACCGTCTTGGAGACGGCGTTGTCGGTGTATTTCTGGAAGGCCGCCTGGATCTTGATGTGCCAGTTGGGGGTGGTCTCATGGGCGGTGACGAAGAGGCGGCGCACGTCCTTGGGGATCTCCTGGATCTCCCGGATGGAGCCGGTCTGGGCGATGCGCTTCATGAGCTCCGGGGAATAGAAGCCCCGTTGTTTGGCCACTTCTTCAAAGAGGGGGTGGACCTCGATGAGCTCGGTACCCTCCATGACCCGGCGGACATAGGAGACCGCAAAGAGGGGCTCGATGCCGCTGGAGCAACTGGAAATGATGCTGATGGTGCCGGTGGGGGCGATGGTGGTGGTGGTGGCGTTGCGCAGGCGGCCCAGGCCGTTGCCGGAGTAACGGCTGCCGTCATAGGCCGGAAAGTTGCCCCGGGTATCGGCCAGTTGGGCGGAGGCCTGGTGCGACTCCGTCTGGATGAAGGACATGACCTTTTCGGCCACGTCCACCGCCGCCTCGGAGTTGTATTGGATGCCCAGTTTCAGGAGGAGGTCGGCAAAGCCCATGACCCCCAGGCCGATCTTGCGGGTCTCGAGGGTGCGCTGCCGGATTTGCTCCAGGGGGAAGTTATTGGCGTCGATGACGTTGTCCAGGAAATGGACGGCGGTGTGCACCAGGTCCGAAAGTTTGGCGTAGTCGATGGCGCCGTCCTGGGCCACCGCGGCCAGGTTGAGCGAGCCCAGGTTGCAGGACTCGTAGGGCAGCAGGGGCTGCTCGCCGCAGGGGTTGGTGGCCTCCACCGCCCCGAGTTGGGGGACGGGGTTGTCCCGGTTGTCCGCGTCCAGGAAGATGATGCCGGGCTCGCCGGTGGTCCAGGCGCTCTGGACGATGAGGTCGAAGAGGGCCGCAGCCCTGATCTTCTGGACTTCTTTGCCGGAGCGGGGATTGACCAGGGGAAAGAGCCCGTCCGCGGCCACCGCCTCCATGAAGGCGTCGGTTAAGCCCACGGAGATGTTGAAGTTGGTGAGGCGCTTGGTGTCGTTCTTACAGGTGACGAACTTCTCGATATCGGGGTGGTCCACCCGCAGGATGCCCATGTTGGCGCCGCGGCGCGTCCCTCCCTGCTTAATGGTTTCGGTGGCCACGTCGAAGATGTTCATGAAGGAAATGGGCCCCGAGGCCACGCCTTTGGTGGACATGACCGGGTCGTTGGCCGGGCGGATGCGGGAGAAAGAGAAGCCGGTGCCGCCGCCGGATTTGTGGATCAGGGCGGTCTGCTTCACCGCGTCGAAGATGGACTCGATGTCGTCCTCGATGGGCAAGACGAAGCAGGCGGAGAGCTGGCCCAGCTCACGGCCGGCGTTCATCAGGGTGGGGGAATTGGGCATGAAGCTCAAGCCGGCCATCATGTCGTAGAATTTTTGGGCCGTGGCCTCAACGTCCGCTTCCGGGTCGTAACTCCGGTCGATGGCGGCGATGGTCTCCGCCACCCGGCGGAACATCTCCCGGGCCCCCTCCAGGGCCTCGCCCTTTTCGTCCTTCTTCAGGTAGCGCTTTTTCAGGACCACGACGGCGTTGGCGGATAACGGCAGCTCCCCGGCTATTCCTCTGGCTTCCCCCTGCAGCATCATTTCCTCCTGAAATTAATGGGTTCCGGTTTTGGGCTGAAATTGCAATATGTTGTATTTTTGCTGACATTAAGATACAACATCTTGAGATTTCGTCAAGGGGAATCAGGCCAAATGGGGGAGTTTCTGAAAAAGGCTGAACTCATTTTTTTGCGCCGGCATTGAGTTCCACGGCGGGCAACTTGAAACAAGCTAATTAAAGCTCACTTTTTCTAATGATTCTCCCCACCGTCAAGTTCGGCCAAGGGCAATTAAGACCGAATCCCAGTCAAGCGGTTATGGTGGTAGCCGCAGGCCCTGATAAAAACCCGGCGCCGTACAGGCGAGACGCCGGTGCCAGCAGATAAACATGGCGCTGAGCGCCTTTGGCTTAATTATCTCAAAAGGCGCAGCCAATGGGAAGAGGCGCGGATGCCGTCGGCCAGGCAAATCTTGGCAAGGAGGAATAATATCTTGACAATAATCCATCTAATTGTCTTAAATGCTTTAACCTGAATTGGCTAAACTCGCCGGAAAGAGGACCGAACGTCAAGGGTATTTATTTTGCGTAGCTAGCCGGGTGGCCCGGCCCATTATCTTAGTGAGGGGATCAGATGAAGCAGATGGTAACCAAATTCTTGGTCGTGGCCCTGGTGATAATTGGCGTTTACGCCCTTTATCCTTCTCCCGCCGACGCCGGCACCCTTAGCGATAATTTCGACGGCGCTGCCATAAATACTCAGTTATGGTGGGTCCCGCCGTATCACTATGACGAACATCAGCGGTGTCTGCAACAAGGGGGGGTCCTGAAAATCCAGATAGATGGGGTCTCGACCGGCGGAAGTTTTGGCGCCGGACTTGGGAGCTGTTTTGACTTGAAGGGCGATTTTGCAATTGTAGTCGATTATAACGCCATTAATTGGCCGTATTCTAATGGTGTTGGAGCAGGTATACAGTATATGGGAACCAAGTCTTCCGTTAACGGCCATATGACCCGCAGAAGTTTTGGCGCTGATGACCCGCCACCTATAAAGGAAAATTATGTTACCGACTTTATGGATGGTAATTTTTTGGATCATGCTCAAATCGCAACTTCGGATAGTCAGGGCAAAATGAAATTGACCAGAGTTGGTAAAGTAATGACCGGGTATTTTTGGCAAAATAACACCTGGGTAAAAGTTGGTTCCCATGATTACTCTCTTACCGGACTAGACGATTGGTTGGTAATTGGTTTAAACGCCAACAGCAGTACCGGCTATCAAATGCCGGATGGTACGTGGGTCCATCCTTTTGCCCATAAGGACGTGGAAATGGATTTTGATAACTGGCGAGTAACTTATGATCAAATAAGATATTATTCTTCCGGGGGTCCCGCTCCTGGCATCTTGCAACTTCTTCTTGATTGATCGGCACCGTGGTTCCGGCGAAATTAGTCTGGGCAAAGCGGCCAAAGAAGCAGCGCCGCCAGCAGCCCGGCTCATTACTTAGCGGCAGATTGCCGGGCGGCCCCCGGCCATTACTTTTAGAGAGGGGATCGGATGAAACACCATAGTTTTACCAACCTCCTGGTCGTGGCGACTTTAATAATTTGTCTTGGCCCCCTTTATCCCGCGCTCTCTAATGCCGGAACCATTACTGATAATTTCAGCGGGGCTGTCATCAATCATCGATTATGGCAGCCATTTTTCAACGACAACCCGCAACAAGCGTTTGTCCAACAAGCTGGCGAATTGAGACTCCAAATAAATGGACAAGAGTTTAACGCCGGAGTTAATGGCAATTTTTTATTGAAGGGCGACTTTACCATGGTGGTGGGCTATACGTTAATTAAATGGCCAACTGCCAATGATGTTAGTCTGGGTTTCGAATGTGGTGGTAGAGGGGAAAATTCAAATGTGGAAATGCTGACTAGACGATTTATACTACCTAGTGGAGCGCCAGAGCCAAGGGAAAACTATGGTGCCTTCTTTCGTGACGGTTCACCCCAGTATAATTTTACGATTCCGAATTTGGAGCGGAGCGGCAGATTGAAAGTTACCAGAGTCGGTTCGGTGATGACGGGATATTTCGAGCAAAATGGCGTTTGGCAAGTAATTGGTTCCCATGATTATTCTGCTACCGGTATGGATGAGTGGCTAGAAATGTGTCTAAGCGCGGCGGGTCATACGGCGGTGGTTTTCAGTCAGGACGCAGCAATAGCCTTCGATAACTTCCAGGTGACTTATGATCAGATAAGATATCTTTCTGCGGTTCCCGCCGGCACCATGCTCCTGCTTGATTGACCGGAGGGCGGAGGTTCAGGGGGAATTAGCCTTTTTTTTTAAAACCACCAGGGAAGCAGGGCCGCCGGCGGCCCTGCTTTTTATCGCCGGCAGAGCCACCGGCCGACGATTTCCTGAACGCCAAAAACGCAATAATATTGATGATTGCCGCCCCAGGCCAGTGCGGCCAATTGATTTGCCTTTTCGACCCGCCTAAGGTATAAATTCCTTTAACACTTTTGAAAAACCAGGAGTAACCTTGAGCAAGCATAAGATCGGCATCCTGGGCACCGGCAGCTATCTGCCGGAAGCCGTCCTCACCAACCAGCAGTTGGAAAAGATGGTGGCCACCACCTCCGAGTGGATCGTGGAACGCAGCGGGATTCACGAGCGGCGCATTGCCGCGCCGGACGAAGATTCGGCTTCCATGGGATTGATCGCCGCCCGCCAGGCCCTGGAGGCCGCCGGGATCGCGCCGGAACAGTTGAGTTACATCGTCATGGGGACCAACACCCCGGCCCATTTCTTCCCGGCCACCGCCATCCGGGTCCAGGACGAACTGGGTATGAGCGGCAAGATTGCCGCCTTCGACGTCCAGGCCGGGTGCAGCGGCTTCAATTATGCCCTGTACGTGGCGGAACGGTTGGTGGCCCCGGAGGGCAAATATGCCCTGGTCATCGGCTCGGATGTCTGCTCCCGGTTCACCGACTGGACCAATCGGGCCACCTGCCTGCTCTTCGGCGATGGGGCCGGGGCGGTGGTGATCGGTCCCAGCCACCGCAACCGCATCGTGACGTCGTTCATCGCCTCCAGCCTCAACAAAAAGCTCTATTGCGAAACGGAGTATAATGCGGAAGTGAGCCCTTTCCTGCCACTGCCGACCCACACCAAAAAGCATTACCTGCATATGGACGGGCCGGATATCTTCAAGTTCGCGGTCAACGCGGTGCGGGAGTCCATCCCCCGCATCCTGGAGATGGCTGGACTGGAGCGGGAAGACCTGGACTACCTCATCATTCACCAAGGCAACTACCGCATCCTGGAGGCCGGGGCCAGATTCGCCAAGGTGCCGATGGAAAAGGTGTTTTCCAATATCCACAAATACGGCAATCCTTCGGCGGCTTCGGTGCCCATCGCCCTGCACGAGGCCCAGGCGGAAGGCAAGATCAAAGACGGGGACCGGGTCATGCTGATCAGCTTCGGCGCCGGGGCCACCTGGGCCGCGGCCCTGCTGCAGTGGGGGGAGAAGAAGCAGTAGTCAGTAGCCAGTTGCCAGTGGTCAGTAAAAAGTTAAAGCCGCAGGCGTGAATTTAAAATTTCCATTGTGGTTGATAAATTTGGCTGCAAATAATTATGGGCACGGATTCCGTGCCCATAATTTTTTTCTTTAACTGACTACTGACTACTGGCTACTTACAACTGACCACTGATCTTACATAATCCTAATCTTCCCGCCGGTGGCGTGTTCGGGCGGCGGCGCCGGTTTCTCTTCCTTGGGGGTCGGCTTTTCTGGTTTAGCCGGCTTCTCTACCGCCGGTTTGCGAGGCGCCGGCTCGGCTTCTTCCTCGGGCTTGGGCTTGGCGGGCTTGGCCGGTTTGGCCTCCTCCGGCTTCTTCTTGGCCGGCGGGGCTGCTTCTTCCGCCGGTTTGGCCGGCTTGGGCTTTTCAGCCGCGGGCGCTTTGGCCGGCGGGACCGGCTTCTCGGGGAGCGGCGGCGGTTGCACGGGTTGCGGCAGCGGCGGTGGCTGTATCCTCTCCGGCAGCGGCGGCGGCGCCACCTCCCCCGGAGGGGCTGGAACCACTTCCGGGGCCGGGGTCACCGGGTTGGAGGAGAGGTAGCGGGAATCCACCCAGCCCAGGCGGCCGTCCCGTTTGACCCGGATCTGGAACCAATCCTCGGCTTCCCCCACTTTTTCCACTTCTTCGCCCTTCTCCAGGACGGAGATCCTGGGGCAATCCATGCCGGGGCAGGCCCGCAGATTGAGGTGGTTGACCTTGATGTAGAAAACCGGCCGGACCACCTGAGGCGGCGGCGCCACCGGAGCCGGCCGCGGTGGGGGCGGCGGCGGGGGATAATACTTGGGGGCGCAGCCTGCCAGGCACAAGGCCAGGGTCAGAACCAGGATTCCGGAACGGAGCCATTGGTGTTTAGCGGCGGGCTTCATTTAAGCGGGCCCTCCCCCTTCCTCTTTGCTGTCTCGGATCTTCCAGTCATTGCCGCTTTTTTCCAAGGTGATCTTATAACTCAGTCGACGCAGGTCATAATCATGAGTGCTATGATTATATATCTGAATGTTCCAGACTATATTGGCGGTGGCCTGGGCGTCGCTCAGACGCTGGACATTGGAAATCCGATAATCGACGCTCTTGATATCGAAGTTTTTCCATAGTTCCAACATCTGGTTCTCCACCTGTCCCAAGTTGGGGTAGGAAGAGGAATAGCAACTGATCCACTTGTTGATGTCCTTGTTGAGATGGGCCGCCCGGATCTTTTCGGCGACCTTTTCCACCTCCCGTTTCAGATCGTCCTGGGGGGCGGCGACCGTGGGCGGGGTCCGGGTGCTGGGCGTCCGGGTTGGGAGTTGGCGCCAAATGTAGAAACCCGCCACTACCAGGATGAGGACGCCGAGAAGCGAGAGGATGCGGCCGGGACGTCGTGAACGGCGGCGGGGCATCCGTTCCGACCGGCGGGGGTAAAAGAGCGGCGGACGTTCCGTTTCGTCCTCCTCTTCCCGGGACAAGTGGGCCGTCCTCAGGGGCAGGCCGCACTCGGTGCAGAATTTCTGGCCCGGGAAGGTGAGGGTGCCGCAGCGGGCGCAGCCCCGGCCCGCGGCGCTGCGGGAGCTTTTCAGCAACTGGCCGCAGCGCTGGCAGAAACGGTGCTCTTCCCCGTGAATTAATTGGCATTGGTCACAATAAGGCATATTTCTCCAACGGAAGATTCTCCGGAATTTTCTACCACATTCTCCAGGCAAAGCAAAGCATAATCAACGCCGACGGCGGAGGACCAGGAAGCAAATTATGCTTAAATTTGCATTAATTATAACAGAAACGGCCAGCCGCTGGCAAAACCCGAGACCGGGCGCCCCGGAGGTGCCCGTCCTTTATTAAGATATGCTAATGTATGTTATAGTTAATAAATCTCAACTTAAACGGTAACGGACTCGATTTTTTTGATGAAAAAACAGCCATTCCCTCATGAAAGCGCCGCGCCCTCTTGACAAGGACGGGGCCAGGCGGATATATTCTCATGGTTAATATCAGGAGTGTCTTGCAAATGAAAAGTTATACAGCCCGTCAAGGGGAAATTACCCGGCAGTGGTATGTGGTAGATGCCCAGGGCAAGGTCTTGGGCCGCCTGGCCAGCCGCATCGCCATGGTGCTCAGGGGCAAGAACAAGCCGGTCTTCACTCCCCACACCGACACCGGGGATTTCGTGGTGGTGGTCAACGCCGCTCAGGTACAGATGACCGGCAGAAAACTGGACAACAAGATGTATTATCGGCATTCCGGCTACATAGGCGGGCTGAAAGAGATTTCGGCCCGGCACCAGCTCGAGAAGAAGCCCATAGAGGTGCTGCGCCATGCAGTCCGGGGAATGTTGCCGAAAACTAGCCTGGGAAGGCAATTGCTGAAAAAGCTGAAGATTTACCCCGGCGGGGAGCATCCCCACCAGGCCCAGCAACCGGCAGCCTTTCCTTGGGAGGATTGATGGCGGCGCCAGCAAGCATTCATGCCACCGGCAAACGCAAGTCCGCGATCGCCCGGATCTATATGCGGCCCGGTAACGGCCAGATCCTGGTGAATCAGCGGAATTTCGAAGAATATTTCCCTGGGGAGACCACCCGCAACCTGGTGAAGAAACCCTTGCTGCTGGTCAACGTGGGTTCCGATTTCGATATCGTGGTGAACGTCCGGGGCGGCGGGATAGAAGGGCAGGCCGGGGCGGTGAAGCACGCCTTGAGCCGGGCCCTGGTGATCTTCAACCCGGAGTTGCGGGCCGTCCTGAAAAAGGCCGGCTTTCTCACCCGGGACTCCCGCATCAAAGAGCGGAAGAAGTACGGCCTCCGGGGCGCTCGCCGCGGCTGCCAGTACTCGAAGCGCTAGTCACTGCAGCCAAACCCTGGGTTCATTCCCTGGCCGGGAAGGGCTGCTGGGCATAGTCATTTCATAGGGGCGGGTTTTAAACCCGCCCTACCGGTTTTCCCTGATAAAAAAATACCAAAAACCACCGGCGAATTGGGATGGTGTCCCAATGGCAAATCCAAGCGTCAAGATCAAGGTCGCAGTCCTGGGCGCCTCCGGCTACGCCGGGTTGGAACTGGTGCGGCTGCTCAGCCGGCACCCTGGCGCCGAGCTCACCGCAGTCACTTCCCGGGAATGGGCCGGCAAACCTTTTAGTGAGGTCTTTCCGGCCTTGGCCCGCATCTGCGACCTGCCCTTTATGGCCCCGGACCCCGAGGCCATCGCCGCGGCCGCGGAGGTGGTCTTCACCAGCGTACCGCACCAGACCGCCATGGCGGTGGTGCCCCGCCTGCTGGCCCGGGACTGCCGGGTGGTGGACCTGAGCGCCGACTTCCGCTTTAAAGACGCAGTGGTCTATGAAAAGTGGTATCAGGCCCACAGCGCCAAAGACTTGCTGGCCGAGGCGGTCTACGGCCTGCCCGAAATCCACGGCTATGCCGTCAGCCGGGCCCGCCTGGTGGGCAATCCCGGCTGCTACCCCACCTGCGTCGTCCTGGGGCTGGCGCCCCTGGTCCAGAATAAGCTGGTTTGCCTGGATTCACTCATCGCCGACTGCAAGTCCGGAGTCAGCGGCGCCGGGAGGCAGGCCGGGCTGGCCACGCAGTATTGCGAGGTCAACGAGGGCTTTAAGGCCTACAAGGTGGCGGAGCACCGCCACAACCCGGAGATGGAGCAGGAGTTGAGCCTGTTGGCCGGCGAGCCGGTGCAGATCACCTTCAGTCCGCATCTGGTCCCCATGAGCCGGGGCATCCTGGGGACTCTTTACGCCCGGCTGGTTAAGCCGATGACGGAAGTGGAAATCCTCAACTTTTATCAGAACTTTTACGAGGGCCAGCCGTTTATCCGCCTCCTGCCTAAGGGGAGCTTGCCCAACACCATCAACGTCCGGGGCAGTAATTACTGCGATATCGGGGTCAAGGTGGACGCCGAGCGGGGCCGGGTCATCGTGGTCTCGGCCATCGACAACCTGCACCGGGGGGCGGCGGGCCAGGCGGTTCATAACTTCAACTTGATGATGGGCTTTCCGGAGACCACGGGGTTGGATCTGGTGCCGCTGATTCCTTAAAAACAGGGGTTAAAAGGGTAAAAGGGTAAAAGGGGAAAAGGGATAGACAACAAACCAGGGAGGTTATTTCTCAAAGAATGCCCAAAATCCATACATTAGGATCTCCCGCAAAAAGAAAGGAATTCAACTATAGTGGTAATGCTCTATCTGGAGCAAAACTGCTTTTTGAAAAAGTTCGCGTATTTATTCCGCCTAAGTTATTTAAGACAATTTTAGAAGAATTTAAGGGACAAACTATACCTGGTGGTTTTTGTATGACTTCTCCAACTCGGGGCGGTTTAGGAGAATGGGTTAAGGAAAACTCCAATTTTTTTCCGAGGCATGCCTCGCATATTGCAGCAATTCTGGTCCATGAAGGATTTATTGAGAGTAGCTTGAAAGGAAATGCAGTCTATCTGCATTTCTGAATTACTTTTCTTTATCGGTTCAATAATAATAATCAGGGAAATGTAATCTTTGTTTTTCCTTTTCCCCTTTTCCCCTTTTCGCCTTTTCCCCCCCGGCTAGTAATAGCCTTCTAAGTCTTGTCCCATGACAACGCGCAATATTGTTTTGATCCTCGAATACGATGGTACGCGCTACCACGGCTGGCAGCGCCAGCGGGGCGACCTCACCATTCAACAAGTTTTGGAAGAGGCCCTGCAGCGTCTCACCGGGGAGCCGGTTAAGCTCATCGGCTCGGGGCGCACCGATGCCGGGGTCCACGCCCTGGGCCAGGTGGCCAGTTTCCACACTGGCTGCACCATCCCGCTCAAGGCTTTTCACGAAGGCCTCAACTCCATGCTGCCCTACGATATTGCGGTGCTGGAGGCCCGGGAGGTTCCATCGGAGTTTCACGCCCGCAAGTCGGCCCTCTCCAAAACTTACGAATACCGCATCCTCAACCGCGTTAGCCGCTCGCCGTTGCACCACCATTACGGCTGGTGGGTATCTCAGACACTTAATCCAGACGCCATGGCCGCGGCCGCGGCGTTTCTGGTGGGGGAGCACGATTTTTCGGCCTTCAGGGCCTCGGGCAGCGGCAACCGCAACCCGGTGCGGCGGGTGCTGGCGGCCCGCTGGCAGACCCACCCCGGGGGCTGGCTGCGCTTCACCATCACGGGCAACGGCTTCCTGCGGGGCATGGTCCGGAGCCTGGTGGGCACCATGGTGGAGGTGGGCAAGGGCAAAGCCGCCCCGGAATTGCTGGCGGAGTTGCTGCAGACCGGCGAGCGCCGCCGGGCCGGGCCCACCGCGCCGGGCCAGGGGCTTTATCTGGTGGAAGTGGTTTATTGACAGTTTTCGGTGAAAATCAATTCCTAAAGTAGATATTCTCCCTGCGACTGATTAATTAATAGGTAGTGAGTTTAAACATCCAGGAGCGGAGGTGGGCATGCACATCCTCTATTTATTAGGCCTCGTAGTCACGATCCTGGCACTGGTGAATTCGACCACCGGGGCGGAAGCACCGAAGATCACCGGGAAACCGGTCATCGACGCCCCGGCCCTGCTGGATTGGCCGGCGGATCAAGGGTTGCTGACTCCCAACCTGAACGACCTCACAGCCAACATCCTCAACGATGTCCACAGCCAAATCGGCTCCTGTGATCTGGTGCTTTCCACTGAAGGCAACTTTCATCCGGCCCTGAGGGATATCTGGCCGCAGTATCTGGCCAGGTTTAAAGACCAACCTCTCGTTAACTGGCTTTATACCACCAGTCCCCCCATCTCGTTTGAACAATTGGAGCACGGCGTGGTCCAGGTGGGCAATCTCTCTGTCACCTGCCGGCCTTCGGTGGTTATTGCTGCCCGTAAGGCCATGGAGAAGCTGGAAAACGCAGGCTATACCGAGGGTGCGCCGATGCCCCTGCTTCAGGACCGGGGGGAGGTGATCCTGGTGAAGAAAGGCAACCCCAAGGGCCTCCATTCCGTGTGGGACCTGGGACGGGCGGGGGTGCGGCTGGTGACGCCGAACCCGGTGGTGGAGCCGGGCGCCTTTGCCAACTATAGCGCCACCCTGGCCAATATTGCGGCCCATGATCCGCACCAGCCCAAAGGGATGAGCGCCGCCCGGCTGGTGGACCTGGTCTTCAACGGCGGCAGCCGCGATCCGGAAAAGTGGCTGGCCGGCCCCCGCATTCATCACCGCGATCTGCCCTGGTCGGTCGCCTTCGGCAGAGCGGACGCGGCGCTGATCTTTTATCATTTGGGGCTCTATATCCAGCAGACCTTTCCCGACCGGTTCGACCTGGTGCCGCTGGGGGGCACCCTGGCCGATCCCCGACCCCTGCAGGGCACCGTGGTGCAGACCCGTTACCTGGTGCGCATCAAGGGGGACTGGACCGCGCGGCAAAAAGAGGCCCGGGAGGGACTCGTGGAGACCCTGTTATCGCCAGATTTTACCAAGATTATGGAGAAGCGCGGCCTGCTTCGGCCCCCAGGGGTGGCCGAATTGCCGGCCACCCCTGAGAATAAATAACCATACTTTAGGATGGATCGAGTTTTGCTATGAAAAAGGACCAACCGGAAGCGGAAGTTAAGCCGGAAATGAACATCATCCAGGCCATCGAGCTGGCCATCGCCCATGAGCTGGATGCCCGCCGGAGTTATCTGGCCCTGGCCAACGAGAGTGACGATCCGGAGCTGAAAAGGCTGTTACGGGAGATCGCCGCCGAGGAAGCGGGCCACGAAGCCACCCTGCGGAGCCGGCTGCGCCTCTATGAGGAGAAGCACCTGCTGCGGGACACCATCTCGCGTTACGTCAGCCCGGAGATGTGCGAGGAGATTCTGAAGAATCCGGCCCTGCTGCAACTGGGGGGTAAGCGCCAACAGGTGACGGTGCTTTTTGCCGATATCAAGGGTTTCACTGCCATGTCCGAGAACCTGGACCCGGAAGAGGTGGTGGAGGTCCTCAACACCTACTTCACCGAGATGGTGGACCTGGTCTTCCAGCATCAGGGGACCCTGGACAAATACGTGGGCGACGCCCTGATGGCGGTCTTCGGGGTGCCGGTGCCGCTGACGCACGCCGCCACCCGGGCGGTGGAATGCGCGGTTGCCATGCAGCGGCGGTTGGCCCAGATGCAGGCTCAGAAACGTACCCCCATTAAGGGAGTGCGCATCGGCATCAACACCGGCGAGGCTATCGTCGGCAACATCGGCTCGGATAGGCGCATGGACTTCACGGTCATCGGCGATGCGGTGAACGTGGCGGCCCGGCTCCAGGAGTGGGCCAAGGAGTTGGAGGCCGACACCCTGGTGAGTGAGGCCACTTTCCGGGAGGTGGCGGGACAGTTCGAGTTCATCCCCGAAGAGCCGGTGGCGCTGCGGGGCCGCCAGGAGCCGACGGGGATCTATCGACTGCAGTCTTAGCAGCACACGCCACTGTCCAAGGAAAACCTTTGGAGGCACAGGTTTTCCAGCCGGTGTGGGCGCGTGCTTTCGCCTGCGGCGACATTTTTAAATTCTCCATTTGCTGACCTCGCCAAGATTGGCCGTTCACGACTGCCTTAACCCCCTTTAAAACGGGGGGAAATAAAAAACCTGCTGCCGCGGCGTCCTTATGCAATTAGGTACAAGGCTATTATTGGCCGGAGGCGTCTTAGGGGGCAGCCACAGGTTGTGGCAAAACCCGGCGCGGCAAAAATGGTCAGCACGAGTGCGGCGAATAAGCTAGTTATTCCATGGACCTATTCCGTGAGTGGCGCTAAGAGTGCCGGAAAACCCGCGGTTTTAACCTCGCGGCCAAGCTGCAATTGGGGTTGCCTGAAAAAGGGCGGGTCTTATATTGAACTAATGGTCAAATTGCCTGCTCGGTTATTCTTAATGCATCTAATAAGCCTGTATTTTCAAATGGTTGAATTATCTGCGGCCATGGGTCGGCTAAAGCCACGAAAATAGCTAGCTCGTGAAAAAATTATTGACAAGGGTTGATAGATGGATTATTGTGAGAAACTGAATGGCATGTGAAATTTTTCACATTTTCACAGTATTATCGAGTGTTTGGCCAGCAAAACTCTTAATTCCCGAGGAGGAAGATAGATGGCTTTGGTAAATCCGCATGGCAAAGAGAAGAAATTAAAACCCTTACTGCTTTCCCCGGCTCAAATCGCCGAAGAGAAAAAGCGGGCCAAGGAACTGACCGTTGTCACCATGACATCCCGGGAGACGGCCGACCTCATCATGATGGGCATCGGCGGCTTCACCCCCCTGGACGGCTTCATGAATCAGGCCGACTGGAAGGGCTCCTGCAGCGATGCTATGAAGCTGACGGACGGCACCTTCTGGCCCATCCCGGTCACCATGTCCGTCAACCAGGGCAAGGCCGATTCCATCAAGGTCGGCCAGGAAGTGCTGCTGGTGGACGAAGAGACCGAAGAGATGATGGGGACCATGAAGGTCACCGAGAAGTACAAGATCGACAAAAAGTGGGAGTGCAAGCAGGTCTTCACCACCGATGACATGGACCACCCGGGCGTGCAGATGGTCATGGGCCAGGAAGACGTCAACCTGGCGGGCACCGTCAAGGTCTGGAGCGAAGGCCCCTTCCCGAAACAGTATCCCGGCCTCTACATGCGGCCCTGGGAAACCCGGAAGATGTTTGAAGACAAGGGCTGGGAAACCATTGCCGCCCTGCAGCTCAGAAACCCCATGCACCGCTCCCACGAGTACCTGGCC
>JAPLJC010000242.1 GCA_026388765.1 Deltaproteobacteria bacterium
TAATGCCATGCTCAAAAATCGTACTTACTGGAACCCTCAGCTGCATCTGGCAGCTTGACAGAAAAGACAGTCGCTACATTCTCATCTCCGGGCCTGGAAAAATTGCTGCAACAACTCCCGGCACTCCGCTTCCCGGACCCCGCCCGTCACCTCGAGACGATGATTCAAACGGGCATCCTCCGGCAGGCGATAGAGCGACACGCAAGCGCCGCCCTTAGGATCGGCGGCGCCGAAGACCACCCTCTGCACCCGGGCCTGCAGCATCGCCCCCAGGCACATGATGCAAGGCTCCATGGTAACATAAAGACTCACCCCGGGCAACCGGTAATTCCCGGCCAAGTGCGCGGCCTGCCGCAGCGCCAGCACTTCGGCGTGGGCCGTGGGATCATGCCGGGCGATGGGCTGATTGAAGGCGCGCGCCAAAATCTCCCCGCCCTCCCCCACCACCACCGCGCCCACGGGCACCTCCCCCGCCGCCAAACCCTCCCGGGCCTGGGCCAGGGCCTCATCCATGTAAAAATCGTCGGTTTCCATGTAAATGGCGTTCAAAATCTACTTGAATCAGGGAAAAAGCTTCTATAACCCGGCAAAATTAACCCCCCTTTTCTAAAGGGGGGCAGGGAGGATTTTTATAGCTTGGAAATCCCCCAAAATCCCCTTTAAGAAAGGGGGACTTAAAAGACAAAAAACGCTCAGCTTGCGGGCAAGGGCGGCCGCCTCAGCAGGGCTATGGCTCGGCCCTCATATTCTTTGAGCAGCCCCAGGGCCCGGTCCGCCGCCAGCAGCAAGTCCTGATATTGCTTTTGTGGCACAGGCCTCTGGCCCGTGAAAGGCGCAGGCTGGAAGCCTGCGCTACCATCCCCCTCCAGCAGCTCCAGGATGGCCTGGCGCTGCTTGGCGTGCCGGGCCGCCAACAGGCGCAGCCGCAGCACCAGGAGTTGGGCCAGCAGCGGGTCCGCCGCCCATTTGAGATAGTCCAAGGCCCCGGGAAAATCCTCCGCCTCCAAGGCCTCCAGCACCAGATGGCGGTAGACCTTGGCCGGCAGCAGACCCGCGTCGGTCACCGGCCCCTTCAACACGCTGCGGCCCAGGCGCACCAGCAGGTTAACTCCCAGCATCTTATGCCCTCTGGGCCTGGATGCCCGCGTCCACCATGTTAGACAAAATGTCCCGCAACTCCGGCAAGTCCCGGGTGAGTTCCTGGATGCGCTCCTTCACCTGGCGGTAATCTTCCCGGTCTTCGCCTTGGGCCTGCTCCAGGGTGTCCCGCAGGGTATCAGCCATGCGCTTGTCCAGGCGGCAGAGCCCCGCCGCCGCGCCCAGAATTTCCAGGATGCCGGTGGTGATGTGATGCCCGGTGACCTCGGCAATGGCCACTTCGGCCACCCAGCCCGCCAGGCCGCCCACCGCCGCCCCGGTGACGGAAATTTTCTTGCTGGCCATGACTCCTCCTGTCTTGCTAGTTGGGCCCGTCGTATGAGCCCCAATAATCTGTTTTGTTCCCCCTCTTTACTGAAAGGGGACTTTTTTAATCCAGCCCCTGCTTTTCCGCCTCATCCACGACCTTCAGCTCTCCCAGGCGCTCCGCCAGGCGCTCCGTCTCCGTCAGCATCCGGCCGATGTGCCGGTCCTTTTCGGCCAGGCGGCGCTTCAGGGAACGGTTTTCAGCGCGCAGCTTGCTCATTTCGGAGTACCCCAGCCAATGCCGGACGCGCCTGACCCCCAGGGTCAGGCCGACGCCCAGAATCGCCCCCACGCTCAGCCCCACCAAGAAATCCAGGGTGTTGATCTCCATGCCAAGACGGTTTTCTGTTTTCGGTTTTCTGTAAGAGCAGCCTATTACTGGAATCTGGCTACTGACTTCTGGCAACTTACCTGAAATATTAGCATTCGCCCGGGTTCCTGTCAATTTTTGTCGGGGCGGACCTGCGTGTCCGCCCCATGGTGGGCGCACACATGGGTGCGCCCCTACAACAGACTTCTCCTCTTCTTTGACATAGGCGCTTGTCAAGGAGGGGCTTCTCGTGCCACAATAGGACCTAAATCTTGCCCGAGGAGACCCGCATGAGCGATATCAAGGCCATGTACCGCACCGTAATGGCGGACCATTTTCCCCCGGAGATGACCATCACCTTTGGCGACCAGAAGCTAATCTACCGCAAACGCACCTGGAAACTGCCCGATTCCAAGGGCGAGGTCATCGACATGGGGCTGCGCTACGGCGAGAACCCCGGCCAGGAGGCGGCCCTGTACGAACTGGTGGGCGGGAACCTGACCCTGGGCGGCTGCCATTTCCTGGACCCCAATAACGGCCTCACCAGCGCCATCGACGAGGCGGCCATGGTCCAGGCGGGCAAACACCCGGGCAAGACCAACCTGACCGATCTGGACAACGGCCTCAATATCATTAAATATTTGCAGGCCAAGCCCGCCGCGGCGATCCTGAAGCACAACAACCCCTGCGGCGCCGCCTGGGCCGACAGCCTGGCCGCGGCTTATGATAAGGCCAACCTGGCCGACCGCATCGCCGCCTTCGGAGGTTGCGCGGTCTTCAACCGGGCACTGGACAAGGCCACCGCCGAACTGGTGGCCCAGAATTATTTAGAGGTGGTGGCCGCCCCGGACTTCGAGGCCGGCACCCTGGATATCCTCAAAAAAGCCAAAGACCTGCGCATCATCAAGGTCCCCAACTTCAGTAAGCTTCAGCACCTGGTGCAGGCCCGCACCGTGGAATTCAAGGCCTTGATCGACGGTGGCCTCATCGTCCAGCAGTCACCCCTGAACGCCATCCTCAAACGTTCGGACTTCAAACCCGCCGAGGCCACGCACCAGGGCAAGCTTTACCGCTGCCTCAGGGAGCCCACCGACCGCGAATACGACGACCTGCTCTTCGGCTGGTGGGTGGAGCAGGGCATCACCTCCAACTCGGTCATCTTCGTCAAAGACGGCTGCACCGTGGGTATCGGCACCGGCGAGCAGGACCGGGTGGGGGTGGCCGAGATCGCCATCTTCAAAGCCTACACCAAGTACGCCGACGCCCTCTGTTTTAAACAGTTCGGCATCCCCTATAAACAATTAGAATTGGAGGTTTTGCAGGCCAAGCGAGACTCTTCGGACCAGATGGACCTCGACGTGGCCGCCCAGGAGGCCAAGGGCGGGCTCATCGGCGCGGTGATGATCTCCGACGCCTTCTTCCCCTTCCGGGACGGGGTGGACGTGGGCATCCGCCAGGGCATCACCGCCGTGGCCCACGCCGGCGGCTCCGTCCGGGACTACGAAGTCATCGAGGCCTGCAACGAAGCCGAACCGCCGGTGGCCATGGTCTTCACCGGGCAGAGATGCTTCAAGCATTAAAGGCAGTTTTCTGTTTTCTGTTTTCTGTTTTCTGTTTTCGGTGAGGTGACTTATTAATGAGTGCAGAAATGGAGTTCATTCTTTATCCCCTCTCCCCCAATGGGGGAGAGGGTTAGGGTGAGGGGGAAGTAATCTCTTTTCCGCTCCCATTAATAAGATATTAGTCAGGCGCCAGCCAATGATCTTAGGGGAGGCAGCATGAAAGGTTTCAGACCGGTCCAGGTGGTGGGCAAAAATTTGGATGAGACTTGGTTCGAATTATTGAAACAGCTTTATCACTACGGGCGCAGATATAAAATCGATGCCGGCTCATTTGCCGGAGCCGAGCGCTTGGAGTTTGACTTTGTCAGCGGCACTATCTTGGAACCTATCCAATACACTGAAGGAGGGGTCAGGCTGCCTTTGGCGGTGACGGTGCCCCAAGGGATCCCGGCTCCCACCACGGATGAAGCCATCGAGAACTACTTCGTCGAATATTTGATGAATGGTGAACTAAATCCCAATGAACACTACCGCTATTCCACCTGGTTGCGGGGCGGTAAGTACGCCATCCCGAATTTCGCCCTAAATGGCATCAAGCAAGAGGCTTTGGTGATAGTCCCCGACCAGGTGCAATGGTGTATCGACCATTATAAACGGGTAGGCTTCGGCAATAACCATTGCTGTATGGCGGTGGGCTACCCGGAATCAAACTTTGCTTATGACAAGAAGTACAGCAACGAGATGGAGCGAGGTACCAGCCCCTGTCTAAGAATCGTGGATACTAAGATTGTTAAAGAAGAAGGCGCCAACTATCTCTGCATGAATGTCTATTTCAGATCGTGGGACTGCTATGGCGGCTGGCCGGAAAACATGGGAGGCTTGGCCTTGCTGCAAGAATACATGGCCAAGGAATTGGGGGTCAGGGTCGGAACTTTAAGTTTTGCCTCCAAGGGTTTGCATGCCTATGATTTTCAAATAGATGCCTTGAAAGGCAGAATCGGGGTTTAATATTTCCCTTCTGGTTCCCAAGTTAAACTTGGGAACCAGAAGGGAGATATTATACGCCGATTCTGCCTTTCAAGGCGTCTAGTTGAAAATCGTAGGCATGTAAACCTTTGGAGGCGAAACTCAAGGTTCCGACCCTGACCCCCAATTCCTTGGCCATGTATTCTTGCAGCAGGGCCAGGCCTCCCATGTTTTCCGGCCAGCCGCCGTAGCAGTCCCAGGATCGGAAATAGACATTCATGCAGAGATAGTTG
>JAPLJC010000056.1 GCA_026388765.1 Deltaproteobacteria bacterium
CCGCGCATGCACCCAAGACCATCCGGGAGACCATCGCCCAGGCTCAGGCCGCCGCGGGACGGGCCCAGACCTTCCTGGCCCGGGACAGCATCAACCTGGGCGCACTTGTAGCTCAGGTGGACGGGAACCTGTGCGCCGCCTGCCTCATCTGCGTGCGGGCCTGCCCCTTCAGCGTGCCGTTCATCAATGAGGAAGGGTACTCGGAGATCGATCCGGCCAAGTGCCATGGCTGCGGCGTCTGTGCCTCGGAGTGTCCGGCCAAGGCAATTCAGCTCATGCAGTATGAGGATGATCATATCTTGGCCAAATTAGACGGACTTTTGGAAGGGATCATGTGATGGAAAATTTCGAACCGGTAATTGTGGCTTTCTGTTGCCACTACTGCGCTTACACGGCGGCGGATATGGCCGGCAGCATGAGGCTGCGCTATCCCCCCAACGTGAAAATCATCCGAGTTCCTTGCTTGGGGAAGGTCGATGCTATTCACATCATGAAATCCCTGGAAAAGGGAGCTGACGGAGTGTACGTGGCCGGCTGTCTGGAGGGGGATTGCCATTTCAAGAATGGCAACGTGAGGGCAGCTCATCGGGTGGATTACCTCAAGAAGCTCCTCGATGAGATCGGCATCGGCGGCGAGCGCGTGGAGATGTTCGCCATGTCCGCGGGTATGGGCGAACGCTTTGCTCAAACCGCCACAGATTTCACCGAGAAGATTCGGAAACTTGGACCCAATCCCGCCAAGGCTGCGCGGCATGAAGATCAGCGGGCTGCAGGTTGACTCGCCAGGAACAGGAGACTGAGTAAAGATGATTACTGCCGAACGAAAACCTATGGAAGAGCTTATCCAATGCATTAAGCCGTATCGCAGCATTCTGCTGGCCGGCTGTAATGAGTGCGTCACGGTGTGCGCCGCCGGCGGCCGCAAGGAGGTCGGGGTCCTGGCCTCGGCGCTCAAGATGCATTTTATGAAAGAAGGCAAGCCCTTCGAGATCCAGGAGGTCACGCTCGAAAGGCAATGCGATCCCGAATATGTTGAGCAGCTGGTCTCGAACATCGACCAGGTGGACGCGGTGCTCTCCATGGCCTGCGGCTGCGGTGTCCAGGAAATTGCCCGGCGCTTCCATAATAAGCCGGTTTTCCCGGCCTTGAACACCAAGTTCATGGGTGCCTCCGAGCGCCAGGGGGTCTGGGCCGAGCGCTGCCAGGGTTGCGGGGACTGCGTCCTGGGGTTCACCGCAGGCATCTGCCCGGTGGCCCGGTGCTCGAAGCAGCTGTTTAACGGTCCGTGCGGCGGCTCCACCAACGGCAAGTGCGAGGTGGACCCGGACATCGACTGCGCCTGGCAGCTCATTTGGGATCGTCTCAAGGCCCTGGGGCTGACGGAGAGGTATGAAGAGAACCTGCCGGCCAAAGACTGGCGTCCGGCGGGGGGCACGGGACCGCGGAAAATCATCAGAGAGGATATGGCGTCATGAAAACGGAAAGCACTCTGGAAAAAATACTGGCATCGGGAGATCTGGCTGTTACCTCCGAGTGCGGGCCGCCGCGTGGCGCCTTGCCGCAGAAGGTTCGCGAAAAGGCCGAATTGCTCCGGGGTTATGTGGACGGGATCAACGTCACCGACAACCAGACGGCCATGGTCAGAATGTCAAGCCTGGCCGCCTGTATCATTCTCAAACAGATGGGGCTCAATCCTATCCTGCAGATGGTCACCCGGGACCGCAATCGGTTGGCAATGCAGAGCGACATCATTGGGGCCTATGCGCATGGAATCAATACGATGCTCTGTCTTTCCGGCGACCATGTTCACTTTGGCGATCACCCCATGGCAGCCCCCGTGCATGACATCGACTCGATCCAGATGATCCAGATGGTGAAGAATATGCGGGATGAAGGGAAGTTCCAGGGTGGGGAACAAATCGACGGCCCTCCCAAGATGTTTATTGGGGCGGCGGCCAATCCTTTCGCGGACCCCTTTGAACTGAGAGTTGCTCGCCTGGCGAAGAAGGTGAAGGCCGGGGTGGATTTCATCCAGACCCAGTGCATCTACAACCTGGATAAATTTGAAAAGTGGATGGAGGGGGTGCGGGATCGGGGCCTGCATGAGCAAGTTCACATCCTGGCCGGCATCACGCCCATGAAGTCGGTGGGCATGGCGCGCTACATGAAAAAAAGGGTGCCGGGGATGGATGTGCCGGATG
>JAPLJC010000206.1 GCA_026388765.1 Deltaproteobacteria bacterium
GCCAGGATCCAGGTGGTCTCCGGAAAGGCCTTGATCACCTGGTAGACCGCGGACAGGGGCGTCAGGGAGCGGCCGGGGTACTCCGACCCGGCCCGGTCGGTGGCGTGGAGCAGCAGCGGCACTTTATAGTGCTGGCAGAGTTCGGCCACCGGGGCCAGAATGGACTTGAGGTCCTCGCGGCGGTCCCGCATATAAAAGGCCAGTTCCCCGATGCCCCGGGCGCCGGCGGCCAGGCAGCGTTCGATCTCCCGGAGGCCGCCGGGCATGGCGGGATGGGCGGCGCAGAAGCCGAAAAACTTCCGGGGCCAGCGGCGCTGGGCCTCCAGGATCACTTCATTGTGCCGCCGCCAGTGGCGTTCCTGCCGCCAGGGAAACCCCAGAATCACCGAAGCCTCCACCTCTTCTTCCTCCATGGCGGCCAGCAGTTCCTTGGGGCCCAGCATCTTGGATTTGGGAGAATCGTATAATAGCCGGAAGGCCGGCTCGGCGTCGAAAAAGTCTTCGCGCCGCTCTTGGACTTCCTTGGGGAAGATATGAGTATGCCCATCAAGTATCATGTGAATACCATAACCTTTCTTGAAATAAGGCCTCTTTGGAGGTTAACGGCGGGGTTAAAAGGGTAAAAGGTTAAACGGGGAAAGGGGGAAGACAGGACCTGAGGTCCCCTGGTTTTTCATTTTCCCCTTTTCCCCTCTTCCCCTTTTAACCTTTTACCCCTTTATATACCCCTTTATTTCATATAAAATCATATTTATGTCAATACTCATGAGATTTCTGGGAATATTCTTGCTCATGGGCTTATTGAGCAGCACCTGTGCCTGGGGGGCCGGACCCTTCACCTACCACCTGCCCCGGGGGGCCGGGCTGGATCCCGAGGCCGTGACGGTGGTGGGTGAACCCCAGACGCATCATATCGTCCGTTATGAAAACCTCTATGCCATTGCCCGGCAATACGACCTGGGCTTCGGTGAACTGGCCGGCTACCAGCGCAACCTGGACCACTTTTACCTCCCCTGGGAAACCGACATCACCATCCCGACCCAATGGATCATCCCGGAGCGCACCTCCTACCCCGGCTATTTGATCAATGTGGCGGAGTTGCGGGGTTACCGGTTTTTTCCGGATAAAAACGAAGTGATCACCTACCCCATCGGCATCGGGGTGCTGGATTACAAGACGCCCATCGGCCAGCATTTCCGGGTGCAGAGCAAGGCGGTCAACCCCGGCTGGCACATCCCCAAGGGCCTCCAGGCCAAGTACGGCATGGCCTACATGCCGCCGGGGGAGGACTGTCCGGTGGGCAGCCGCTGGCTGGGCCTGTCGCACTATGGCCTCCACGGCACCCACGCCCCCATGGGGGTGGGCCGTCTGGTGAGCCACGGCTGCATCCTCCACTATCCGGAAGACATAGAGAAACTCTTCGATATCACCCCGGTGGGCACCTCGGTGGAGCTCATTTATGAGCCGGTGAAGATCGGCTTTCTCAAGGGACGCATCTTCATAGAGGTGCACCAGGACATCTATTTTAAGATTCCGGACATGCTTAAGTATGCCATCAAGCGCCTCAGTGACCGGAATCTGGCCAGGCAGATCAGCTGGCCCAAATTTCTCCAGGCGGTGGCGGAGCAAAGCGGCGCTCCGGTGGATATCAGCCGCCAGTAGTTGTCCGGATTCCAGCCTTACCCCGCCCAGGCGTGGCCCTTTTGATAATTCTTGAAAATTTGTCTCATTTGGCTTATAAGGAAATCGTCGCTCTTATCTTTTCGGCCAGGAGGCGGCCCATGAAAACCTCGCTTTTATCCCTGACCCTGGCGACCCTAGCGGTATTTTTCATTTTCTTCCTTCCCCTTGAAGATTGCTGCGGTTATACGGCGGCAGAATCCAACGGTCTGATTAAGGTCTACAGCCGGGACAGTAAGGGGGTTAAGCCGGCCGCACCTCTGCAGGCTCCGGCGGGGCAAACCAATCCCATCTTCCTCAAGGCCATGCTATCCACTAACGATGCCCCCAAGTGTTGGCGGACTTATTTTCCCAGTGGTGCCAATGTCCAGTGCTGGGCCTGTTTCAAAGGCGTTTCCAACTGGGGGGTGCCGATGGACGGGTCTCTTACTATGACGGTCAATTTCAAATTTGCGGTCGGCGGTTATGCGCGTGAGTGGAATGACCAGATTCCCCTGAATGCTGACTATGTGAGTATCAGTGACGGGGAAACCATACCGGCAAATATTCCTGACGGCACCTCCGGGACCCTTACGGTAAACCTCACCATCCCGGGTTATACGGTGGTACTGGGCGGCGATGGGATCACCTCCGCCCCCGCCCTCAATCAAATCACCTTTGACGTGGCCAATGATGCCTATACGGACATCAAATTAATTCCCCAAAACGGGCCCGATGTGAGCCAGACAAATGGATACTGGCAGGGAGACCATTTGGGAGATTGCACCGATGACAGCTACATGTGGAATAAAGGAGCTGCCACCACCAGCAAGGCCTTTCTCTTTGACTGTCTGGGAGACAACCGCTATAACACGATTCCCGGCTGGTTAAATATCTGGTTAAGAGATGGTGGCGGCTATGTCAGTTGCGGCAGTTGCAACGGTTGTTGTCCCACCAATGAAGTCAACGCCCAGGGGGTGCCCCTGAATCAACTCTTCGCCCCTGAAGGAGTGCGGTTTGAAGGGTGTGTGACGACAAATGTTTCCCAGGCTTTTCCCAAAATCGAACGCTACGTCTCCCTAGGCATCCCGGTTATGGTCCGAATCACCCAAAATGGCCTTCATACCTTTGTGGTGGTCGTAGGCAAGCGGGATAGCGGCGATTGGGACATTTTCGACCCTTGGGACGGCCAGCTGCATATCATGGCCAAAGCCGGCCTCACCAAGGATATGATTACCGGGGTGTATTTCTATTCCAAAACTTCTCCTCCGCCCTTGATGTTATTGATGGAATGATGATAACCTCAACACCGCGCAGAAATTCACTTTGTTAACTCTTTTACGAACCTGGGCAATCGATGGTTGACGAATTATATTCCGGTGACCTCGTTGCCAAACTGCTTGGCATCATGGAGGGGCTGTACCACCTCGAGGACCTGGACGCCCTGCTGGACCAGGTGCTCTTGCAGGCCCGCCGCTTAACCGCGGCAGACGCCGGCTCGATCTATCTCAAGGCACACCAGGTCTTGCATTTCAGTTACGTCCACAACGACACCCTGTTTAGCCCGGCCGGCAGCCATAAGTATGTCTATGCCAGCCATACCCTGCCTTTGGATAACCAATCTCTGGCCGGCTACGTGGCCCTCACCGGCGAATCCCTCATCATTGATGACGCCTATCGGATTCCCCCGGCCCTGCCCTTTACTTTCAACAAGTCTTTTGATGAAAAGTCAGGCTACCGCACCCGATCGCTCCTGGCGGTTCCCCTGAAGACCAGCCGAGAGAAGATCGTGGGCGTCCTGGAAGTCATCAATGCCCTGGGGGAGCAAGGGGAAGTCGTGCCTTTCACGGAAAAGGACCGGCTGATCCTGAATTATTTCGCCGCCAACGCCGGCGCGGCCATCGAACGGGCTCGCCTGACCCGGGAAGTCATCCTGAGGATGATCAAGATGTGCGAACTGCGGGACCCGGAGGAGACCGGGGCCCATGCCAACCGGGTGGGGGCTTATGCCGCCGAGATTTACCATCGCTGGTCGCTCAATCAGGGCCTCCCCCCGGAGGAGATAAAAATCAACCAGGATCTGTTGAGAATTGCCGCCATGCTGCACGACGTCGGCAAGATCGCCATCTCCGATCTGATTTTGAAGAAACCCACCGGCCTGGATCTCGAAGAATTCACCGTCATGAAATTCCATACGATTCTGGGGGCGCGCCTGTTCCAAAACCCGGACTCGGATCTGGATGTGATGTCCGGCGAGATTGCCCTGAATCACCATGAAAGATGGGACGGCAGCGGCTACCCCGGCAAAATCGAGGATATTTGCCGCGACCAGATTCGTCTGGGCGAGGGGAAACGAGGCGAAGAGATTCCCATTGGCGCCCGTATCGTCGCCCTGGCGGATGTTTATGACGCCCTGGGCACCAAGCGGAGCTACAAGGATCCTCTTCCCGAGGCCGAGATTTTAGAGCATATCAGGGAGCAAACCGGCCGGCACTTCGACCCGGAGGTGGTCCGGGCCTTCCTGGAGATCTACGACGTCATCGTGGCCATTAAGGAAAAATACCAGGAAGAGCCACCCACCTCCCTATTTTGCTCGTTAACCCTGTGATCGCCGCCCCGCCCTGCAGATCCTCAGCGGGAACCAGGCAGTTGATGGCTGCGGACCTACTCTTGCACAACGCCCTGGTCCTCACCCTGGAACCCGGGGCGCCCCCCATTCCCGAAGGCTTCGTGGCGGTCAAGGGCGGCAAGATCAGCGCCGTAGGGCCGGCCGCCGCCGTCCGGGAGCTGCCCCCGGCCCGGCAAAGCCTGGATCTGGCGGGCGCCCTGGTGCTCCCCGGTTTGGTGAACACCCACTGCCACGCCCCCATGGTCTGGTTCCGGGGTCTGGCCGACGACCTGCCCCTGAAAAACTGGCTCACGGACTTCATCTTTCCCGCCGAAGGCGCCTGGCTCGACCCCGAGAAGACCTACTGGGGGACTTTGGCGGCCGCGGCGGAGATGATCCGGGGCGGCATCACCACGGTGGCCGACGGCTATTTCTTCGAGACCGAGGTGCGCCGCGGCCTGGCCCAGGCCGGCCTCCGGGCGGTGGCGGCCCAGGGTGTGGTGGACTTCTCGGCCCCCGGGGTTCCCGACCCCCGGGACAACCTGAAGGTGGCGGCGGATTTCCTCGACAGTGGGGCGGAGTTCCGCCGGCACGGCGTCACCTCCGCCATTTTCTGCCATTCGCCTTATACCTGCGGTCCCGAAACCCTGACCCGGGCCAAGGAACTGACCCGGGCCAGGGCCGTTCCCTTTTTCCTGCACCTGGCAGAAACCCGGAGCGAGGTGGAGGAGGTTAAGCAGCAGCATGGTCTCACCCCCGTGGCTTATCTGGACCGGTTAGGAGTGCTGGATGAGCTGACGGTGGCGGTCCATGCGGTCTGGCTGACGCCCGCCGACCGGGAACTCCTGGCCCGACGCGGCGTCAAGGTGAGCCACTGTCCGGAGTCGAATCTCAAGCTGGCCTCCGGGGTGGCCCCCATCCCCGAGTTGCTGGCAGCCGGCGTCTGCGTGGGCCTGGGCACGGATGGGGCCGGCTCCAACAACAACCTGGACCTGTGGGGCGAAATGAGCCTGGCGGCCCGGCTTCATAAGGTCTGGGGCCGGGACCCCACCCTGCTGCCCGCGGCCCAGGCGGTGGCCCTGGCTACTCGGGAAGGCGCCAGGGTTTTGGGGCTGGACGGCCACACCGGCACCCTAACCCCGGGGAAGGAGGCGGACCTCATCGTGGTGGACCTGAATCAGCCCCACCTGACCCCCCTCTACGATCCCTTTTCCCACCTGGCCTATGCGGCCCGAGCCGCGGACGTGCGTCACGTCATGGCCCGGGGGCGCTGGCTGCTGTATGACCGGAAGCTCACCACCCTCAACTGGCCGGAGATCGCCGCCCGGATCCGGCAGGACTGCCGGGGCCTGGCGTCTTTCTGCCAAAATCGGCGCCGCCCTTGACCTGAAGGGCAAAACAAGCGAAAATATTAGCATAAAGGGGCTTTGGGAGCCCTGGCGGCGCGGGCCGGCTTGGCCCAGACGCCTTACCGGGGCCGACAAACCGGCGCAGCTGTGTTACATTTATTAGAAACAAGGAGAACTCTGCGAAAGTTCCCTCAGGTGTCATTCTGAGGGAGCGCAGCGACCGAAGAATCTCGCTTTTTGGGTAGCACAGCCTTTCCAGGCTGTGCCGCAAGTCCCGCACAGGCTAGAAAGCCTGTGCCACCAAATACGAGATCCTTCGCTTCGCTCAGGATGACACGATGGCATTTCGCAGAGCTCCCGCTATTTCAAAGAAATGGCGGTAGTCTTTGCAACTTTGAAGAAAAAGGTCAATTAATGCCAGATGCCCGTTCCAGGCCGTCCGAATCCTTTGCGGAACAGTTGAAATCCCTGGTAATCACTCCGGAAGTCATGCGGCTGATCAACGACGTCACCGCCTCCTCGGTGGAGTGGAAAGATTACCCGGTGAGCATCGTGCCCCCCCAGGCCCGGGGCCTGGAGCTTTTCCCCTGTTTTACCATGTACTTCCAGCGCCATCTGGTGGAAGTCAAGGGGACCATCTATCCCAACCTGGTGGCCAGGGAGTGGGAAGGGCTGTCCCATGTGATCCGCCTGGACCTGGCGGGGATGTCTCTGGATTTGCGTCTCCACACCCTGCAAACCACCTTTTTACTGTCGCCCTTCCACATCCGCTTCCTCAGCATCCTCTTCGGGCGCCTGGTGCTGCACCATCTGTCCCTAACCCCGGGAGGCCGCAGCGAAGCCTTCCTCTTTACTCCTTACTCCCTGGAGGAGCAGGTGGTAGCCGGCTATCTTCAAAGCCTGGAATGGGCCCCCTGCGCCACCATCAAGCTCGATGCCGAGGACAACCCTTATATCGGCTCCATGTTGCACAGCAGCGCCGATCTCAGGCGCTGCGAGATGCCCGGCAGCGGCCGGGAAGAGGCCATCATCCGGGCCTGGCGGCTCTTTAAGCGTCTCCTCTATTACTCCGTGGAGGGCGAGCGGCTCTTCACCGGCTTTGCCTTCCTCTCCGCCGCCCGGCCCCTGGAGTATTTCCGCCAGCGCTGGCCGTCCCTGCTCTGGTTTCATGAAGACAATTTCACCTCTCTGGACCTGGGACTGCAGGCGCTGAAGCAGTTCTTGCTCAACGCCGACGGGCGCACCACCTTTCTGGCGGTGTATCGCGGTCAAATTGTCGGACTGATGCAGCTCGCCCAGGGGACTCACCGCCAGCTCGCCACGCCCAAGGCCTGGCGTTCGGTGCTGCCCCTGGCCACCATCTCCCACCGGGGCCGGGTGATCTTTTGGGTGGCCTTGAAGGGCCGGAAAAACCGGCGCATCCCCCTGACGGTCCTGGAATACCGCCACGGCCATTTGCACATTCCCCTATTCCAGGACGTCTTCTGGCAGCAGTTGGAGCACCAGCTCAAGGAGGTGTGTCCCAGCATCGATGCGCCCGGAGCCCTGCCCCGCCTCAAGGCTCTCCTGGAGATGCTGCGTCGCAGCGGCCGCGGGGCGATCTTTCTCATCGGTCTGACCCAGGAGCAACTGGCCGACCCTAATCTGCCCATCGACCACCAGGTGTACCTGGCCCAGCCGGTTCCCGTGTACGAGCGCTGGCTAAAGCACCTCCTGGGCCTATCCAAATCCGACGGCGCCCTGATCTTCAACGACCATCTGGAGGCCTGCCAGTTCCGGGCCCGCCTCACGCCCACGACGGCGGGCCTGCCGCCGGACCAGGACGACCTGGGCAGCGGCATGCGCCACCAGGTGACCCGGGAGTTCTCCGCCTACGCCCCCCACGTCCTGGGCATCTGCATCTCCCAGGACAGCCACATCTCCCTCTACCGCCAGGGCAGGCTGGTGAGTAGGTTGTATTAGGAAGAAAAATTTGAGGGGAGGGCCGGGGGACGCGAGTCCCCCGCCCTACACTCAAACTCCCCACCCAACCCCCTTTAAGTGTAGGGGCGACCCGTTGGGTCGCCCGGTCATAAGGGATTGGAGATGGGGAGTATCTCGTTTCCAAGCTCCTGGTCGGGAATCCTCTTGGCCGCAAAGTTCCACTTTGCAAAATAATTCGATTGGAATATTATCTTATCACTATTGAGGTGCACAAGCAGAGCTTGGGCCAAAACTTCGTTCCCAAGCAGGAGATCGGGAACGAGGAAAATGGCGAACATATATCAGGGTTATAATCATGACTAAGCATAAATCAAGAATGTTGGAAATCGGTAAGTATGCAGAACCTCCATATGGAACATTTGCGCGGAAGGCCTTTGATGAATGGATAAAAAATAATCCTCCTCCTGCTTCAGCTAAAAGAGAAATCAAAAATAGATTTAAAACAGCCGTTGCAATAATCACAGCGCAGATCGAAAATGGCGCTGGATTTTTATTAGATAATATTCTTCGATATTTTCTTCAGGAATATAATGATCGTAATTTTAATTATGGCCTCAGATCAATGCCTTCGTCATTCAATATCATGGAAGCCTTCTTCATTTATAATCCGGAATATAATTATTTTAGGTTAAGGGATGAAACTGATCACCTTATGTCTTTTGTCGAATTTTTAGATTATTTTACTTCTAAAGCTGCTAATGAAGATACAAAAGATGTAATTGATTATTTAAAGGAAGGGGTTATCTATTCCTATACCGCAATCAACGATCCTGATGAAATCACTTTTTCAATAGATAATGGTGCTGAATTTGGTGTTGCGGGAGTTTCATTAGTTCGGTTTCAAACAGAAATTAACGTTTTTCTTTTAGTCGGAGAAAAAATAGACATTAAGTCAAAATCAAAAGAAATACAAGAAATACAAATAGAAGAAATTGCTTATATGGCAATGCCAGGTAGAGAAAAAATGAAGCCAGCAGACGATAGAAAAAGAGAGGCAGTCCCATTATCAGATAATGACAATTTCTGGCAAACAATTGTACTTTCTCGTTTTGATTTAGAAGA
>JAPLJC010000111.1 GCA_026388765.1 Deltaproteobacteria bacterium
CTTATTCAGCGCCAGGCCGATGATGTTGCGCATGATCTGGTTGGTGCCTTCGAAGATCTGGAGGATCTTGGCGTCCCGCATCATCTTTTCCACCGGGTATTCCCGCATGTAGCCGTGGCCGCCCATGACCTGCACCGCGTCGATGGTCACCTGCATGGCCATGTCGGTGGGAAAGAGTTTGGCCATGGCGCCTTCCTTGGAGTAGTCCTTGGGCTTGCTGTCGACAAAGCGGGCCACGGAGTAAACCAGGGCCCGGGCCGCCTCGATCTGGGTGGCCATGTCGGCCAGCATATGCTGCACCGCCTGGAAGGAAAAGATGGCGGCGCCGAATTGATGGCGTTCCTTGGCGAAGCTGCCGGCCTCGTCCAGGGCGCCCTGGGCCAGACCCACGGCCAGGGAGCCGGCGCCGGGCCGGGCCAGGTCCAGGGTCTTCATGGTGATGATGAAGCCCAGGCCTTCCTTGCCCAGGAGCCGGTCTTGGGGGATGCGGCAGTCCTCCAGGACCACCTCCCGGGTGACCGAGGCCCGGATGCCCATCTTTTTCTCTTTTTTGCCGAAGGAGATGCCCGGATCGTTCTTTTCCACCAGGAAGGCGCTGGCGCCCCGGGCCCCTTTGTTGCGGTCGGTGAGACAGATGATGGTGTAGAACTCCGCCTCGCCGCCGTTGGTGATCCACTGCTTGGTGCCGTTGAGGATGTAGGAGTCGCCGTCTTTCACCGCGGTGGCCTGGATGGCCCCGGCGTCGGAGCCCGCCTGGGATTCGGTGAGGGCGAAGGCGCCCAGGGCCTCACCCCGGGCCAGGGGTGGGAGATAGCGGCCCTTTTGCGCCTCAGTGCCATAGAGGAGCAGGGGATAGGCCCCCAGGAAGCTGGCGGCGTAGGTGGTGGCCACCCCGACGCAGCCTTCGGCCAGGGCTTCGAGGACCAGGCAGTTCTCCAGGCACCCCAGGCCCAGGCCGCCGTAGGCCTCGGGGATGATGGTGCCGCAGAGGTCCGCCTGGGCCAGATCGGCCAGGATGTCCCAGGGGAAGAGCTCTTCTTCGTCCAATTGGGCCCGGATGGGCTTAATGCGCTCCTGGGTGATCTGGCGGGCCAGATCCTGGAGCATCCGTTGCTCCTCGGTGAGCAGATAGTCCATGGTCCGCCTTACTCCGCGGCTTTCGGCACCACCAGCCGGCCCTTGTAAAAGCCGCAGGAGGGGCAGGCGTGATGCGGCAGGCGAGGCTCATTGCATTTGGGGCAGTTGGATAACTGCACCGGCGTCAGATGATCGTGGGCGCGCCGCGTATTCTTCTTGGCGATGGATTTTTTTCGTTTGGGTAAAGGCATGGCCTTCTCCTTTAAGAAAAATAGGGACACCTCCTATTTTTACTATTTTTATCCCAGTCTTATCAGCTCTTGCCCAGAAAAATAGGAGGTGTCCCTATTTTTCTTTCAGCTTCGCCAGTTGGGCGAAGGGAGAATCGCTCTTTTCCACCTGGCAGGAACAGGTTTCCCGATTGAGATTGGCTCCGCAAAGAGGGCACAGACCATGACAGGTCTCCTGGCACAGCGGCTTCAGGGGCACCATCAGAATGATCTGTTCCCGGATGATGGCTTCGAGGTCCACGGTCTCGCCGGAATAAAAATCGAGGTCCAGGTCCGCCGCGGACAATTCCTCATCTTCCGGGGCTGCACCCGCAGGGGCAGGCACCAGCAGGAGGTCGAAGGCCGTCTCCAGCGAGGCCGCGTAAGGCTCCAGGCAGCGGCCGCAGGCCAGGTCAAGAAGGCCTTGCAGGTGACCCCGGACCAGGATATCATGGCCATGTTTGGCCAGGCTCACCGTGCCGCGCATGGCCCCTTGGGAGAACTCCAGACCCTGGTCTTCCTCCCGCCAGCGGTCAAACCACTCCTTACCCAGGTCCAGACTCAGGTCTTTGCCGGTTTCGGTGATGGACTTGATGGAGATTTGCAGGGTCTTTTTGGTCTTCATTTTAGGAGCAAGGACGATAGCCAAAATAAGGCTTGGCCGCGAGCCGTAAATATTTTAATATATAGAACTATATCAGAGTGTCAAGATATTAGGAGAAAAACCTACCATCCAGGAAACCTCCCACCCAGGAAACAGGAAGCCGCCGGCCCTCCCGCGATTTTATCTCAAGTCAGGCTAATATCAATTGCAATTGATATTCATTAAGGTTAAAATGCTGATGTTTGTCAGGTCGCCGTGTTTCCAAGGAGAGGTCTGAACCCGGGCCAAAACCCATGAAAATTGCCCTCATCGGCCAGCCCAACTGCGGCAAAAGCACCATTTTTAATTATTTCAGCGGCTACAAGGCCGCGGTCTCCAACTTTCCCGGCACCACGGTAAAATATACTGTCAGCCAGGTGGTGTTCGAAGGCGAGCAAATTACCTGTGTGGACCTGCCCGGGGTTTACTCCTTCACCTCCACCGATCAGGCGGAGCTTAATTCCCGCCAGTACCTGCTGTCCGGGGAGGCCGACGTCATCATCAACGTCATCGACGCTTCACTTCTGGGCCGCAGCCTGGAACTCACCCTGGAGTTAATGAGCCTGGAGCGCCCCCTGGTGGTGGCCCTGAACATGATGGATGAGGCCGCCCGTAAGGGGATCAGCATCGACGCCGCCAAGCTCTCCACCCTCCTGGGGGTCCCGGTGGTGCCCACTGTGGCCGCGGTGGGCCGGGGCCTGACCGACCTGTTGCAGACCGCGCTCCAGGCCGGCCACACCGGAGTGCGGCCGGTCCAGATTCTCTTCAGCGCCGATGTGGAGCAAGAGATTGCCGAGCTCAGCGACCTCCTGGACCAGGACCGCGCCTGTGAGCTGGCACTGCCCCATCGCTTTATGCTGGTCAAACTCCTGGAAGACGACCCCCATCTGGTGGAGGAAGTGGGCCGGCGCCACCCTCACTGCATGGCGCTGGTTAAGAATCACCAGAAAATCCTGGCCGAGACCCACGGCCGTCCCCCGGAGATTGTCATCTCCTCGGAGCGTCACGCCTTGAGCGTCAACGTCTTCGAGCAGGTGGCGGTGGTCAAACCCGCGGCCAAACCCGGCTGGCGGGAGCGCCTGGATCATATCGCCACCCACAAATTTTGGGGCTATGTCCTGCTGGTGCTGATCCTGGGCCTCTTTTTCCAGGGGGTCTTCCGGTTCGGCCAGTACGCCGAAAATTTTCTCACCTCCTACCTGGATCTGGCCCAGAAAGCGGGGCAGGCCTGGCTGGGGGCCCAAACCCTGGCCTATACCGTGATCGAAGGCCTGCTCATGGGCATCTTCGGCGGGGTGGCCATTGTCCTGCCCTACCTGCTGCCCTTCCTGATCGGCCTGGCCGTCCTGGAGGACAGCGGCTATCTGCCCCGGGTGGCCTTCCTGATGGACAACCTGATGCATCTGTTGGGGCTCCACGGCAAGTCCATTATCCCCTTCATCCTGGGTTACGGCTGCAGCGTGCCTTCGGTGATGTCCACCCGCATCCTGGAAAGCCCGAGGGACCGCCTGGTGGTGGCCATGCTGGCCATTCTGATCCCCTGTTCGGCCCGCTCGGTGATCATCTTCGCCCTGGTGGCCTACGCCCTGGGACCATACTGGGCCCTGGGCGTCTATTTCTTTAACCTTTTGGTCATCGGCATCTTGGGAAGGCTGTCCACCCTCCTGCTGCCGGAGGTCTCCCCGGGCCTGCTCATGGAGATCCCGGAGTACCGCCTGCCCACCTGGGTCAACGTGGCCCACAAGTCCTGGCACAGCCTGAAGGAATTTGTCGTCATTGCCTGGCCCATCCTCATCGTCGGCAGCCTGGTCCTGAGCCTGCTGAAATATTATGGCTTTGAAACCTATGTCAATGAGGCCTGCCGCCCCTTCACCGCGCTCCTGGGCCTGCCCGCGGCGGTGGGGGTCACCCTGCTGTTCGGCATCATGCGCAAGGAACTGTCCCTCATCATGCTCACCGAGGCCTTGGGCACCACCCACATCACCGCGGCGCTGACCCTCACCCAGATCCTCACCTTCACCGTTTTCGTCATTTTTTATATCCCGTGCGCCGCCACCATCGCCGCCTTGAGCCGGGAGATTGGCTGGAAAGGGGCCGCCACCGCAGTGATAAGCACCCTGGCCCTGGCCACGATCCTGGCCCTGCTGACCCGAGGCTTTGGGGCGTTGGTGTTTTAGAAAGCATTTTTCAGAAGGAGTTTGCCGAGGAAAAAGGTTAAGGGCGACCCACCGGGTCGCCCTTGCTTTTCAGGGGCCAGGGTGAAGCACCTTGCCTCCCTTAGATTATTAGGTACTTTTGCCTATGGACATCAGTAGAAATGTCCTTAGCTTTTAGGCATGGTTTACAAATATTACGTTCTCTCTGTTGTTAAATAACCTAAGTTAGCATCACAGGAGGTCTCGATCATGAAAAGGCAACTATGGCTTTTGGCATTGGTGGCCGCGGTGCTGTTGAACGTCGCCCCGGTTTTGGCTGACGATATATACGTGATCGGCGGCGGCGGGGTGGGCACCAGGATCGCCAGCCTGCCCTATACCATCTCGTCGCCGGGCTTCTATTACCTCACCGGCAGCCTCTCCCTTACCGGCAGCGGTAACGGCATTACCATCAGCAGCGACGACGTCACCCTTGACCTGATGGGGTTTCGGGTGAACGGACCAGGGCCTAACGCTACCGTCAATAATTTTGGAATTCATATGAGCGGGCGTCAAAATGTGGAGATCCGCAACGGCACCCTGAGTGGCTGGTGGCAAGGCGTCAGGGAAGACGGTGGCGCCCGTCACCGGGCCCTCAATCTCCGGGTGGAAAGCTCTGTGGGAGGCATATTCTTTGGAGGGGCCGTCGGAGCACAATTTCTGGTCAAGGGTTGCATAGTAGATGTTGGCTTCGGCGATGTGGGGATCTACCTTCAAGGAGGCATCGCCAGCGGCAATGTGGTTAGAAGCAGTGCTGGTGATGGTATCGATCTCGCTGAAGGGGGTATTATGATCGGCAACAGCGTCAGCAATTGCTATGTTGGTATCAATGGCCGCGAGGCGCCTGGCGGCGTGACGATTAGCGGTAATTCAGCGACTAATTGCTCATTATATGGCATACAGTGCATAGGTCCGAGTAGCGTCATCGGCAATACGGTGGTCACCGGCCCAAGCGGCAGCACAGGGATTTTCATCGGCACCAGTTCCGCCTGCCTGGTGACGCAAAACACGGTCGCCGGCGCCGGCACCCATTTTACGCCCGGGGCCGGCACCATCAATGTCGCCAATACCAATGCGGGATTCTGATCTTCCCAGGGTTAACCGGGCGGAGCCGGATGGCGGTTGGCTGGAGCGCACCTAAAAAGTGCGCCTTTTCCGGAAGGAAAGAAATAGGGCGACCCGTTGGGTCGCCCTATTTTATCGCACTTGCCTGGTCTTGAATCCCAGACCGCAATAATTTCAGGTTAGGCGTGGAGGTTGGTCATTTCCAAAGCCGGAACAGCACCTGCCCCTTTTTAGAATGGTCCATCAGACTGTAGATGCAGCAGGCCAGGGCAAATATGCCGGAGAATAAGACAATGGTTGAGGGATTCATGGTTGTCGCCTTCTTTTATAAAAATGGGAAAGATCTTCGTTCTTTCTGCTAATTAGACGACCAGAAGCCTGAGGGTGTTAAGGGGAAGTAGGCGGCTCATGAGCTATTAATCGGCACAAGTAATAAATTACTTAGCAAAAAGGGCGACCCAGCGGGTCGCCCTTTTATTCTTATATGGGTTGGGAGGGGGGTGTGGGGGGAGGGCAGGGCCGTCGGCCCTGGCCCTTCCCCCACGACTTTTACGCTACCGCGTCAGCCAGTGGCGGTCCCGGACGCTGACGAAGGCGTAAGGGTAAATCCACTGTAGCAGGAAAAAGGCGTAAAAACTGTAGATGACGCCGTAAACGAACTCCAGGTCCCGCTCCAACCAGAGGTAATAGATCAGGTTGAGCAGGGAGCCTACCGCCAGTAACGCCAGCACCTTGAACAGCAGGGGCGGATAGACCACCACCGAGGCCGCCAGCAGCCCTAAAAACAGCAGGGTCAAGGGGTATTCCAGCTGGGCCAGGCAGAACTCCACGATGGGCAGGAGGCGGTGCCTGGGGCGGTAGCGGGTGAACAGGTAGCCCAGTTGGACGAAGGATTCCCGCACGTTGCCGCGCTCCCAGCGCAGGTACATGTTGCACACCCCCCGGTAAGTCTCGGGCACCAGGGTGTAAACCAGGGCGGTGCGCTGATAACAGGTATAATAGCCGCCCCGCAGGATGAAATTGGTCAGGGCCCGATCTTCGCTGTGGGGGCAGGGGGCCCCCAGAAAGGTTTGTGTCAGCCAAGCCGACAGGATGGGCAGCACCGCCTCTCGCCGATAAGCCGACAGCGATCCCGGAGTGCAGATCACCGCGCGATAGCGGGATTGGGAGGCCCGCAGGTAATCGAGATTGACGAACCGCACCCCCTGCATTTTGCCGATCAGGCTCTGATGCCGGTTGTAGACCTTGACGTTGCCGGCGACCGCCCCGATCTCCTGGTCCTGCTGCAAGGGCGCCACCAGATGGCGCAAGGCGTCCGGTTCGATGACGCTGTCGGAGTCCACGGTGACGAAGATCTCGCCGCGGCCTTGGGTGAAGCCGGCGTAGAGGCCCGCCTTTTTGCCCCGGTTTTCCGGGAAGCGGATGACCTTGACCAGGTGGGGATAGCGCTTCTGGGCCCGTTGGATGTAGAGCCAGGTATTGTCCCGGGAGCCGTCGTCGATGCAAATGATTTCCAGCTTCTCGGCCGGGTAGTCGGCGGCCACCACCGAATAGATGGCCTTTTCCACCATGGCCCCTTCGTTATAGGCCGGGATGATGACGGTCAGGGTGGGTAAGGGGGCCTCAGATAGAGGGTAGGGCCGGTAGCCGGCCCAGAGGATGGTGCGGAGTAACTGGAAGGCCAGCATCAACACGGTATAGCCGGCGGCCAGGGCCGGGAGCATGGAGCTGTAAGTGTGGCCGCTCAAGAGCTGCCAATAGGCGCTGAATGATCCCCAATTATAGGCGCAAAGCAGGGCGACTGCCAGGACCACTGGAACCAGGAGCTTGATGGCCAGGTCCGCGCTCCACCCTGCGGTCTCACGGGGAGCGGACTGCGGGAAAACTTCCGGTTGAGAAACCCGGGGCCGGGAAACTGCTGAGGTTGCCTGTCGCATAGAGGGTAAAAACTCCATTATGACCGATTCAAATTATTAACATTAAACGATAAAATTAGCATAAAAAATAACCCAAACCAATTAGTTCTTTGGGGATGGATTTTAACTCCGGGCTCGCCAAGTCGTTATTCTTCCGTCAATTTCGCCAGGTGAGGAAAGGCGGCCATAAGACCCGGTGGCAGGGCAGGGCGGTAGGCCGGCTTCAGGAGGTGCAGTAATTCCAGGCCGTTGGCCACCGCCTGGCCGGCCGGGTGGTTGTTGAAGATGACGTAGACCTCCCCCGCCTTTTGCATTAATTCCTGAGTCCGTCCCGCCAGATCTTCTAATTCCTCCTGCCCGTATAGGTAATCGTAGCGGGCGGCCCGATCCTCTCCGAATTCGAACCAGGATTCCTGGCGCCGCCCGTGGCAGCGCAGATAGCCCTTGGTCCCCGTGACCCAGCGGGTCGCGCCCATGGGGTAAGAGACCAGCGGCTGGTCGATGTTGACGAACTCGAGGCCGGCGGCGGTCAAAAACTCCCGTACGGCCCGCTGCTGCCAGGAGCGGTGCCGCACCTCCACCGCCAGTGGATAATTTGGTAAGTGCGATTTGAGATTCACCAGATAGGCGCGGTTCTCTTCGGTATTATGGAAGGAGTAGGGGAACTGGGCCAGGAGGACCCCCAGACGCCCGGCGGCCAGCAATGGTTCCAGCCCTTCCCGGAATTGCGCCAGTTCCGGAGCCGGCAGGCGCCGTTCGTGGGTGAAGACCTGCCACAGTTTGGCCGTGAAGCGAAAATCCGGTCCTGCCGGCACCGCCGTTAGCCAGCGGTCCGCATCCTTGGGGGCGATGGGCCGGTAGAAGGTGACGTTGATCTCCACCGCGTTGAAGAGCGTCGCCAGGAAGGCCAGGCGGCCGGCGCCCTTAACTCCCGGGGGATAGACCACTCCCTGCCAGTCGGCGTAATCCCAGCCGGCCGGCCCGAGGTAGAGTTTGCTATTTGCTGTTGGCTGTTTGCGGTGAGCGGGTTCGGAGGACTGGGTATCCTGGATCAATTCTGACATTGGGCGCAGGCCGCGGCAGTCACCAGGGACGGCTCCGCTCCGGCTTCCGGCAGCTTTTCCCGGACCAGCACAGCCTTCAAAGCTTCCAGGGCCACTTCCAACTGGGAATCATCCGGCTCCAGGGCGGTGAGGCGCTGGGTGGCCAGACCGGGCCACAGGAGGACCCGGGCCACGAGGCTATCGCCATGTTTGCCCCCCCAGCGGATGATTTCATAAGAGACCGCGGCAATGGGGAACATCAGGCCTACCTTGATGACCACCTGCAGGAAGTTGTTGGCCAGGCCGGTCTTGGTCAGGCCGGGAAACAGGGGGAAGAAGACCGCGAAGATGAAGATGCTCACCAGGAGCACCACCAGGATGAAAGAGGTGCCGCAGCGGGGGTGCGCCGTGGGATGGCGCCGGGCGTACTCGACTTCCAGGGGTTGCCCCGCCTCAAAGGTGCAGATGGACTTGTGTTCGGCGCCGTGATATTGGAAGACCCGGCGGATATCGGGGAAAAAGGAGATGCCCCAGATATACAGCAGGATAAAAGAGGTCTTGATGATACCGTCGATGAGGTGAAAGGAGAGGTCCGCCGGGGTGAGGATGGTCCCGGCCAGCCGGCCGGCCTGGGCGCTGAGCCAGTGGGGCAGGAAGCCGAAGAAGAGGAAGGCCAGTAGGAAGGCGCCCCCCAAGGTCAGGCCGATACTGCCCCAGCCCAGGGGAGGCTCGTCTGTCTCCTCCTCTTGCAGCGCGGCCTGGGCCGAAAAGGTCAGGGCCTTGACTCCGGTCACCATGGCCTCGATGAGGATCAGCGGACCGCGCAGAACCGGGCGCTTCAAGAGCGGGTAACGATCCGCCAGGGACTCATAGGGCTCATCCTTGAGGACCACAGAGCCGTCGGGACGGCGCACGGCGATGGCCAGGGCATGGGGGGAGCGCATCATGACGCCCTCCAGTACCGCCTGGCCACCCACCGCCAGATGGGTTTCTGCCGGTTTCATTCGGCCTTTTCGGCCGTCTCGGGGGTTTCGGCCACCGGTTTTTGCAAATGGGCGTACTTGCGCCGGAAGCGTTCCACCCGGCCGGCGGTGTCCATCAACTTCTGCTTGCCGGTGAAGAAAGGATGACACTTGGAGCAGATCTCTACCCGGATATTGTCCTTGGTGGAGCCGGTGACGAACTCGCTGCCGCAGGCGCAGCGCACCGTGGTCTGTTTGAATTTGGGATGAATATCGGTTTTCATAATGCGACTCCGTCTAGTGTTTCTACCTGAATAGATAAATGTAACTTAAAATTCCGCAAATGCCACGGAAAAAACTGCCGGCAAGAGAATCTGCCAAAAGTTAATCGGGCATTTTCTGGCACTTAGAGCAGAAGAAAGTGCTGCGCCCGCTCTGGATCAGGCGGACGATGGGGGCGCCGCAGCGCCGGCAGTGCTCGCTTTCCTTCCCATAGACCAGGAGCTGGACCTGGAAGAGCCCGGCTTCCCCGTGGCTGTTGAGGTAGTTGGACACCGTGGTGCCGCCCTGGCGAATGGCTTCTTTCAGGATGCGCCTGGTATCCTTGAGGATCCGGCCCCAGTCCTTGAGGGAGAGGCGCCCAGCCGGGGTGGCGGGGTGGACCCCGGCGGCAAAGAGGATTTCGCAGGCGTAGATATTACCGATCCCGGCCAGGATGCGGCCGTCCAGCAGGAAGTTTTTGATGGGCCGGCTCCGGCCGCGGGCCTGAGCCGACAGCCACTGCGGGGTTACCTGCCGGGAGAAAGGTTCCCGGCCCACCTCCCGGAGGGGGGCGGGCGGCACCCCTGGCGGGAAGACCAACACCTGGCCGAAGCGGCGGATGTCCTGATAGATGAGTTCCAGACCGTTATCCAGGTGGAAAACCAGGTGGATGTGATCCAGTTGGGGCAGGGGCTTGGACTCCGAGCCCAGGAGCAAATGGCCGGTCATTCCCAGATGAACCAGCAAGGTGACGCCGCCCTCCAGGGCAAAGACCAGATATTTGCCCCGGCGGCTGAGGTCTGTAAGTTTCCGGCCCAGGAGCCAGTGTTCCAGCTCCCGGACTGGCGACTGCCGCCGCAGGGACTTTGCCCCCACTGTCACTCGGACAAAGCGGCGTTCCATCAGTCGGGGAGCCAGACCCAGGCGGATGACCTCTACCTCGGGAAGTTCAGGCATAATGAGTTTCGAGTTTTGGGTTTTGAGTTTCCAGTTGATTTGGGATCGGGGACATTAGTGAATAGAACAACCTCAGAGATTCTTCGATTTGTTAAGACCTGCATCTCATAACAACGCCGTTGGGCCTAAGACAAGCTGTAAAGCCAAAAGCCAAAAACTAAAAACTCGAAACTAAAAAAGCATGTCCAGGAAGTGATCGTGGTAGTCCTTGAGCTCCTTGTGGCATTCGCCGCAAAAGAAGCTTACCTCTCCCTGGATCTTGGAGTTGTCGCTCACCGCGGAAAAGCTGCCGTCCTCGTTCTGAATGTAAAACGTGGTGATGGTGACGCCTTCCGCCACTTCATAAAAGTCTGCGTCATTGCCACAGTAAGGACAGGAAACCTTCATCCTGGCGCCACCTATTCCCGGCCGATTAGTTGCTTGACATCCTGGCGATACATGGGGTTGCTGGGTTCTAACTTGCGGGCCAATTCCATTTCGATGGCGGCCCGCTTGAATTGCTGGCGAGCTTTGCTTTTCTGCCCCTGGCGTTCGTAGATCTCCCCCTGGTAGATCGACAGCCGGGCCAGGTAGTAATGCGTCCGCCCATTCTTGGGGTTCAGTTCATTGGAGGCCTGGAGTTCCTGACGAGCTTGCTTGTATTTTTTCTGGCTATAATGAATGATGCCCAGGTTGCGCCACAAGACTGCCTGGAAGGTCTTCTCCGGAGACTTGATGGCCTTCAGGAGGACCAGTTCCAGCCGGGCCATGTCCTGATCGCTCACTTCATTGCCCGCGGTCAGGAGGCGGTCACTGAGATCAGCCACTTCCGCCGGGGTCAACTGCTGTCCGGTGAGGCCGTCTCTGAGTCTGGCCTGGTCTGGTTTTTCCGGCTGCACCGGCGCTTGGGCCGGGGCCTCCGCCGGCAGCGGCACCGGGGCCGAACCGCAGCCCGCCAGGCCTCCCAAGAGCATTGCCGCCAATAAAAGGCTGAATAGTTTTTCCTTAGGCAACCTGCATCTCACCCCGTAGATTTCAGCCACTAGTATCCCATACGCGGGAGAGGCGTCAACCTCTTTTTGAACCATCTCCCTGGTGGGCTGAGGGCCCCAACCAGGTTCCGGGAGGCGCTGGCAAGGGCTGGGCCTAACCTGCCGGTTTAATGGCTGGGATCGGCGTAAAAACCAGTCGCCGGCATCTTACGAGTTGGAAAATTAATGGGGCGGTGATATGTTAATAATATAAGACTGTTGTGCAGGGGCACCGCCTGCGGTGCCCTACGGACGGCTAATTGACAAGGAAGGTAGAGGCTATGGAACTAGTTTTTCGCCCCCGTCGGCTCCGCCGCAGTGAAACCTTAAGAAAAATGGTGCGGGAGACCCACCTGCGCCGGGAAGACTTCATTTATCCCATGTTCGTGGCCCCGGGGCAGGGGGTGCGCCAGGCAGTGGAGGCCATGCCGGGGGTCTTCCGCCTGTCCGTGGATCAGCTCGTTAAGGAGGCCCGGGAGATCAGGGACCTGGGTTTGCCCGCGCTGCTGCTCTTCGGGCTGCCCCAAAAGAAGGACGAAACCGGCTCCGAGGCCGCCTCCCCCAAGGGCGCGGTGCAGCAGGCGGTGCGCCGCCTGAAAAAAGAGGTGCCGGAGCTGCTGGTGATCACCGACGTCTGTATGTGCGCCTATACCTCCCATGGCCACTGCGGCCTGATCCATCAGGGCGAAGTGGACAACGACGCTTCCCTGGAGGCCCTGGCCCAGGCGGCCTTGTCTCACGCCGAGGCCGGGGCCGATATGGTGGCCCCCTCGGACATGATGGACGGCCGGGTCGGCGCCATCCGGGAGGTTTTAGATGAACGGGGCTTCGAGATGGTGCCCATCATGAGCTATGCAGTGAAATATGCCTCCGCTTTTTACGGGCCCTTCCGGGAGGCGGCGGAATGCGCCCCGAGCTTCGGGGACCGGCGCGCCTACCAGATGGACCCGGCCAACGCCCGGGAGGCCATGAAAGAAGCGGCTCTGGACGTGGAGGAAGGGGCCGACATCCTCATGGTGAAGCCGGCTCTGCCTTACCTGGACATCATTTCCCAAGTGGCGGCGGAGTTCGACCTGCCCATCGCTGCCTACCAGGTGAGCGGCGAATACTCCATGATCAAGGCCGCGGCCCAAATGGGTTGGCTGGATGAAAACGCGGTGATGCTAGAGTCCCTCACCGCCATCAAGCGGGCCGGGGCAGATTTGATTTTGACCTATTTTGCCAAACAGGCTGCCAGGATCTCGACAAAATAATTATTGAGCAGAAAAAGGCACAGGATCCAAACCTGTGCCACCCAGCAATGAGCTATTTGCAACCGTCCTTTTATAATTGGGATTACCTGATGGTAACCTATAAAAAGGAGACAGATCATCCAAATAAAAGACCTGGTGGCACAGGTTTCCAACCTGTGCAGTCCTTTCAGGTTACGAGGAGAAACCTGCCCCATTGGCAGGAGCCGGGGAAGGTTTACTTCATTACCTGGCGTTGCCTGACAGACAAAACCTTGATTCCGGAGGAGCGCACCGACACCCTCAATGCCATCCGAAATTGTCACGGGATCAAATGGCAACTATATGCCGCAGTGGTCATGCCTGACCATGT
>JAPLJC010000176.1 GCA_026388765.1 Deltaproteobacteria bacterium
CGATGGGACTTCATTTTGGGCATGATCAAATCCTCACCTTATAAAAATAGGGACACTTCCCATTTTTTTTTAACTTTCCCAAACTGGATTACCCTACCAAGGCAAAAATAGGAAGTGTCCCTATTTTTTCTTCAACCCTAAAAATATATCAGAAAAATGACGCTTGTCACAATTTAACCATGTCACAACACAAAAAAATTTTCAGGCACCGCCTGGGGCGGCTCCGGAACGACTGTGGCTGGAAGCGAGACTACTTGGGCGTGACGATCATGGACATGTTCCAGCCTTCCAACCGGGGAGCCTGTTCTATGGTGCCCACGTCCGCCAGGGCCTCGGACATCTGGGATAAAATCTTAAAGCCCCGGTCGGTGTGGGCGATCTCCCGGCCCCGGAAAATCACGGAAATCTTGACCTTGTCGCCCTCGGCCAGGAACTTCCGGGTGTTCTTCAGCTTGAAGCCCATGTCGTGTTCTTCGATCTTGGGCCTGACCTTGATCTCCTTGACCTGGATGATGGTCTGGCGGCGCCGGGCTTCTTGCTGTTTTTTGCTCTGCTGGTACTTGAATTTGCCGTAATCCATGATGCGGCAAACCGGCGGGCTGGCCTGTGGGGCAACCTCCACCAGATCCAGGTGCGCTTCGGCTGCCTGGGTCAGGGCTTCCCGGGTCGGCATGACCCCGACCTGTTCCCCGTCGGGACCGATGAGACGCACCTCTGGAACCCTGATCTGCTCGTTGATCCGCACGCGTTGCTGCTTCTGGATGACCGTGACCTCCTGATTAAAAATTTTTCGGGGGAAAAATAGGGACACTTCCTATTTTTACTATTTTTATCCCTGCCATATCATGTTTACTTAAAAAAATAGGAAGTGTCCCTATTTTTCTTTAGGTGGTGGAAGGAATCTGGGACTCCTCCTTCAGCCGGGCGACAAAGGCCGCCACGGGAACGTCCTTCAGTTCGGTGCCGTCCCGCAACCGGGGCGACAGGGTGCGGTCGGCCACTTCCCGGTCCCCGATGACGATCATATAAGGAATCTTCTGGCCCTGGGCCTCCCTGATCTTGTAGCCCAAGGTCTCCGGCCGGGAGTCCACTTCCACCCGCAGGCCTTCGGCCCGCAAGGCCGCGGCCACCTCTTCGGCATAGGCGTGGACCCGGTCGGTAATGGGCAGGAGAACCGCCTGGGTCGGCGCCAGCCACACCGGAAAGGCCCCGGCAAAATGTTCGATCAGGACCCCGATGAAACGCTCCAGGGAGCCCAGGATCACCCGATGCAACATCACCGGACGGTGCCGGCCGCCATCGGCCCCCACGTAGGTGAGGTCAAAGCGCTCCGGCAAAGTGAAGTCGCACTGGATGGTGGCGCATTGCCAGCGGCGGTTGATGGCGTCCTTAAGCTTGATGTCGATCTTGGGTCCGTAAAAGGCGCCTTCGCCCTCGCAGACGTGATAAGGGAGATTCTTCGCCTCCAAGGCCTTGATCAGGGCGTGAGTGGCCAGTTCCCACTCGGCGTCGCTGCCGATGGATTTTTCCGGCCGGGTGGAGAGCTCCACTTCGTACTCGAACCCGAAGATGGCCATGACCTGGAAGACGAAGTCCAGGACCCCGACGATTTCGCTCTCCACCTGCTCTGGGGTGCAGATGATATGGGCGTCGTCCTGGGTGAACTGGCGCACCCTGGTGAGGCCGTGCAACACCCCGGAGCGCTCATGGCGCAACACCGTGCCCAGTTCGAAGTAGCGCAGCGGCAGTTCCCGGTAGCTCCGGCCCCGGGATTTGTAAATCAGCATGTGGGCCACGCAGTTCATGGGCTTGATGCCATACATCTGCCCTTCCACTTCGGTGAAATACATTTGGTCCCGGTAGTTGTCCCAATGGCCGGAGCGTTTCCACAGGTCCGCCCGGAGCAGCTGGGGGCCCATGACCATCTGGTAGCCTCGTTTCAAATGCTCCCGGCGTTCGAAATCTTCGATGAGGCTGCGCAACAGGGCCCCTTTAGGGTGGTAGATGACCATCCCGGCCCCGGCTTCTTCTTCGATACTGAAAAGGCCCAACTCCCTTCCTAAGCGGCGATGGTCCCGGCGCTTGGCCTCTTCCAGGAATTCCAGGTACTGCTTGAGCTCCTTGGGAGTGGCGAAGGCGGTGCCGTAGATGCGCTGCAGCATGGGCTGGCGTTCGTCCCCCCGCCAGTAGGCCCCGGACGAAGTGGTGAGCTTGAAGGCCTTAAGCAAACCGGTAGAAGGGATATGGGGGCCGCGGCAAAGGTCCAGAAAATTCCCCTGGCGGTAGAGGCTGACCCGACCCTCGGGCAGGGCCTCGATGATCTCTACCTTATAATCCTCGTGCTGACTGGAAAAGAGCTGGAGCGCCTCGTCTTTGGCGACCTCTTCCCGGCTAAAGGGCTGGTCCTGCTTCACCAGTTGGCGCATGCGCTCTTCGATCTTTTCCAGGTCTTCGGGGGTGAAGGGCTCCGGCACGTCGAAATCGTAATAGAAGCCGCTCTCGATGGCCGGGCCGATGGCCACCTTGACCTTGGGGAACAAGTCCCTTACCGCTTCGGCCATGATGTGGGCGGCGGAATGGCGCATGATCTCCAGACCTTCGGGGGAATCCGCCGGAATGGGGGCGATGGTGCAGTCCTGCGTCAGGGCGCGGCTCAGGTCCGCCGGCTCGCCGTCCACCCGGGCAGCCGCCAGCCGCCGGTCGGTTTTTTTTAGGTTTTTTAAGGCTTCGAACACAGTGACTCCGGCGTCCATCTCGACGGCGGGGCCCTGGTCCAGTTGCACCTTGATCATGCTCGCCTCAATAAAAACGGCATCTGGGGCGCCTCAGAGGCGCTTTCCCGGATGCCGTTAGCTTTATCGTAAGTTACATAAATTCGCGGTTCACGACTAACGTCGCGCGACTCCTGCCTCTCCTGGTGCGTTCTGCCTTCCCGGCAGACTATTATCGTTGAATATTTCTCATAAATACCCGTAGTTGTCAAGAAATTTTCGACGTGACGCCTGGATTAACCACGGTCAGGAGAAGGTAAGGCGCGCCCGGCGCGCCCTGAGTCGTTAAAGCCCGGCGAAAACAATTTTTCGCCGCGACCCGGTGGGTCGAATACCTAAAGCTCCTAGGACCTAGTGCAAAACCTTTTTTTCTGTCATCCTGAGCGCAGTGAAGGATCTCAACCCATTGGCAAGGCGAGATTCTTCGCGGCGCTCAGAATGACATTTTACGGGATATTAAGGTTTAGCAATAGCCCATAGTCAGATTTGGAATCTGGCTAATTTAATCATTTAATTCTCGCGATCCAGGACTCCCGCATAAATAGCCGCAAGAGCGGCGAAAAGGTTTTTTCGGACCTAAGGTTGGAGGCGGACGCTCAGCCCTCAACGCGAAAATCATTGGAAGTAATCCCATTAATGAGATATTGATGGGGGCAGGTGCAGCCCAAATCTTAGGCGAAAAGGAGGCAGTGGCTGAAATTGTCCCAGGCCCCCACAATATGGCTGCTGGTGCTCCTGGCCCTGGATCTCACGGGTTGCGGGGAGCGCCTGTTCCAACCAAGACTGGAGCGGGTGCTGGCCGCCTCCTGGCAGAGCTACCGGGAACAGTTCATCTCGCCGGAGGGGCGGGTGGTATTGCCGGAGCGGGACGGCGGCACCATTTCCGAGGCCCAGGCCTATGCGTTGCTCCGGGCCGTGTGGGCCGGAGATGAGGCGACCTTTGCCCGGGTCTCTGCCTGGACCGTAAATAATCTGGGCCGGCCGGACCACCTGTTGGCCTGGCACTGGGGCCGCCGGCCGGACGGCGCCTGGGGGGTGCTGGATGCCAATACCGCCAGCGACGGCGACCTGGATTACGCCCTGGCTTTAATGCTCGCTTCCCGGCGGGGTTGGCGGGCGCCGCCGGACTTACCGGATTATCGGGCCCAGGCCCGGGAGGTGCTGGCCGCCATCCTGGAGAAAGAAGTGGTGGCCCTGCCCGGCGGGGAGGTCCTACTCACCCCGGGGAACTGGCATGAAGCCGGGCCGCCTTATCTCCTCAATCCATCCTATTTTTCCCCGGCGGCGTATCGGCTGTTCGGTGAAGTCGGCACCGGACCTGTAGGGGCGGCTCGCGAGCCGCCCCTACAAGACTCCCGGCAGGGGAGGGGAGATTTGTCAGCCGCAACCGCTTGGAACCAGTTGCGTCAGGACACCTACCAATTGTTGGAGCGCCTCAGCCGTGGATTGGAGGGGCAGCCCGGGGTGGGCCTGTTCCCGGACTGGTGCCGGGTGGACGCGGCCGGGCAACTGAGTCCGGCGCCGGGGCGGGAGGCCCACTTCGGCTGGGAGGCGGTGCGCCTCCCCTGGCGTCTGGCCCTGGATCATTTGTGGTTCGGCGAAGCGCGGGCCTCCCAACTTCTGGGAAAAAAATTTTTGCCGTTTTTTAAAAAGGAATGGCAGGCCAAAGGGAAGCTGGCGGCAGTCTATAATTACGACGGCGCCCCATTGGTGGACTATGACAGCCCGGTGCTCTACGCCGGGGTCCTGGCCGCGGCCTTGACTACCGGAGACCGGGACTTCGCTAATTTAATGGCAGAAAAAATCATGACCTTCTATCACGAAAAAGACGGCCGGGCCTTTTTCGTGACGCCGGATAACTACTACGCCAACAACTGGGCCTGGCTGGGGCTGGCGCTGTATGCGGGGTGGGTGAAGCCTTAGGATTGGTGCGTAGGACGCACCCTACGGGAGCGCTGTATGGTGCGTCCTACGCACCATAAATGGCTACTTTCACCGGATTAACCCGAAATCAACAATTGAATTTCCCTTTCCCGCAACTCATGGGCCGCGGCCGCCAGAGGGGCAAGTTCGTCCCGGGTAAGTTGTTTCACGTCCGCCGGGGTGATCCGCCAGACGTCGATGGGTGGGCCCAGGCCGTAGGCACCCACTTCGATGGTCTCTTCGATGATCTTGTAGGCCAGGATGGCGGCCTGTTCCAGGGTGAGGCTGCGGTCCTGGTATTTTTGCAGCAGAGCGTAGGCGAAGAGGTCGCCGCTGCCTGCCACGAAGGGGCGCTCCTCGATCCATTCGGGGCTGCCCAGGGAGTTGATGTGCAGCAACTGCGCCGCCCCACCGGCCAACTCGGCAAAGATGAAGTCGGCGTAATGGAGCTGCGCCAGGCGCTCCGGGTCCGGGGGCAGAAACTGGAGGCGGAAATCGAGCTGCGTCAGTTCGGTGACACACTGCTTGATGATGGCGCCCAGTTGATCGCGCAGATTGGTCAGGTGGGCGTCCTGGGGTAAGGCGTCGAAGTGCTCCCCGACTCGCTGCACCAGGGCCAGCTCCCCGGCCCCGGCCCACAGGCAGCGGTCGTTGAGCTGGTGAATCTTTTGTCCCGGGGTGCGAACCTCCCCGGTGGTGATCTGGGAGTCGGAGGCCATTACCAGGCCGTCGGTTGCCGGTATCGCCAGGATCAAGGTCATATCTCCCTCGAATTAGTTGTCAGCTATCAGCTGTCAGCAGTCAGCAAAGCTGTACGACACTTCATTCTGGTTCCCAAGTTGTACTTGGGAACCCAATTTTCGCCCAAACTTTGTTTGGGAACATAAATGCCAAGCCAATCTTGGGGACGAGAAGAAAACCGAAATTCTTCGCCGCGCCCCTGGAATTATGGTAAAATCACCCAATTCTCCGATGGACCAGGAACTTCCCCACATCTATACGGTAAGCAGCCTCACCCGGGAGATCCGGGAGCGCCTGGAGACCCATTTTTCTCTGGTCTGGGTGAGCGGCGAGATCTCCAACCTGCGACAGCCCCTGTCGGGGCACTACTATTTCACCCTCAAAGACGCCGGGGCCCAGCTGCGAGCCGTACTCTTCAAAGGCAATCACCAACATATGCGTTTTAAGCCCCAGGAGGGCAGCCAGTTCCTGTGCCGGGGGCGTCTGACGATCTACGAGCCCCGGGGCGAATACCAGGTGATCGTGGACTACCTGGAGCCCCTGGGCTTGGGGGCCCTGGCCCAGGCCTTCGAAGCCCTGAAGACCCGCCTCCAGGCGGAAGGGCTGTTTGCTCCGGAGCTAAAAAAACCGCTGCCCTTCTTGCCCAAAAGAATCGCCCTGGTCACCTCGCCCACCGGCGCCGCGGTGCGGGATTTCTTGCGCCTTTTGCGGCAGCGCTACGCCAATCTGGAGGTGCTGATCTATCCGGTGAAGGTGCAGGGAGGGGAGGCCGCCGGGGAAATTGTCCGGGCTTTGGAAGATTTGGCCGCCTACCCCGGGGTGGAGGTCGTCGTCCTGGCCCGGGGCGGCGGCTCGCTCGAAGACCTCTGGCCCTTCAACGAAGAGCAGGTGGCCTGGGCCATCCACCGCTGCCCCATCCCGGTGGTCTCGGCGGTGGGCCACGAAGTGGACTTCACCATCGCCGATTTTGTCGCCGACGCCCGGGCCGCCACGCCCAGCGCCGCGGTGGAGTTGGTGGCGCCGGATAAAAGGGCGCTGGCGCGGCATTTGGACCGTTTGGGCGGCTCTTTGTGGCGCACCTTTAAGCAGCGCCTGGAGGTGGCCCGGCGGCATCTCGACCTGGTGTCCCGGCGGCTGCCGGATATGAGCCGGCGTCTGGTGGATCTGCGCCTCATGGTGGACGACCGGGGCGAGGCCCTAATGCGGCGCACCCGGCGGCTGGTGACGGTGCAGCGGCAGCAGCTGCGTCTGTCCAGCTCCCGCCTGGTGCTGCTCAGTCCCCGGCGGGCCCTGCTGCCCTGGCGGCAGCGCCTGGAGCAGGCGGCCCAAAGGCTGGGGCAGGGTTACAGCCGGGGCCAGGATACCCGGCGCCGGCATTTGGAGTATTGCCAGAGCCACCTGGACCAGCTCAATCCCCTGGCCATCCTGCAGCGAGGCTATGCCGTGGCGACACTTTTGCCCCAGGAGACGGTGATCCGCGACGCGACCCAGGCGCCCCCGGGCGCGGCCGTCCGGGTGCGGCTGGCCCGGGGCCGGCTGGATTGTGAGGTGAAGGAAGTGAGCAGTGAATAAATATAGGGCGTGCTGTGCACGCCGAAAAACGGCGGCCACAGGCCGCCCTATAGATACTGGGTCTAAAAAATGGTTCCCCTTTGGTGAGGCCTTAAAAATGTAGGACAGCCGCCCCCGGCTGTCCTGGACAGGCGAGGCGCCTGTCCCACATTTGCGCCCGCCCTCCGAGCCTAGTCGCAGTGCGAAGTAAGCAGGGAGAAGATGGTAGAATACCAAAGGTAGCCGCAGGCCTTAGTCTGCGCCAGCACAGGCTGGAAAGCCTGTGCCACCTATTCTAAAAAAACTTTTCAGCACAGAAAACAGAAAACAGAAAACAGAAAACGGGCTTTCAATGGCTAAAGAAAAAAAGCAGGCAGAGAAGAATTTCGAGGCGCTGCTCAAGCGCCTGGAAGAGGTCTTGGATTCCCTGGAGCACGGCGAGCTGCCCCTGGAGCAGGCCCTGGCCGCCTTCGAAGAGGGCGTGGGCCTGGTGCGGGCCTGCCACGGCAAGCTCGACGAAGTGGAGCGCCGGGTGGAACTGCTCCTGAAAGACGACACGGGCCGCTTCTTTACCCGGCCGTTTCCGGAAGAGGAAGGGGAAGGGTAAAGGGGGAAAAGGCGAAAGGGGTAAAAGGGGAAAGGGCGAAAACATATATTGCTTTTTCTGCAGGTCTTATCCCTTTTTCCCTTTCCCCTATTCCCCTTTTACCCCCCAGCTTAACTGGTGAACCCATTCAAGAGGCAAATTTTGGATCTCAAAGTTTATTTGGAAGAACGGCGCAACCTGGTCAATCGGGCCCTGGAGGCCTATCTGCCGGCGGTGCGGGGGCCGGCCTTTCGGGTGGTCCAGGCCATGCACTACAGCCTGTTCGTGGGCGGCAAAAGGCTGCGGCCCATCCTGTGTCTGGCCGCGGCGGAGGCGGTGGGCGGGGACCCCGGCGAGGCCTTGCCCGTGGCCTGCGCCCTGGAGATGGTCCACACCTACTCCCTCATCCACGACGACCTGCCGGCCATGGACGACGACGACCTGCGCCGGGGCCAGCCCACCTGCCACAAGAAGTTCGACGAAGCCACTGCCATCCTGGCGGGCGACGGCTTGCTCACCGAGGCCTTCCATCTCCTGGCCGCGGCGGCGTCCCGCTTCGAAGGCCGGGAGGCGATGCTCCTGGAGGTCACGGAATTACTGGCCAAGGCCGCGGGCTACCGGGGCATGGTGGGCGGCCAGATGCTGGACCTGATGGCCGAAGGGCGAAAGATCAATCTTAAAGAGCTGGAGTTGATTCACCGCTGCAAGACCGGGGCGCTGCTCACCGCGGCCACCCGGTCCGGGGCCCTGGTGGGAGGCGGCAACCGCATCCAGGTGGCCGCCCTCACCAGTTATGGGGAAAGATTTGGCCTGGCCTTCCAGATCACCGACGACCTCCTGGACGTGGAAGGAGACGCGGCGGAAATGGGCAAGGCTCCGGGTATGGACGAACAGCGGCAAAAGGCCACCTATCCGGCCCTGGTGGGGCTGGAGGCCTCCCGGCAGTGGGCGAAGCGCCTGGTGGAGGAGGCCATGGCCGAAGTGGAATCCTTTCAAGACCGGGCCGCGCCTCTCCGGGAACTGGCCAAATACCTCCTGGTGCGCCGGTCTTAGCCGGGATTATTAACAATTTGCATAAATTGATTCTAAGCCGATAAGTTAGAAAATAATGATTATCTGTTTATTTCTGGTATAATATGATGGTTAAGGGGATGTTCATATGGATAAAAACCCGGGATCGCGCCGGTTGTTGGAAGCAATCAATAATCCTCAGGAATTGAAGAAATTATCCCCGGAGCAGCTGCCGCAGTTGGCCCAGGAGATCCGGGAGAAGATCATCGCCACCGTGGCCAAAACCGGTGGGCATCTGGCTCCCAGTCTGGGGGTGGTGGAACTCACCATCGCCTTGCACTACGTCTTCGATTGCCCCCGGGACAAGATCATCTGGGATGTGGGCCATCAGGCCTATGCCCACAAGCTCCTGACCGGGCGCCAGGACCGGTTCCAGACCTTAAGGCAGTACGGCGGCCTCAGCGGTTTTCCCAAGCGCAGCGAGAGCCCTTACGACGCCTTCGACACCGGCCACAGCTCCACCTCTATTTCCGCCGCCCTCGGCATGGCTGCGGCCCGCTGCCTGAACAAGGAGCGGAACCGGGTGATCGCGGTGATCGGGGACGGGGCCATGACCGCGGGCCTGGCCTTCGAGGGGCTGAACAACGCCGGGGACCTGAACAAAGACCTCATTGTCATCTTAAACGACAACGGCATGTCCATCGCCCCCAACGTCGGGGCCATGTCGTCGTTTTTCAGCCGGCAGTTCACCCGCCCCACCATGGTCTTCCTGAAGAAGCAGATAGAGAACCTGTTGGGGTCCCTGCCGGCCATCGGCGACGACCTGTTGACCTTTGCCAAGAGGAGCCAGGATTCCTTAAAGGCCTTTTTTACCCCGGGGATGCTCTTTGAGGCCCTCAAATTCACCTACCTGGGGCCGGTGAAGGGCCACCGCCTGGATCATCTCATCGAAACCCTGCAAAACGTCAAAAACTTGCGGGGACCCATCCTGATCCACGTGCTCACCACCAAGGGCAAGGGCTATGAGCCGGCGGAATCGGACCCCACCGGGTTCCACGGTCTGGGCCGTTTCGACCCCGACACCGGCGAGGCCAAGAAGAGCGTCGGCGAGGTGCCGTCATACACCCAGGTTTTCGGCGAAACCCTGCTGCGTCTGGCCCAGGATGACCCCAAGATCGTCGCCATCACCGCCGCCATGCCGGATGGCACCGGGCTGGTGGATTTCCGTCACGATTTTCCGGATCGTTTCTATGACGTGGGCATCTGCGAGCAGCACGCCGTCACCTTTGCCGCCGGGCTGGCCATGGGGGGCATGCGGCCGGTGGCCGCCATTTATTCCACCTTCATGCAGCGGGCTTATGACCAGGTGCTCCACGATGTCTGTATGCAAAACCTGCCGGTGACCCTGGCCCTGGACCGGGGCGGCGTTGTCGGGGAGGACGGTGAAACCCACCAGGGGCTCTTCGACCTCTCTTTCCTGCGCCATCTGCCCAACCTGACCCTGATGGCCCCCAAAGACGAAAACGAGATGCGGGATATGCTCTACACCGCGGTGGAGCATCCCGGGCCGGTGGCCCTGCGCTATCCCCGGGGCAAGGGCGTGGGGGTGGTCTTCTCCTCCACCCTGCAAAAGATCGCCATCGGCAAGGCCGAGGTGCTGCGGGAGGGGGAGGACCTGCTCATCCTGGCCCTGGGAGCCTCGGTCTATCCGGCCCTGGCCGCGGCCGAGCAGTTGGCGGTCCGGGGCTTCAGCGCCACCGTGGTCAACGCCCGCTTTGTCAAGCCACTGGATGAAAACCTCATCCTGACCCTGGCGGCCAAACACAGCCGGGTCCTCACCGTGGAGGAAAACGTCCTGGCCGGCGGCTTCGGCAGCGCCATCCTGGAATTGCTGGCCGACCACGGCCTGACCGGGGTCTCGGTGAAGCGTCTGGGCATCCCGGATATCTTCGTGGAACACGGCGCCCCGAACATACTGCGCCAAAAATACGGCCTGGATGCCGACGGCATCCTCCAGGCGGCCCTGACCGCCCTGGAACAACCGGCCCAACCGCAGAAGGTGGTCTGGGGCACGTTTAATTAAAAGCGGTTTTCAGTTTTCCGAAAAAGCCAAGGGGCAGGGATTTTTAATCCTTGCCCCTTTTCTTTCCACGCCGATGCATAAGCAAAAAACCTTTGATATCGGTACGAAATCGCAGCATGTTAATAGGTGCGGATATTGGCAAGCTGTACGTAATAAAGCCTGTTTTTTCTATAGATTGTGGCGGGTTAAGTACTACTTTTCTCTCTCATCATTTCCTTACTGTCAAGCGGTTTTTGACATAGCCCTCCTTTCCGGGATAGTCGAGGCAGGGGGCGCC
>JAPLJC010000131.1 GCA_026388765.1 Deltaproteobacteria bacterium
GGCGCCCCCTGCCTCGACTATCCCGGAAAGGAGGGCTATGTCAAAAACCGCTTGACAGTAAGGAAATGATGAGAGAGAAAAGTAGTACTTAACCCGCCACAATCTATAGAAAAAACAGGCTTTATTACGTACAGCTTGCCATTATCGGCCCATTCGGACGATTGGCGATATTATCAAGATATCTGGTCAAGCTGGGAAGGTAGGGGCTTGTAACTCATGACCCAGCTACCCAAGCAGAGTCAAGGTGCCCTAATAAAATATAGCCTTGGCGCCACCCGCCAAGGCTTATGATAGTTTCTCTGTGCCCTCTGGGTCTCGGTGGTGAAATATCTTACTTAAACCAGATCGGCAAAAAGGCCGGCTTGGGGTAGGGGAGGGACCGGGACCTTGCTTCCCCTGCTTAACCCTGAAAAGGTTCCTCTTTTGGTAGCTGTCCTTTCTCAGGGAAGGCGCTCTTTACCAGGACACCCAAATTAGCCACCGCCTCCAGGTAAGCGGCAAAGCCGACTGACAGGATATCGTTGTGGTTGGCGCCTGCCACCTTAAGGAAGGTTTTCTGCGGCGATGGACAAGCCTCATAAAGAGCCCGCCCCTCGGCAAAAGGGATGATGTGGTCGAATTCGGCGTGGATGATGAGGAGGGGCTTGTGCCAATGCCTGATTTTGTCCACATTTCGAAACCCAGTCGCTTCGGTGAACCCCAAGGCTTGCACGTCCAGCCCCAAAAGTTTGAGCAGAGGCCCGGCGTAAGCAAAACCGCTCTCCACGATCAGCCCGTCGAGCCGATCCTGCTGCCGGGCAGCCAACTCCAAGGCGGAGGCACTGCCCAAAGAGCGGCCCATGACCAGCAGGGGGCCGGAAAAGCCCTGTTGGTTGAGCCATTCCTGGGCAAAGGCAAAAATAACCTGACAGTCGCGCATCATGGCGGTAACCGTGGGGGTGCCGGTTGAACGGCCATAACCGCGATAATCCACGGGGAAGAAGTTGAGCCCCTGCCGGACATACCGCGGCCCGAGATCCTCGTAATCGGCCACGATTTCGCCGTTGCCATGGAAGAACAGCAGGGTGGGCGCCATTGCTCCCGCGGCATAAAAGCGTCCGCCGATCTCCACCCCGGGGGCCACCGGGATGAGCAGCTCCTGGGCCGAGGTGGGCGGATTAAATAAGGCTGATTCCGGCCTGGGGTAAAAAAGGCGCAGGAGAACTTCAGGAACATCAAGGGCGGAATAATCTTGGGCGAGGGCAGGCACCATCTGGGAAGACTCCTCATGGATAGAAGGTTGGGCAGGTCGCTGGCTGACTGGCCCGGATGGCTAATTCATATCACATCGGGCGGTCCCTTCCCAGAGAGGAGAGGGAAGGCCTCATCAGGGAAGCTTAATGTCTCGAGATGATCCGGAAAGCCAGGAATAATCAGGGATGGAATAATGCTACGGGTTCTTCGCCATGGTGGGTCCTGCCGGTCGTTTAAAGGGAATTATGAAAGTAAAGGGGTGTTATCGCCTTCTGGTGGTTATCGCTAACCTAAGAAGAATAACACCCCTTTTCACTGGAGCTTGCCCCGGCGGGAGACTAACGTTTTTCCTCACCAGGGCCGGTTTTTTCAGGTTTGCCAGCAGGAGCAGGACCGGGTCTCCGCCCCTCAGTCGGGGCTACCCGAGCCGGGGCAGATCTCTGTCCCTCACGCGGGGCCATTTGAGAAGGACCAGGTCTCTGTCCTTCACGCGGGGTCACTTGTGCCGGGGCAGATCTCTGTCCCTCACGCGGGGCCATTTGAGAAGGACCAGGTCTCTGTCCCTCACGCGGGGTCACTTGACCAGGGCCAGGTCTCTGTCCCTCGCGCGGGGTTATCTGCCCAGGGCCGGTTCTCGGTCCCTCACGCGGGGTTACTTGACCAGGGCCAGTTCTCCGCCCCTGAGGTTGGGGTCTGTCAATGGTGTGACCCTGGTATCCTCTCTGCCAGCCTTCGCCCTGGCCACGATGATACCTATTATAAAAATTCTGGTCATAATTCTGACCAGAACGGTGATCGCGCCAATAGGGATACTTTTGAGTAAAACTTTGCGAGTATTGAGGATTTTGCTGATACCACGTATTCCACTTCGGCTCATACCAGTTATTGGGTCTGACAATATAGGTAGAAGGGTAAGCGTAATACGGGGCCCAACCATATTGATTGCCGTAATTATGATACAGCATGCCATTTAAAAACCAATCGCCTCGGTAAAAGACCCAGGGCGTAGTAGCCCCAACCCACGGGGTCGCGTAAATATTCTGGGGCGGGGGTGGATAGTTATAGCCTCCATAACCCTGAGCATAGGGCGCCTGAGCATACGGCGCCGTCTGATATGGCACCCCACACCCGACCACGGTCAGGGCGCTCACCAACAGAACTGACGCCCAAAATAAACTAGCCATATTGCCTCCTTTATACCATCCCACTGCTTAATGATTAGGCTTGCTTAAGGTGATTCCCGGTAGCGGGGCTGGATTAGCGCGACCCTTAGACCCTTCCCCGGCGGCGTCTCACCCAGGCTCTTCTCAATAGTTTAGATGGACCCCTGCGCCTTATGTTAGGGCATAGACTGTCCCGGGTGATAATTTTCGCCAATTGTTTTGTTAGAGAGCGCTGCGACTTCTTCGTACAAGCTTCCTCAGAGGTGGGGGATTGATCGTGGGAGGCTCCATAGCCTAAAAACCGCCGGCAGGGCCACCTGGCCTTGCCGTCCTTTCGAAAGATTACCAGGATTAATACCTAGACCCGCCTAATTCCATCCTTCCTCCGGGCCAGATATTTTGCCACTTTAGAAACTTATTGGTGGGGCGGGAAGCATGGCGGATATGACCTGGAATCAGGTCTGCTGGGAGCGATTATTAAAGAGAAATACTCAAATCCCAGGCAGTACTTCAAAAATCATAATTAAATATCACGTCGCCGCCGGTGTTGCGCCGGCCGGCGGTGGACTCCAGGCTCATATATTTGTTCACCTTGTATTCCACCCGCACCTGGTCGTTGTTTTCCCGGTAGAGGGGGTTGGTCCGGCGCTCGAAGGAGACGCTGAGCTCCTTGGTCAGGGGTTTGGTTACCCCCACGGTCTGCTCGCCGCCCCGCATGGTGACGTTGCCCAACAGGGGAAAGTCAGTCCCCAGGAAATCCTGGAATTTCTTGGCGGAAAGGCCCCCGAGGATGCCCACGGCCTGCTGGCCGACGGCGGCGTATTGCTCCTTGTTCAGGGTAGCCGCCGGGCGTCCGAAAACCAGATACGAGAGCAGATCCGGGGAAGGCAGGGGTGGATTGCTGGAGAGGCGCACCACCGGTTTATTGGTGGGACCGGAGATGTCCATGAACATGGTGATCCCCTCCATCTCATTGATGGCCCGGCCCGCCAGGGTTCCCGGCACTCCGGGTTTGCCGGGCAGGGTCACCGAGCCTTCGGCCACCTTGAAGGTGCGCCCCTGGAGCTCGATGGTGCCTTTCACGGCCTGCATCACCCCGGCCACCGCCACTTTATCCCGGCCCGGCGCCTTGATGACCTTCAGGCTGCCCTGCATCTCCACCTTGAGGTCCTTGTTTTTGACCCAGACCTCCCCGGCGGATTGCAAGGTGAGGTCAATCTGTAAATTTTGCCAGAACACCAGGTTGCTGGGGGCGCTTTTGGCCGCGGGTTCCGCCGGTTTGTTGACCAGGATGATGTCGGGATGGGGTCCGGCCGAAAAAAAGCTGGTGGCAAAGGTGGCCTTGGGGACCAGAATCTGCCCGGTGAAGCGGGCATGATCCCAAGGGCCGGTCAGAGATATGGTGCCGTTGGCTTCCGCCTGCGTACCTTCCCGGCGCAAGGCCAGAAAATTCGCGGCCTGGCCCCGCAGCGCCAACTGACCCGGGGTGAAGCCCTTCAGGTTGAAATCCCCGCTGAGATGCAGGGTGCCGCCGCTTTCCAGGGTGAGGTCCCGGATGGTGATCTTGTCCCCCTGGAGGAGGGCCTCGCCGGGCAGCAGCCGGTAAGGCAGACCGGCAACCCGCAGTTTGAGGGAGCCCTCGCCCCAGCGGAGGTGGCCGGAAACCTGCGGGTGCTGGGGGTTGCCCCGCAACTGGACCATGAGGTCCAGGGCGCCCTCGGCGGCCTGGACTTGGGGGCTGGCGGTGAGCATGGCCAGACTGGTCTTTTCCCCCCTGACCGTGAGGGCCAGGTTTTGGTTCCCCAGGGACCAGTTCAGAGGGATGAGGGAGAGGTTAAGGGGAATTTGGCCGTCGCAGACCAGTCTGGCTCCTGATACCTTTTCATCCAGGCTCCCGGTCAACTGTAGGGAGCCGGGCCGGTAACTGAAGGTGGCCTGCAGGGCCTGGAACGGGAATTCCCCCACCTGGCCGGGGGCCCATTTGACCTTCCCCTGGAGCAGGGGCGCGCCGGGTTCACCGGCGAGGGAGACCTGGCCGTCGATGCTGCCCTGCAGGGAGGCTCCCTTAAGACTCAGGAGCCGGGCGGGAAAATTTTGGAGGTTGAGCGACCCGGTTAACCGCGACCCCTGCGCCTCCAGATTCAGGGCCAGCACCCCGCCGTTGGCCTTAAAGGTTGCCGTGGCCAGCTGCAGCCCAGGCAGGAGCCGCAGCTGCACCGGCCCGCTATTGGCGATGGCGATCTCCTTGGTATGCCAGGAAACCTTCTGCAGCGTCAGGGAGATGGGGCGGGTCCGCAAGTCGGCGGTCCCCGAGACCTCTGCCTGGGGACCCTCAGGGGTCCGGGCGGCGAAGTGCAGTTGCCAGAGGTTGGCCTCTCCCCGGCAGGAGAGGTCAGTCTGGGAAAAGACCCCCGCCGGGGTGCTCAGACCCGCTCCCCGGATTTCCAGGTCTCCTGTGGCTGGCGGCCAGCCTGCCGCGTTGGCCTTGAAAGTAAAGGATTTCAGGGAAAGGCCGGCCGCGGTGAGGCCGGCCCCATTGCCTTGCCCGGAGAAACGGGGGGCCTGGAGGGTGCCGGTGAGGGCGCCGTTTAACTCCAGGCGGCTCGGGGTGGCCACCGGCAGGTAAGGCCGGGTTACCCCGGGGGCCAGGCTCCCCTTGAACTGCCAGTTGAGCCGATTATCGTCCAGGGAGCCGGAAAAACTGGCGGCCAAAGGACCCAGCCGGAGAGAGGCCTGGGGAATATCCAGCTTGGGTTGCTGCCAGCTAAGCTTGGCCCGGAAATCTTCCAGGGGTTCCTCCCCCAGCCGACCTCGGGCCTCCAGGTCTCCGGCTACCTTGAGGCCGGCCAGGGCGCGGTAGTCGGGCCAGCTGCAGGCGCCGGTAAACTTGCCGTTAAGGATGGTCTCCCCGGCCTGATTCAGACCCAGGCGGGCCGGCCGAAAATCCTTGGTCTGGATCTTCAGGTCAGCCTTCTGGTTGGAGAACAGAGGGCCGGCGGCCGCTAAAGAGATCTCGCCGAAATTCCCCCGGGCCAGGCCTTGCAGGTTTTGCTCCCGAGCGTTGCCGGCCACATTGATTTTGAGCTGCTCGACGCTGATGCCGTGATCACGGAAGGTGGCGCAGTCCAGGGACCAGTCGAGCTGCTCCGGGGGCCAGGACACCCCGGTCCCCTTGAGCGCCAGCCCGGCGGCGACGGGAGAGAGCCCTTTGAGCTTTTGGGCCCACTGGGGTTGGAAGGGCTCCAGCAGTTCGGCCCGCAGGCCGCCCAGTTTGGCCGTTAGATCATAAGTCAAGCGGCCGTTCTCCTGGCTGACGGCCCCTTGCAGATCGAAAACGGCCTGCTGCAGGGAGCCGGTCCCGGTTATCTCATAATGGGTCTGGTCCAGGATGGCGAGGTGAAACTTGCCGTTAACCTCCCAATGCTCCGGCCACTTAAGCCAAAGCCGGTGGAGTAGTTCCCCCGGGATGGGGCCAACCTCGAAGTTGAGCCGGGCCTCCTCGGGTCCCAAAAGGCCCTGGCCCCGCAGGCTGGACAGGACTTGCGTCCCGGATTCGAGATCCAGGGAGTCGATGGTCAACCGGTTCTGGGCGTAAGTGAAGCTGGACTTGAAGCCGAAGCGGCCCATGGGCGTGGTGGCCGCCAACGAGGCCCGGCGCACCCGGATTTCCTGGTTGGGCCGCTTGGGATGGAGCAGAATGAAATCGAGGTCCAGGTTGAGGTCCTCAAAGACCTGGTTGCCCTCGGGGCGGACGAGCACCGCCTGGCCATGCTGCACCAGGATTTGACGGAAATCCAGGGATTGGAACGGCGGTGGCGGGCGCTTCTTCAGAAGGGTCGCCACCTCCCAGCGGCTTTCCTGATCCTGTCGCAGGGTGAGGCGGGGCTCATGCAAGGATAGGGTGGCGATCACCGGCTGCAGCCGGAGGAAGGACCAGAGGGAGAAGCGCAGCTCCACCTTATCGGTGTGGAGGATCTCGCCCTGGGAGCCGGTGAGGGTCACATTGGTGAAGGTGAAGCCGGTGAATGGCTGACCCTGCACTGCGTCCACCCGCAGTTCGCCGTTGAGGCGGTCCTGGGCCAGATTAACCACTTCCCAGCCGCCCCAGCGCCAGAAGGACTGGGACTGCAGGACCACCCAGCCCGCCAGTCCCAGGATGACGATGACCGCCAGGCCTATGGTGAGGATGCGGCGCATGGTTTATTTTACCATATTTTGGACCGGAGACCGAAGAACGAAGACAAAAAAAAGACCGAAGACCGAAGACCGAGGACCGAGGACCGAGGAGGACCGGCGACCGGGTTTTGCCCGTCTTCCATCTCCCGTCCTCCGTCATCTTTAAGACCGACGACCAAAAACCAAAAACTGAAAAATGTCCCTAAAACGCCTGGCCGATGGTGAAATAGACCCGGTAATTGTCTTTATGGCTGTTGATGGGGTTCCAGGGGATGCCGATGCCGACCCCGAGGGGACCGATGGGGGTCATGTAGCGCAGTTCGAGCCCGGAGGTATATTTGAGCTGGCCCAAGTCGAAGTTGGGGATATTCAGAAAGACGTTGCCGAAATCGATGTAGGCCGCGGCCCGGAATTCATGGTAAATGGGGATGCGAGCCTCCAAACTCCCTTCCATCAAGGCCTCCCCGCCTAGTGGTAGGCCGGCGGCGTTCCGGGGACCCAGGTAGTCGAAGCGGTAACCGCGCACGCTGTCGTAGCCGCCGGCAAAGAAGCGACGGAAGATGGGGATCTGATCGGTGCTCTGGATGGGTTGGATGAACCCGAACTTGAGGCGGCCAGCCAGAACGAAGTCGCTATCCCACGGGGCGTAGTAGCGCCGGCCCTCCACCACGGTGCGCAGGAACTGGAGGTTGGACCCGAAGAAATTCGGGGCCGCCTCCCCGGTCCAGGCGAGCAGACTGCCGCGGTGAGGGTCCACATGATTGTCCACGGTCTCCCGGCGCAGGCCCCCGATCAACATGGAGGCCCGGTAAAGCTTGCCGGCGGTGGTCTGGGTGAGGATGGCCAAGGTCTCTTCCGGGATATTGAAAGGCCGGGCGAATTCCAGGCTATGGCCCAGATAGCCCCGGATCTTCCAGGGCAGATCCCGCTCCAGACGCTCCATGGTAAAGTAGGACTTGTCGGTAAATCCCGGCAGATAACGCCGGATGTAACCACTCTGGAAAACGAAGTCGTTGCGGCTGGCCCAAAGTTGAGGATTGGTAAAGGTGCTCACGACTCGATCTTCGATGCTGGAGTGCTTGCCGTCCAGCTCCAGGGTGCGGCCGCCGCCTCCGAGATTGCGGAAGCGTAGGCCCAATTTGGCCCGGAACCTATCCTCATCGCCATACCCGAGGCCCAATTTAACCGATCGCTTTTTCTTTTCCTGGATCGCCACTACCACGGGAATCCGCAGTTCCTTCTCCTTTCCCTCCTCCGGGGAGATGGAGGCGTTTTGAAACAGATCCAGGGCGTAGAGCTTTCGCTGGCTGTCGTAAAGCTCCTTGAAGGAGAAGACGTCCCCCGGCTTGAAGGTCAGTTGCCGCATGATCAGGTAGTCGGGAGTCTCCACGTTACCGCTGATTTTGATGTCGCCGAAATGGCACAAGGGTCCCGGATTGACCGTGATTTCAATCCCGGCGGTATTCTGTTGTTCGTCCAGCAGGACCCTGCCCTCCACCTGGCCCTGGGGATAACCGTGGTCCAAGAGGTAGTCCAGGTACAGGCGCTTCAGGGCCTCGTAGCCATCCACCGTGAAGCGGTCACCCTGGTTCAGGGGCCACTTCTTGGCCGTTAGCGAGGAGAGATCCACTGGGGGGGTGGTAGGAATTTCCTTGACCTCCTCCTGGACCACCTGGACGAAGGGGCCTTCGGTGATGCGCAACTCCACCGAAACCTGGCCGTCTTTGGTTTCGATCTGGCGATCAATCTCGGTATGGTAAAACCCCTGGCGCTGGTAATACCTCTTGAGGCGTAGAATGTCGCCTTCCAATTCCTCCTCTTTGAACGCCGGGTGTTTCTTCCAGGGGAGCAGGGAAGGCATGGGCATGGTCATTTCAGTTAAAAGCTTTTTTTTCGGCACCGTCTTGGCCCCGATGATTTTCAGGGAGCGCAGCAACGGGCCTTCGAGCTCAACCGGAGCTGGCGCCGCGCTTAGGGTCCCGCCCAGAGGTCCCAGGACCAGGGCTAGCCAAAGCAAGGCCAAGAGAGACCCTCCCAGCCACGGGGAAGCGGTCTCCCGCCGCAAGCGGCGGCGCCGATGGGTCGGCGACAGGCTTTGGCTTGTTATTGGGTCTCGTTTCACGGTTCTGTCACGCGCGGTGTCCTGACCCAGGGCGGTCCGGCGCACCACACAGCTTAGCACTCTTGGGTCGTTTGGTGAGACACTTTAACCTGAAATCTTAGAGTTGCCTCGTTTTGGTAAAGTTAACCGTAATACCGGGCTGACCGTGACCGCTCTGGAGGTGGTGTAGGGCCGTACCCGGCTCAACCTTTGCCGGCGGTTAATCGGTTGCCGCTTAGCGGGCCTTTTTGCCGCGGTGGGGAGCCATTTCCGGAAAGAGCTGCCCTTGCTTTTCCCGGCGCCCGCGGGAAGGCGGGGCCTGCGGCCGCACCAGCAGTTCCGTCGGGATTTCCCGCACCCAGGAAGACAGCCCGGCTTGCCGCTTCAGGCCCCAAAGGTGGCGCTCCCGGGCCCGGGTCAGGAAGACCTGACGGGAAGCCCGGGTGAGGCCCACGTAAAAGAGGCGGCGTTCCTCGGCCGGGTCTGAGGTCTTCTCACCCGGCGGCTCCCAGGGGATGAGGCCCTCTTCGCAGCCGGCGATGAAGACGTAAGGAAACTCCAACCCCTTGGCGGCGTGCAGGCTGAGAAGCTTCACCCGTTCGGCGGCCAGATCCAGGCCGTCCCATTCCGGCCCCACCCCTTCCCGGGGTTGCTGGCAGGGGATGCCGGCCTCCTGGAGGACCCGTTCCAACTCCGGCCCCAAGGCATGGAGGCGATAAAGGACCGCGATATCCCGGAAGCCGGCCTTGTCCTTCGGGTCCTGATGCCGCAGGCCCTGGTCTTCCAGGGCCAGGTGACTCAGGCCGCCCACCAGTTTCTCGATTTCTTTGGCGATGGACCGGGCCTCGGCCTCGGGGTTGGCCGCTTCCAACAGCACCAGGGGCAGGCTGCCGGACTGATGGGTGCTCATGGGTTGCTGGTCTTCGGCACCGTCGGCCAGGAGCTGCCGGGCCGCCTGAAGAATAGGGGAGGGCAGCCGGTAGGTTTCCTCAAAGTGGCAAACCTCAGCCGCGGGCCAATCCTCCCGGAAACGGCGGAAATAATCCGGGGAGGCGCCGCGAAAGCCGTATATCGCCTGGTCAGGGTCGCCGATCACCATGATTTCCGCCCCGGGTCCGGCCAGTTGACAGAACATCCGGTACTGGGCTTCGTTTAGGTCCTGGTATTCATCCACCAGGAGATGGCGGCAGCGGCGCCGATAGGATTCCCGGAGTTTTAGATCGTGGTTCAGGAGCAGGGTAGGGCGGGCGATGAGGTCCTCATAGTCCCACCAGCCGGCGGCCGTTAGGGCGGCTTCGTAGGAGCGGTAGGCGGCCAGATAGGCCGGCTCTGCCGCCCCTTCCAGGTCCTCGGGATAATTCAGGGCCTGTTTCCAGGCCATGAGGCGCTGCTCCAGGGCGGCAAAGGGAAGCTTATGGTCCCGGGCCACCTCGCGGATGAGGCGGCGGCGCTGGTCTTCCACTGCCACCTGGCGGCCTTCACCGGCCCGAGCCGACAGGAGCTGGTGCCCCAGGGCGTGGAAGGTCTTGATGGTGAGGCGGTCCAGTCCGGGGAAAGCCGGCAGCAGCAGCCGCAGCCGGTCTGCCATTTCGCCGGCCGCCTGCCGGGTGAAGGTGAGGGCCAGGATCTCGTCGGGCGGCACGCCGCGCCGGGCCAAAAGATAGGCCAGGCGGTGGGTGAGGGCGCGGGTCTTGCCGGTGCCGGGGCCGGCGGTCACCACCAGGGCGGGACCTTTATAAGTGACGGCCTGGCGTTGGCCCTCGTTGAGGTCTGCCAGCAAGGGATCACTGAAAAGACTGTTTTCTGTTTTCTGTTTGCCGTTTTCCGTAATTTTATTTGCCGTCGGACCGGAGTCAAAAGCCTTTTGGGGTTCATGAGCCGCCGGACTGGCAGTCGCTGGAGCGGCGGTGGGCAAGCTGAAGAAGGCGCCCTGGCCTTGCAACCGGCGGCGCTCTTCCGGGGTAAAGAGGCGAATTTCTCCAAACTCGCCATCATAGCCGCCGGCGATGTGCACCTCGCCCCGGCGCATCTTGTCGATGGCGTGGGCCAACAGGGGTCCTATCTCCCCGCCTTGGCGGGCCAGGTCCTCCAGGGGAACCCGACGCAGGATCTCCAGTTCCGGCCCTAGGGCCTCCAGCAGCCGGAAATAACGGTGGCGCAGCTTCTTGCTAATGACGCCCACCTGCAGCACCTCGCTCAAGACCTCCGGCAGGGCAATCAGGGACTCATAGGGCTTGGCGCCGGGGGGCGCGGCTCCCTCCGGCCGGTCCGCCAGATCCTGAACCCGGTGCAACACCCCTAAGGTCACGGGTTTGCCGCATACCGAGCAGAGGCCCTTTAGGCTTTCGGCCTCTTCCGGGCTGAGGCGCAGGCCGCAATTGCGGTGGCCGTCCAGGTGGTATTTGCCCTCCTGGGGGAAGAACTCCAGGGTGCCGGCAAAGCCCTCTTGGCTCCGCAGGGCCTGGGCCAGGTCCGGGTAAGTGGGGGCCACGGCAAAGAGGTTGGCCTCCCTGCCTAATTTCTGGGGGGAATGGGCGTCGGAGTTGGAAACCAGCAAAAAACGGTCCAGGGCCCTGACCCGCCAGTTCATGGCCGGATCGGAGGACAGCCCGGTCTCCAGGGCATAGATGTGGGCCAAGCTGTCCTCGAAACACTCTTCCAGGGCGTCGAAGCCGCTTTTGCTCCCCAAAACCGAGAACCAGGGGGTCCAGATATGGGCCGGAATCACCAGGGATTGGGGGTCGATCTCCAGCACCAGTTCCAGGAGGTATTTGGCATCCAGCCCCAGGATGGGGCGGCCGTCCGAAGCCACGTTGCCCAGCCGGGCCAGGCGCTGGGACAACCGCTCTGCCGCTTCCAGGCTGGGGAGCAGCAGCAGCAGGTGGACCTTGCGGACCCGCCCGCCTTTTTTATAAATGCTGCTCACTTCGCCGGTGATCACGAAGCGGACGGGAGCAACCTCCCTCCAGGCGGGGCCTTGGAGGTTCAGGGGCAGCGCCAGGCCTGCCTTCAGGACGTAGGTCCCCGGCGCCACGGGCGAAAGCTTAGCGGCCATTTCTTTGAGCCACTCGGGATGGGTGCAGTCCCCGGTACCTATGACCTGCAGGCCTTTATACCGGCCCCAGAGGTCCAGGTGCTCCAGGTCCGCCTCTTTGCCGGTGGCAATGGAATAGCGGGAATGGAGGTGTAAGTCGGCAATGGTTTCCATTAAGTTTTTCACCTTACCACAAATCAAGGGTCGATACCACAGCCTGCCTCGGTTTGATGTCTCCTCGGCCAATCAACCCCGCAAAAACCTGGGAACCGGGTTAAGGGGAGGAAATTCCCAGGCAGGATAAGTTGAGCCACTTGGGAACAACCCCTGGACTTCAGAGAAAATGATGCTTATTAAAAAAGACATTCGGCCACTTATTTTACTACACTCATAGACTCTCTGTTCCAACCTCCGGCCGAAGCCCGAGCTATCAGAGGATTGAACCCGCCGAGGCGCGCCTGCTTTAGGGGATTTCCCCTGAAGGCGGTCCGGCTGGCGCAGGGTTACCCACGGTCCCCAATTGTGAAGATGTGAGATAATTAAGTCAAAACAGGCTAAACGCCGACACCCAAAAGGAGGGAGTTATGCAGCGAGTGATCTTTTGGTGGTTTGGGTTGATGGCCTGGTTGGGCCCATCTTACTCAGTTCCCGCTAGGGATCAGCCAGCGTCCGGGTGGCGCTGAGCCTTGATTAAATTTTTCATGAGACCGCCAAGGAGGATCGGGGCATGAAGACCGTGGACAAAGAAACCTTAAAAAACTGGCTGGGGCAGCCGGACCTGTTCCTGATGGACGTGCGCAGCGCCGCTGGTTGGCGGGGCAGCATCGCCAAGATTGAACACGCCCACCGGTTCGAGCCGGACAGGTTGAGCAAAATGGCTCAGGACATCCCCAAGAATAAAAAATTGGTCTTGTATTGCGAAAGCGGGGAGACCAGCTGTCCCTTCATGGTTAGCGAACTGGAAAAGATGGGGTTCACCAACCTCTATGTTCTGGAAGGCGGTTTTCAGGCCTGGCAGGGGAAAGAATTTCCCCTGGTGCCCAAGGAGTGGAAACCCAGGAGAGCAGGTGCCGGTGCCCCCCCGGCTAAACAAAAAAGAGTCGTAGGTTAAAATTTTCCCGGTTCTGGAGCGGCCGATTTTTTTTCTGATAATTTTGGCCCCTCCGGGTAGGAGGATTTACCAATTTACCAATCCTGCTGCCAGAAACCTGACGAGGGGATAGAAAGAGGGGAAGGTTTGGCTGGCGTTAGGAGCCAATGGTAAGATGCCGGGTGTAATTGCGGGGAGGCTGACAAAAAAGATGATAAATAGGCAATAACGGCAATAATGAGGGAATAACTTTGTGAGTTTGTATAAAGAAAAACTAGCCGCTAACAGTTACAAATGTTACAAGCAATGCTGGCTTTACGGTTCTTGAGTGGGAAATTTGCCACAGAAAATCAAGGCAGGGATAAAAACGTAAAAAAGCCCCTCCCCCGAGGGGCTTTTTTGCACCCATACTTTTTAGCGCCAGTTACAACGAAGCTTTGGTCTTAGCTTCGGACCAGGCCGACTCGGAGATCTCCTCGAAGTATGGTTGAAAGACATCCTCGTCCAGGCGCAGCATCAAACCGCCGCACTGGGCGCACATGGCCGTGTGATCGTCCAGTCCGGCCACCCGCTGGTCGCGGCCCCCACAATCGACACATTGATACTCGTAAATCGGCATAATTAATTCTCCCCCTCGCAGTAAAACATGCAATAATTATA
>JAPLJC010000210.1 GCA_026388765.1 Deltaproteobacteria bacterium
GCGCTTCTTGACCTTCTCCAGGTCGTAGTGGTCTTCGTCCAGGATCTGCCGGGCCTGGGCCAGGTCCAGGTTGTCTTCGGTGGACTTGGACCAGGGCAGCTCGATCATCCATTCCAGGTAATTGCGGATCACCTGGTGGTCCGGCGAGGTAGGCGGGGTGCGCTTGAGACGGGTCAGTTCCCGCTCCGCCTCCTTCAGGGCGTGGGGCGGCAGGTCCGCCTCTTCCAGGCGAATTTCCAACTCGTCGGTTTCCCGCTGCTTTTCTTCCCCTTCCCCCAATTCCCTCTGCAGGACCTTGATGTGCTCCCGGAGGTAATACTCCTTTTGGGCCTTGTCCATCTCGGTCTTCACTTCGGACTGGATCTTTTTGCCCAGTTCCAGGATCTCGATTTCCCGATTGACCAGGGTCAGGACATGGAGCAGGCGTTCTTTGACGCCTAGGGTCTCCAACAACTCCTGCTTCTCGGTCTTGGAGATATTGAGGCTGCCGGCGGTGACATCGGCCAGGATCCGGGGATCGCTCAACTCCCGGACCAGGGCGCCCAATTCGGCCGGCAGCATTGGTGAAAGCTCCATCATCTTTAAAAAGAGGCCCTTGACGTTGGATACCAGGGCCTCCACCTCCAGGTCGGGTTCGTATTCCTCCGAGATAGGGTCGATCTTGGCGGCGAAATAAGGCTCGAAGCCCAGCCACTCCTCCACCCGGAAGCGGTACAGGCCCTGAACCAGGAGGCGGACGGAGTCGTCGTCAGCCTTGCGCATCTTCAGGATGGCGGCGGCGGTGCCCACCTGGTAGAGGTCCTCGGGGCTGTAGCCCTCAATCTTGTTCCCCCGGCTGGCCAGGACCCCGAAGATCTTGTCCTGGAGGAGGGCTTCCTGTACCAGCTTCTGGGCCGGCTCCTCCCACAGGACCATGGGCATGATCAGGCGGGGAAACAGCACCAGGTCAGGCACCGGCAATATGGACAGCACCCGGGGGCTGGGGTGGATTTCCTGGTCTCCCAGCAGCGAGGCTTTGATATCTTGTTCTTCTATAGCCATGGTTTCTCCGTAAAGTGATTATTCCTGATCGGCCTGCTTCACCGGAATCTGGCGCACCTGCGGGGCCTTCCGGGGCAGGTCAATTATGAGAATGCCGTCCAGAAACCGGGCCTGGACGCCTTGTGGGTCAATGGGAATGGGCAGGATAAAACAACGCTCGAAGTCGCCGAAGCCCATCTCCAGGCGGATGAAGCGCCGGATATCCTCCGGCGGCGGCGGCTGACGACGGCCTTTGACGACCAGCTCCTGTCCGGCCAGGGAAAGGGAGAGGCTGTCAGGTTTGACCCCGGCCAGCTCCAGGCGCAGCACCAGGCCCTGGGCCGTTTCGTAGAAATCGGCCGCTGGACGGAAGTGGATAGAGGCCCGGTTGGACTCGCCCAGATGGTCCAGGCGGCAGCGCCAGCGCTCCTCCAAGTGCTCAAAGTCACGGATAATTCTGATCCTGATGAGGCGGTGCATTGCTCTCCTCGATAATTTCAATCTAGAAAAGATAATAATTCTAAAATCAAAATCCAGGGGTTGACTGCGGCGACAGCTCATTGTAAGAAATTTATTCCTTATTTCCCGGGGCGACCTGAGGTGAACGTGGTGTAGGGGCGGCTCTCGAGCCGCCCCTACAAAGCCGATTGCCCCAGTCCATGGCAGGGTTACAAGGGCGGTTCGAGAACCGCCCCTACAGAGCTCCGTGTCTTGACCGGCAGCGCAAATATTGATAGTTTCCCATGATGCAACCCGAAGTTTTTTGTCTGGGGGCCATCAACCTCGACCTGACCTATCGGCTGAATGACCTGGCCGGGTTCCTGAAGGAGTGGGGCACCGGATTGACCCGAGGCGGGGAAGAAGCCTTGTCCCGAACGGACGAGGCCCGGCTCCGGGAACTGCTGCCTCGCTTCGGCCAGGCCACCGGCCATTCTGGCGGCGGCCAGGCGGCCAACACCGCCTATGGACTGGCCCGCCTCGGTTTCCCGGTGGCCCTGGTGGGCCGGCTGGGGGCCGATGAGGATGGAGATTTCTTGAAGGACGGCCTGAACGGCGTCAATCTGGACTACACGGTGCAGGCGGGCGAAAGCGGCCGGGCCTATATCCTCCTGGACCCGGAGGGCGAGCGCACCATCCTGGTGACCCCCAATACCAATGACGATCTCCGGGAAAATGATCTGCCCTGGGAGGCCCTGGCCCAGGCCCGTTTTCTTCACCTCACGCCTTTTGTGGGCGACGGGCCCCTGGAACTGCAGCGGCAACTGGTCCTGCGCCTGCACGGCGGACCGCGCCTCACCTTCGATCCCGGGGAACTCTATGCCCGCCGCGGCTGCGCCGCGCTGGAGGATTTGCTGGACAACGTGGAAACCCTCCTGGTGACCGAAGCGGAGTGGGCCCTGCTGGGGGGCGAGGCCAAGCACCATCCCGTCTGGGCGCCGGCCATTGTCCTGATCAAACGCGGCCCCCTGGGGGTGCGCTTGCTGACCCCGGTGAGATACCTGGATGTGCCGGCGGACTTCGAGGGGCAGCCGGTGGATACCCTGGGCGCCGGGGACGTCTTCGCCGCCGGCTATATCGCCGGGCTCTTAACCGGCCTCAATCTCCCCCAGGCAGTACGCCTGGCGGAACACGCCGCGGCTTACAAGTTGGGCGGCGCCGGACGAGAGGGCTACCCGGATAAGAGGGTATTGGAAAGGATCATCGCCCGCTTGAGGTGAGCAGATGACGGGGGACGGGGGACGGGAGAACAGCCCGGTCCCATGTTTCCGGCCCCCAGGTCTTGCTAATCCCCCCTGCCCCCCTTTAGAAAAGGGGGGTTAATAATGAGGCAACTAGGTCTTTAATCCGGCTTTTTTTGTAGGGGCGCACCTGGATGTGCGCCCTTAATCTGGGCGGACACCTGGGTCCGCGCCTACATAAACGGCATCTAATAACCAATCGAGGAAGAGACATGCTCCAGATTCAACTGGATACCGCCTGCGAAGGGCCGCTGGCCCTCAATGACAATGCCTTTGAGCTTTGCCGGGAGTTCATCAAGCCCCACGGCGACCGGTTTTTTTCCCAGGTGAGCCGCTATGGCGATTACCTGGCGGATATGGCCAAAAAGCCGGCATACCAGGCCGGGGACACCCTGAAGCTCATCCTGCCGTTTCTCAAGGCCCGCGGCGTGACCAACGCCATGAGCCGGGATTTTTCCACCCAAAACATCCGGCTGCTGGCCGGAGCGGAGGAAGCTTACAAGTTTTTGCACCGCTTCGGCTTTCCCATCTTCGCGCTCAGCACCAGCTATCGCCCGTTTGCCGAAGCGGTGGGGAGCAAGCTGGGGTTTGACGCAGAGCACGTCTTGGGCACCGAGTTGGACCTGGACCGCTACCCTTTGTCCCCGGCCGAAGCCGAGGAACTGCGCCGCCTGGATGAGGAGATCGCGGCCGCCCCGGCCATCGAACTGCCAGCCGGAGTCAGCTCTCTGGAGGCTCTGCCCGCACCGGTGCAGGAGGCCATCGGCCGGCTGGACCGCATCTTCCGGGAGCGTCTGCCGCAGTTGGCGATCGGAGCGATCTACCGGGAGGTCAAGCCGGTGGTGGGCGGGGCCGAAAAGGCCAAGGCCGTGACCGACAGCCTGGCCTCAAGCGGCCTTAAGCTGGCGGATACCATCTATGTGGGAGACGACCTCACCGACGTCCAGGCCTTTGAGGCGGTGCGGGCCGGCGGCGGCCTGGCCATCTCCTTCAACGGCAACCGCTACGCAGTGAAGGCCGCGGAAGTCGTGGTGGTGTCGGATTGCGCCTGGTCCGTCGGGATGCTGGCGGCCATCTTTCGGCTGTGGGGTAAGGATGGCGTCCTGGAGGTGGCCGCACCGGAACGGCGCGACAAATCCCGGGCCCTGGTGCTGCCGGAGGAGATGATCGAGCCCATCGCCATGGGCCTTCAGGGCCACCAATTCAATATCTATTTGTCCACTGGCCCCGACCTGGAGAAGCTGATCCAGGAGAGCGAGGCCATGCGGGCGAAGCTCCGGGGGGAGGCCGGCGCCGCGCTGGGGTGAGGAAGAGAGCAGTAATACCGAGTTGCGTTCAAACAGGTATTAGTTACCGTTGTCATTCTGAACGGAGCGCAGCTTCGTTTCGAATCTAGATTCTTCGCTTCGCTCAGAATGACAATATTACTTTTATGACCGCAACTTGGTATAATACCGAATTGCATTCAGATTGGTGTTATTTACGGATAAACACTCAGTCCGAAAACAGGAGCAATGAAATAGCCCCATCTGGTGCGGAGGAAAACAATCCCGACACTTCTCCAATTAAATCAGTCCGTTGAGCGTTGAGGGACTTCACCGGAGCCCCTGTATTAAAATTGAGTTTATTCATATCTATCCAGAAGTTATTCCGCGCCAGATTATGGGAAAAATAGACCGCCTTGTTGGTCAAATCGGTAACGATGGTCCAGAGGGTTGGCCAACAAGCCATAAAGACAGGGGGGTTTTCATATAACTGGGCTGAGTTCCAGGGCTCCGACATCGCACGTATGGCACTGAACAAGATGATGGGCAGAGGCGTGCCTAAAGGGTGGGTGGGGGAATTCAGCGCTCCCACGAAGGCTGACGCCCTAACAAAACGGGCACTAGAAGCATTATCGCCAGGCAACGGCAGGTTACCTCCAAACCAGGTGTATTGCATCAGGTCTGGCATGTCCGGCAGTGGCGGATCGTTGGCTAGAACGTTAAACTGACTTCCATGGTACATATTCATTTTTCCCCCGACAAACTCGATTATTGCCGCGTCGCCCGAGGCATCCCTTAATGCATAATGCTGTGGCAGATCCGAATAATTCGGATCCAGCACGACCTGGGCTTGATAAAAAAGGGCCAAAGCTTCGGCCACGGTTGCGGCCTTGCCAAGAAGATAGATGCCATAGGTCAAATGACCTACTCCCGGTTTTGTTAGGGGGGTTGGGGGGTCTTCTCGCTTCTCATATTGGGTTGCACGCAAATATTGGGAGTGAAAAGCCAGGCCCGCGGTATTAATCCCCTCAGCGGAGACATTGCGATTATTCAAACCTGTCACCATGAGGCTGCCGTAATCGGAAGTCCACGCCAACGCCTTGGCAAAGGTACCCCCACTCCAGGCAAGTCCCTTGGGGAAGACATAAAAGACTGGCAGTTCGTTCTGGCCAAGGTCCATATTCCGCCCGTCGAGCATGGCCTGGCCGTTAGTATTCCAAAACATGCTGGTGCAGGCCTCGGCGTTGACCAGGGGAAAAAACGCCGCCAAGACGAGCGCGGCCACCGGTAGAATACCAACAAATGCTAATCTCTTCATTTTAGCGCTCCTTTGCTTGCCGCGCAGGTTCTGCCCTTGGGGCATTCCCCGAGATCATATTTTTTTTCTGTTATCATCCCCAACCATTTAACGTTATAGGACGGGGTTGGGTACGGAAATATTAAGCCATTTTTTAAATTATTTTACCGCGTTTGGTTCTTCTGTCAATAAAAAAGACCGGGGCCCCCGAAGAGACCCCGCGCTGGGTTTATCCAGAAGATACCTGCCTTCTAGCAGGCGGCCTGCTGCCGCTCTGAACGGAGCGCAGCTTCGTTTCGAATCTAGATTCTTCGCTGCGCTCAGAATGACAACATTAATTTTATGACCGCAACTCAGTGTAAGCAGTGAGCAGTGATTCGCTGCCACCACCACCTCCTAGGCCAACCCGCAAAAGAAAGGGCGACCTGTGGGGCCGCCCTTTCTTTTTGTTGGCATCAGGCTGGAAATAAATTTAGGGGCGGTTAGCGCACCGCCCCTATCCTACTGCGTTTCACGTCCGGCCAAATTGTTTAAATGACCCAGGCTTAAACCTGGCTTATTTCCCTGCCTTCTTATGATACTTGCCCGGTTGGGCGCTGAACTCCTCCTGGCACGCCTCCGAACAGAACCAGTAGGTTTCGTCTTCAAAGTCATAGGCGAACTTGCCGTGCATGGCTTTCAGGTCCAGGTTACACACCGGGTCCACTTTGCAGACGGGACTGGCCCCTGCCTGGATGAATTGCTGCGGCTGGGCCGCGAACTGGTCCTTGCAGGCAGCCGAGCAGAACCAGTAGGTTTCATCTTCGAAGTCATAAGCAAACTTACCGTGCATGGCTTTCAGGTCGAGGTTGCACACCGGATCCACGTCGCACTTGGGTTTGGTCTCTTTGGCCATGAATATTCCCTCCTCCGGATTTCTTGCCTAGAAAGTAAGAACGCAGAGCCGGTGCGTCAAGGAAGGGAAAAAATAGGGACACTTCCCATTTTTACTATTTTCTATCCCTACCATATTCAGATATTGCCTGAAAAAATAGGAAGTGTCCCTATTTTTTCTGGTGGGAAAGCGTCTGGAAGTCGCTCAGTTCGATGCCGGCCGCGACCAGGGCGTCCCGCAGGCGGGGGCTGAGGAGGGCGGCCAGTTCTTTCTGGCGCTGGTACTCCGGAGCCCAGCGCTTCAGCTCCGCGTCGGCGTACATCCCGGGATGGCAATAAATCTCGGTGACCCCGGGCTGCAACCTCTTGACCAACCCGAGGAGATACTCTTCGGTCATGCGGCCGTCGTTTAACAGCCCGAAAAGCTGGTCGTTGCAGCTGAGCCCGGCGTCCCTGAGCTGCTGCCGGGCCCGGCGGCAGAGCCAGGCGAAGATGAGCCCCTGTGCCACCTTGGGCAAAGGATGGTCCGGGGCCAGGGCCAGGGTGGTGCGCCAGTCTTCCCAGGGTAGGCGCAATGCCGGGATGCGGTATTCCCGGGCCAGTTCCAGCACCAGGGGAAAGATCCTGGGATGCAGATGCAGGTTGACGTGGCCGTTCAGATGCCAGGGAGTCAGGTTCGCCTCAAGCACCGCCTCGATCTGGGCCGCCAGTTCCCTTTTGATCTCCGGCAGCAGGCGTGGTTGCCAAAAATAGCGCCAGCCCGCAGTCACGGGATGGTTGTGGAACCGGCCCTGGGTATCCACCAGATGAGGAATCTTTTCGGGGGGTAAAACGGACCGGCCCTGAATCAGGGTGAGATGCACTCCCAGGCAGAGGACGGGAAGTTCCCGGGCCAGCCGGAACGCCGCTGCGGTCTCGGGCGCCGCCGCCATCAGGCTGGCGCACCGCAGCAACCCCCGGCGATGGGCCAGGGCCACGGCGCCATTCAAGGCCGGGGATAAGCCGAAATCGTCGGCGGTAAAAATGACGGTGCGGCTCACCCCCGCACCCAATGGCGGCCCTCCAGCAGCGCGGCCAGGGACAGGAAGTTATACGGATGGAGCAGGGAACCCAGGCCTTTGAGCCATTGCCCCTGGCGACAGGCCGCCAGGCCGTCGGCCACCGACACCGCCAGATACTGGTAAACGCTCGGGTCCCGGTAGCAGTCGATGGTGCAGGCCTGACAGCCGTCCCGGATGGGGGCGAGGTGGTGAATCTCCTCCAGGGGGCCCAGGATCTCAGATTGGTACTGGCAGCGAGAAACATTGAGGTCCCAGTCCACAAAAAAGTATTTGTAGCCCGCCAGGCAGGGAAAGCGCCCGGGCCGCTGCTCCAACTGGCGCTGCAGGTCGGTCAGGCCCAGTTTGGGGTTGAGGATATTCAGGGGAGAGGAGGCCTTCAGGTCTTTGATGCGGCCGAACCAGCGGTGCAGTTCTTCCGGAGAGAAGTCCACGGAATAATGCTCGGCGAAACCCAGGTAGGAGGAGTGCAACCGGGTGACGGGATAAGAAAAGGTGACCCGTTGGAACCCGAGACTGGCCAGGAAATTGATCATGCCCTCCAGGTCATCGACCATGCGGCTCAGGGTCACCGAGGCTACCGGGTTGAGGCGAGAACGCCTGAGGTGCGGCATCAGGTCCCGGATGTGTTCCGTCAGGCCCGGCAACCCGCGGTGGCGGTCATGCTGGGTGGCGGAAGGGGCGTCCATGGAGATGATGAGGTTCTCCAAACCCACCTGCTGCAACTCTTTGATGACGTCAGGGCTGAGCAGAGAGCCGTTGGTGCAGAGGATGGTGTTGATGCTCAAATCCCGGGCCCGGGCCAGGGCCGGCATCAGGTCCGGGTAGAGCAGGGGCTCCCCCCCGGTGAAGCAGAGGTATTGGACTCCCGCCTGTTTCAGGGCGGCCAATCCCTGGAAAAGACGGCCGGGATCGGCCATGACCCGCGAGGCAGACGGCACCTGGGGAAAATTGCAAAAGCGGCAGTGGGCATTGCAGGCGTTGGTGATGGCAATCTGGCAGAAACCGGGACCGCCCTGGAGGATGAGATGTAGAATCTCCTTAACCGTTATCGACAACTATTCCCGGCCTCCGATTGGGTGTCCGGACACTGGCGGCGCCGGAACATAAAGCTCAAAAACTGCCGGCCTTCCTTAAGGAGCCGCCGGCGTTCCACAGGGTCCCGCATCATCACCAGGGCTGCCCGGGCCATGTAACTGGGCCGAAAATAGAACCGGCGGTAGAACTTGGGGACCGCGGCGAAGATCTCCGCCGCGGTGATGCCCGGGTAATCCACCACGCATTGCTGATAGCCGGTCTGGCCGTGCACCAGGGCGTCGTCCTGCAAGTAGCCTTGTTCCCGGCAAAAATCGTAGAACTCGGTGCCCGGGTAGGGAGTGGCCAGGGAGACCTGAATGGTGTCCGGGTCCAATTCGCAGGCAAAGCGGATGGAGGCCTCAATACTCTGCGGGGTTTCCCCGGGCAGGCCCACCATAAAGGTGCCGTGCACCTGGATGCCCAGTTCTTTGCACCATTTAACGAGCCGGCGGCCCAGATCCAGGGTGACCCCTTTGCGGATATTTTTTAACACCTGGGGGTCGCCGGTTTCGAAACCCACCACCAGCAGTCTGAGCCCGCCGTCCTTCATGGCCTTCAGGGTCTCGTAGGAGGTATTGGCCCGGGCGGTGGTGGACCAGACGAATTTTAAATCACGGAAGGCCCGGCCCAACTGGCGGGCCCGCTCGCCGTCGGCGGTGAAGGTGTCGTCGTCAAAGAAGATTTCGGCGGCCTGGGGGAACAGCTCCAGGCTGCGGCGCACTTCGGCCACGACGTTGGGCACGCTCCGGACCCGGAAACGATGCCCGGTGAAGGTCTGGGGCCAGAGGCAGTAGACGCAATGGGCCGGGCAGCCCCGGCCGGTGTAAAAGGAGACGTACGGATAGCGCAGATAAGGAATCTGGTAGTTTTCGATCTTCAGGTCCCGATGGTAGATCTCGGTGACCATGGGCAGGGGGTCCAGATCCTCGAGGTAAGGCCGGTCGGGGTTGTGCTGGATCTGGTCACCCTGGCGGTAGCTGACCCCCAGGATCTCCTTCCAGGGACGGCCCTCGGCAATCTCGGTAACGGCATAGTCAAATTCCCGGCGGGCCACGAAATCCACCTGGGGGCCGGCGGCCAGCGATTCCTGAGCCAGGATGCTCACCTGAGGGCCTACCAGGCCCACCAGAATTTGGGGATTTTTCTCCTTGAGGCGGCTCACGGTTTCCAGATCATGACCAAAAGAGGCGCTGGAAGTGAAGAGCACCGCCAGTTCGAAATCCGTGGCCAGGGCTGCCACCTGGGCCACCGTCAGGTTCTCCGGGGGGGCGTCCACCACCCGGGACTCCGGAATGAGTCCGGCCGGGTAGCAGAGCCAGGTGGGATACCAGAAGGAAGTGACCTCCCGGGTGGCCTGGTAGCGTGAACCGGCGCCGCCGTCAAAATCCTGGAATGACGGCGGATTGAGTAACAGGGTGCGTTTCATCTTTTACCTCTGGATTGAGCCTCAAGCTTCATATCAAGACCGGGCTGGCGGCCGTATCCGGCCCCAACCCGCAAGCAGGCCAGTATTTTAGCCGATTTTATCTGAGATGGGCGGCGTTGTCCAGGAAATAGGGGGAGGGAGGCCTGGCTGAGAATCTGCCCAGGACTATGACTGTGAATTTATGAGGAAAAAAACGACAATAAACCGACTCCATAAGCTTCTGGCTGAGAGATTAATAGCTTATTATTATATTAACCTATTTTAATATCTAACAAATAGCTAATACATAGCAGTAATTCGCTATTTTGTTATGCAAATAAATTTTGGCATTTAAGAATTTTGATAAAGCCCGTCTCGAATGTCTCATTTAATCCTCCTGGTTTGAGCCAGGACGCCCAGAAATTCTTAAAATTCATTAACTCTCATATCTTTGCCGATAATATTGATACAAACCAGGAACACCCGCGGAGCTATCGCATCCCAGGGGAAAATTTCTGGAAAGAGCTATGGTTACCGGTTTATTGTGTTGAGCCGTTGCTCGAAAATGAAGCCTTCGAGGGATTTGATCTGGGGTCTACCCCAGCCCGCTTGGCCGCTCTGAAAACTGTAGCTGATGTCGGACAGCCGGTAGCCACAAAAAGCATTGAGCTGATCCAGGACACCGGCGCTCAGGCCGGGTCTTTGGTTCTTATCCCGGTTTCACGGCACGAGATGCCCCTGACGACAGCCGGGCCGAGGCGCCTGGCCCTACAGGGTTTTTGTAATGGGGGGGGCGGACTGAGGATGCGGGGGAAGCTGTAGTCCGGCCTGAAAGCGAGAGAGGTTTCTTGACCGAATTGCTGGACCCGTTAACACCGGCAGATAAGGTGGCCAGGGACGCTGCACACTCTCAAGGTGAGGCCACAAGGGCTGAGCCTGCGCGTCAAGCAAGGAGTTTAGTATCATGAGATTATCATTTATGGGTATTCTATCGTTGGTCGCGATCTCTTTGGCGTTATTCCTGCCCTTTCGCAATGCTGAGGCCTGCACGCGCATTTTTTGGAACTCCAACGGCCAAGCCATGCTGGCGGCGCGAACTATGGACCTGGACGAGGACGATAAGCCAACCATTTATGTCTTTCCCAAGGGAATCAGTAAGAATGGGGGTGCTGACGTCAATCCGGCTAGGTGGACTTCCCAGTACGGCAGCGTCGTAATGGCATTTAAGGGTTCCCTCGATATGTGTGATGAGGGGATCAACACAAAAGGACTGGCCTTTCACTACCTCTATCTGGATGGCACCGTGTACGAGACGCGGGACAGCAGGCCGGCAGTCGACGCCGGGAGATATGGTCAGTATCTTCTCGACAATGCCGCGAACGTGGCAGAAGCCTTGACTCTCATGTCCCAGACCCAGCTGGTGCCGGGGTGGATGGGCACCCATTACCCCTGCCACCTGGCACTGGAGGATGCGGCGGGCGACTCGGCGGTGGTCGAGTTTATCGGGGGCCAGATGAAGGTCTATCATGATCCTGATAAACCTGCTTACATCCTCACGAACGAACCTCCCTTAGACCAGCAGCGGGCAAACCTGACGCGGTATAAAGGATTTGGAGGGGATCTCCCCTGGCCTGGCGATGTCGATCCAACGAGCCGCTTTGTCAGGGCGTCAGCGTTCCTGATGACCCTGAATAACCAGTATTGGTATCTCTGCCCGGATCTCATCTCCCGCCTGTTCAGTGCCATCCGTCCTGAAGCGACACCGTTTGGCGCGGTGTGGTTTTTAGGAGACACGCCTGTGGCCGCCTGGCCAACCCTCTGGACCGCCGTTTCCGATTTGACCAACAAGGCGATCTATTTTACCCACACCATGGCGCGGAATAGCTTCTGGATCGATATGGGAAAACTCAAGCTTTCACCCGGGGCTCCGGTGTTGTATCTGAGAGCCGACAGAACCGATTTGTTTGGAGAAGTGTCGAGGTTGCTGAGTTCGCCGGCACATCCGGCTCTATGGCTTTTACTTCTTTCGGACTAAACCAAAGGCTGAGGGCTGCACCTGCGCGGCAAGCAAGGAGTTTCGGTCATGAGATTATCATTTGTGAGTAGTCTAGCGGTGGTCGTGATCTCTTGGGTGGTATTCCTGCCCTTTCACCAGGTTGAGGCCTGCTCTCGCATTTTTTGGAACTCCAACGGCCAAGCCATGCTCGTGGCGCGCAATATGGACCTGGTGGATTACCCAGTCATCTATGTCATGCCAGCGGGAATCAGTAAGGAAGGAAAGACCGAAGACGACAATCCGGCCAGGTGGACTTCCAAGTACGGCAGCGTTGTAATGGCATTTTGGCGTTGTGCCGATTTGTGTGATGAGGGGATCAACACCCAGGGACTGGCCTTTCACTACCTCTTTATGTCGGACACCGAGTACGAGGAGCGGGACCTTAGCAGGCCGGGAGTCGATGGGGGGATATTTGGCCAGTATCTTCTCGATAATGCCGCTACTGTGAAAGAAGCTTTGGATCTCATGTTCCCCCCCCAAAATACCCAACTTGTGCCGGGACTGGGTGATCTGTTTCCCTGCCACGTGGCACTGGAGGATGCGACGGGCGACTCGGCGGTGGTCGAGTTTATCGATGGCGAGATGGTGGTCTATCATGGACCTGCTCACACCGTCCTCACGAACGAACCTCCCTTGGACCAGCAGCTGGACAACCTGAAGCGGTACAGGAAATTTGGCGGGAATCTCCCCTGGCCCGGCGATGTCGAATCCATGGACCGCTTTGTCAGGGCTTCGGCTTTCTTGCTCACCCTCAATTCTCAACCGTTTCCGTCTCTCCACCCGAATCTCATCTCTCGGCTGTTCAGTGCCATCCGGGCGGCAGCGACACCGTTTGGCACTAGAGCGTCTGACGGAAATTCCTGGCCAACCATCTGGACCTCCCTTTTCGATTTGACCAATAAGACGATCTATTTTACCGACACCGTGGCGAAGAATAACTTCTGGATCGATATGGGAAAGCTCAATTTTTCCCCAAGCGCTCCGGTGTTGTATCTGGAAGCCTACAGACCCGGTTTGTTTGGAGAAGTGTCGGGGTTGTTTATCCCGCTACCGCAAGAATAGGCCGCTCTATCACGTTCACTTCTTTCGAACTAATCCAAATTTAACTCCTCAATATAAATACAATCTTTACTGGAAAGGAGACGCTGGAGGGCCGGGTATAACGTGGAAGACCCTGAACCCGTCCAGGGCAACCCTGACAGATCCCTTGACTTCCTGTTTGATGGTGTCTATCAGGAGGTTGACGACTTTGCCGGTATCGATTTTGGTAAACCCGCCTTGCTTCGCCACGCTCCTGATAGCTCCGTCTTGATTATTTGTTCCTCTTTTCTTACCTATCCGAGCAAGAAGAATAGTACTCGAAAGTTGGACAATAGACTGCCTTTTCAAGGGTCCCCCAACCAACAGGAGCAAGCTTCGCTGGCTTCCATATCTTGCCAATATCGAAACTCGCCAAAATTACTGGGAATTATAGATATGTAGTAGGCGATTGTGAGAATCGCACAGCGCATTCTCATAATCGTCATCATGAACTAAGCCTGGGTTAGGAGAGGTAGGTTGATTTTTTGCTATGGGGATTCAATAAATGGTGTTTGGGGCTGTGATGGTTTTGG
>JAPLJC010000215.1 GCA_026388765.1 Deltaproteobacteria bacterium
CCGCGTATCAAAAACCCGCTGGCTCTTGCGCTCGGTGCGGGGCAGCTCCCCGTAGCCCACCACCTCCACCTCCGGGGTCACCAGGAGCTTGCGCTTGAGACTGTAAACCACTTCCCGGCCCAACTCGTCCATCCGGCCGGCCTCCACCCCGGCGCCCCGCTCCACCTTGAGGAGCATGTGGTCCCGGCCGTGGTCGTCCCGGGAGAGGTGGATCTGGTACTCCGAGCCCAGGCCCGGAATCTCCGAGAGTATCCGGTCGATGCCGGAGGGGTAGATGTTCACCGCCCGGAATTTGAACATGTCGTCGGTGCGGCCGCTGAGCCTGGAGTGCCGCGGCAAAATCGTCCCGCAGGTGCACGGCCCCGGGATGATGCGGGTAATGTCCCGGGTGCGGTAGCGGATCAGGGGCGCCGCTTCCTTGGTCAGCGTCGTCACCACCATCTCGCCCCACTCCCCGTCCGGCACCGGTTGCAAAGTCTCCGGGTCCAGGATCTCCAACAGGTAATAGTCGGACCAGTAATGGATGCAGTCGTGGTCCGGACACTCGATGCCGGTCCCCGGTCCGTAAAGCTCGGTCATCCCCACGATGTCGAAGAGCTCCACCCCTCCAAAAAGCTCCGAAATCTTGCGCCGCATGGACACCGACGAGCGCTCCGACCCGTAGATCACCTTCTGCAGGTTGATCTTGTCACTGATGCCCCGCTTGTGCACCTCTTCGGCCATCAACAGGCCCATGGAGGCGGTGCAGCACAGCACGGTGCTTTGCAGGTCCGTCAGGAATTCACAGTGCATATCGACGTTGCCCGGCCCCACCGGCACGGCCAGGGCCCCCAGCTTCTCCACGCCCGCCTGAAAGCCCACCCCGGCGGTCCAGACGCCATAGCCCACGGCGATCTGCACCCGGTCCAGGGGCGTGACTCCGGCCATCTCGTAGCAGCGGGCGAAAAAATGCTGCCAGTCGTCGATATCTTTTTGGGTATAGCCCAGGATCTTGCGTTTGCCGGTGGTGCCGCTGGAGGCGTGGATGCGCACGATCTGTTCGAAGGGCACCGCCCGGAAAGGGAAGGGGTAGCCGTCCCGCAGGTCCTCGCCCGTGGTCAGGGGGAGTTTTGGTAAGTCGTCCAGGCTACGGATGGCGTCCGGGCCGATGCCGGCCTCGTCCAGCCGGGCCCGGTAAAAGCTGGAACCCTCATAGGCGTGGCGCACGGTCCATTTGAGACCAGCGAGCTGATGGGCCGCAAGTTCTGCCTCAGTCTTAAAAGGCGGCATAAAGGTCTGATGGCTCAAATTCGGCTTCTCCAGTCTGATATTGGTGAGCCCGGCGGCGCCCAGGCGCGAGGCCGCCGGGTTGTTCTCCGTTCCCGCCCCCAAAAAGGCCCGGCGCAGCTCCGGGTCCACCAGCAGGGCCTCGCTCTGGCCCTGGCCGACGATCCTGCCGTTGGCCAGCAGATAAGCGGACTTGGACGCCGCCAGGGCCCGGGCGGCGTTCTGCTCCACCAAGAGGGTGGTGACCCCGGCCCGGGACAACTGATGAATGATCGCGAAGACCTCGTCGGCAATTAAGGGGGCCAGCCCCAGGCTGGGCTCATCCAGCAGCAACAGGCGCGGCCGGGCCATCAGGGCCCGGCCCATGGCCACCATCTGCTGCTCGCCGCCGGACAGGGTGTTAGTGCGCTGGTTGATGCGTTCTTTCAATTTCGGGAAGCGGTCGCAGACCTCTTCCAGGCGGCGGTTCAATTCGCTGCGGCCGGGGTGCAGGGCCAGGGCCCCCAGTTCCAGGTTTTCTTTGACCGTCAGGTCGCCGAACATCTCCCGGCCCTCAGGACACAGGGCCACGCCCAATGCTGCCATGGCCGCGGGCGACCTACCCGTCACCTCTTTCCCATCCAGGAAAATTTTCCCGCCGGAGGGCGGCAACAGCCCCATGACGGCCTTGAGCAGACTGGTCTTCCCCGCCCCGTTGGCCCCCACCAACGCCACGGTCTCGCCCTGCCCCACCGCCAGGTCCACCCCAAACAACGCCTGGGCCGCCCCGTAGTGGACGGTGAGGTTGGAGATTTGAAGCAATGTATTCTTCTCAGGACTTTCCATGGAATTTATTCTGGTTCCTTAACCTCAGTCTGCCCATGGGAAAGGAGTGTTAACGGAGTCGCACTAGGCAATTCTTCGGCCCGAACTTGTGTACGCCAAATAATCTGAAGAATTTCCTTTACTCTATCAACAAATGGTTTTGCATCTTTACCAAATTTACCAAGTGCAACTCCTGCATCTCCCATTAAATCCCAAAAATTTGCAAGAGATGACATCTTCTTATGAAGCTCCATTTGAAGCCCTTCAAGCTTCTTCAGTATCCTTTCTTTGTGTTTAGCATCAAAAAGCTCGCTATCGACAATATGTTCTCTAAGCTCATTTATGATTGTTTGAATCCTGATTAAATCTCCTTCAGAAAATTCGTAAGAAAATATAGTGCCAAATTTTATTTTAAACTTTTCGCGAGCACGAAGCAACGTAAGATATAAAGTATTATCTATTACCATTTTTTCAAATGAATCCTTCCAAATGCCAAAAAAAAGACGTATTTAGGTTATATTTTCATTTAGATTATTAGTAAGATTAATTTTGTCAAAAGTGACACCATATGCATCTAAAAAAGCTTCAAGGAAAGCATAAGCCTCAACATATTCATAATGGTGATCGATATCTTCAGATGTTGGAATCCTTGAATAAAATTCAAAAAATTTATCGCAAATTGCTTTTCCAGCTTCACCATAATCTTCTGGTAAATTATCTAAAAATTCATCATTAAACATTATAATCCTCCTTTTCATCTGAATAGTTAAGGTTTGCTACTCCCCCTGCTCTACTCCGTTTGCTATAAGCCACCTCCACCTCCAACATGGGAAAGCGGCGGGCGTTTAAGGTGACTAATTGGGCCTGGTGCAGGGTCGCGCTGGCGGCGATGAGGGCGTCGGCCAGGACGCCGCCGTGGCCGGGTCCGTAATCGCGGCGGTAAAGGCCGCCTTGCCGGGCGATCTCGGCGTTTAAGGGGATGATCTCAAAGGCCCCCAAAAACTGCGCCAACCTGCGGCTCTCTTCCCCTTCCCGCCTAGAAGCGATCCTTTTAATGGGGTATATAAATAATGCATAATATTAGTCTTTTTGTCAAGTTTCTGAAACTGCCGAGGGCTATTTGGCGGGATGGGCAACGCTGGGCTGGGGTGAATCAAGTCCCCCTTTGAAAAAGGGGGATTTAGGGGGATTTAAAGCGAATATAAAAATCCCCCCTCACCCCCCTTTAGGAAAGGGGGGAAAATCCCTGTAGATGGCTAAATCCCTTGCAGCAGCTTCGCCGCGGCTTCCAGGTGCCCCAGGGCATCGTGGATCGGCTCGCACTCCAGGCAGTTGACGATATTGTCCCGGCCCCGGGCGGTGAAGACCGTCTCCCGGGTGCCTTCGCATTTGGGGCAGTTGGCCGCGGCCTGCTTCAGGTCCGCCACCAACTGGGGAAGGGTTAGCTTGTCGATATCCATTGTTTTTCTCCTCGGTGAACTTAACTTAATAAGAGAAAAGCTATGGCTGAATTTTCTGTTATCAAGGGAAGCAGCCAAGTATCTCGGCGCTCTCTGCGTCTCTGCGGCAATTAAAGTGGCACAGGCCTCTGGCCTGTGATCACCGGCTGGAAGCCGGTGCCACTTTTTTTTCCCCAGGGCGCAGAGAAACGGAGTTCGCAAACATGGATAATATCACCGATCCCTTCACCAGCGCTCCCGAAGAAGCCGAGGTGCTGGTCACCGCGGTCCTGGCCCACCCCCTGCACGGCCGGCTGGTGGAGAAGCTGATCTTCTACGTGCGGCCCGACCTTACCTTCGAGGGCCAGCGCTATAAATTGACCTGGTGGGGAGCAGGAGTGGCTTACTATCGCCCCGTCGCCGGCTGAGCGATTGGCATAGGCTTTCCAGCCTGGGCTTGATTTGTGGGGCGCAGGGCGCACCCTTTATAACCGGCACGGAGGCCCGCCCTACCATCCTTTAAGTTTTTTCCTCAGGCTGGGGCCCAAACCAGGCCCGGGCGTCGTAGACGAACAGGGCCCGGAGTTTGTCCCAAAAATCGCCCCCCAGGAGGAAAAGGCTGGTCAGGAACATAAGGGTCGCGGCCAGATTGACGTAAAGGCGCAGGGGCGAATGGTCCGGCAACCATTGGGGCATATAGGCCATGATATAGATGGGGATAAGAGGCAGCATGAACATGACCAGCCCCACCCGGTAGCGCCAGCGGCCCACCGGTCCCGGAGGTTTGATGAGTTCCAGCCAGGCCAGGAGTTTCTCCTTAATATCAATAAGGTTCTCCTTGCCCAGGCAGACCACCGCCAGGATGACCAGAAGCTCCGGGATACCCAAGGTCACGACGCCGATGATGGCCGCCTTGACGCCCGGCGACAGATATAGCCGGGCCACCAGAAAACCGGACAGGGGCAGAATCCAGGCCATAACATAGCTGATGAGTCCCAGGTAGAAACGGATTTTGTTCTTCATGGTCCCCTTCATTGTAAAGCCAGCATCTTGGCGTAGACTAGTTTGAACACATCTGGCTTCACGATTATGTAGCCCGAAAAGGGGGTATCGATATCGTAAATGAAATAGATGCAGCACAGCACCACGAAGATCACCATGAAGTCGAAGCTGAGGCGCACCGCGTTCTGCTGCATGTGGTTGAAATAAAGGCCGTAGAGCACGGTGATGAAACCGAAGACGATAATCACCCAGATGGGGGGATAGAGGTTGCCTTGCGTGAGTTGGGCCCGGGCCAGCCTTTGCTGGCTGGCTTCGCTCAGGCGGTTGCCGACCTCGATGTAGAGATCGTTGTCGCCTTTATCGGTGGGTTTGAGAAGGATAAAGCTGTCCCAGACCTTATCCAGGGATTGCTGGGTTCTTTCGCTCATGGCGTCGTAGGTTTCCATGCTAGGCCACTCATCGTCCAGCACGCTTTTGACGTAAGCTGTCAAGGACTGGCGAAAGGCCCCGGAGTTGGGCAGGGTCTTGGAGAGGCGATAGGCGACGAGGAGCGAGTCGGCCTCCCGGGTGACGTTGACCTGGGCGGTGAGGAAGGCCGACCAGAGAGTGACGATGGCAAAGCCCAGGAAGAAGGCATAGATGGTTGTGAAGAAGCTGAAGACCGAGGGATGGAGATGCTCGACGGCCAGGTCGGTCTTGGCGAATCGCCGGCGCAACAGATACAACAGGCCGGTGATGAGCAGACTTAGAGCCAGGATGATGGAAAAGATCAAGAAAAATAGTTTCATGGCAATGATCCGATCTTATCAGAGATTGGCCAACATCTTAACCATCAACCGTGGCCGTGTCCAGCTAAAGTCGGAGGGCGCCGGTTCCACGGTGCGCCTCAATTTACCGGGGCGGCTTGACAATAACTTTCTGGGTCTTAATTTGGGTTTAAATCGGAAATTAACCTTGCAACCCAAGCTAAAGGATGGAAAAGATGCGTTCGAAAAGAATTCTCCTGAGTCTGGCACTTGTGGGGCTCCTTCTCGCGGCCGCCTCGAACGGCAACGCCGCACTGCCCTACCCGGCGGGCACGGTTTCCATTGAACTGACCAGCGTCGCCGCCGGGGTCGGCGCCAGTTGGGGCAGCGGGGTTCTTAGATACCAGGGGAACACCTACCACTTTAAGGTCAGCGGCCTCACCGTGGGCGACGTGGGCTTTTCCACGGTGAGCGCCGTGGGCAACGTCTATTACTTGAATAAACCGTCCGACCTGGCCGGCAATTATGCCGCGGTGGGGGCGAGCCTGACCGTGGGCGGCGGGGCGGGCGGCGTGTCCATGAGAAACCAGAAGGGCGTCCAGATTGAGCTCTATTCCGTCCAACAGGGATTGCAGTTGACCATCGGGCCCCAGGGCTTCAAAATCGAAATGAGATAGTGCTGGAGGCCGTTTGCCTCATTTAAGACAGTCGCTACAAACAAATAGCCATTTAAAAGAGGACTCAACTGATGCGCAAACGGCAAGTTTTCGTGAATCTGGCCCTGGCGGTGATCCTCCTGTTCACCGTGTCGGCAGCAGCAGCCCAACCCCAAGCCCCAGCTCCCGTCGGCGAGATTACCATTGTAGCCAAGGAGGTGGCGGTCGGGGTCGGCTGGACCTGGGGCACCGGCACTCTCAAGTTCAAAGGCACAACCTATAACTTTGACATCAAGGGCCTGAATGTGGCCGCGGTGGGCATCTCCCAAATCACCGCCAAGGGAAAGGCCACCAATCTGAAGGACGCTGCTGACCTGGCAGGCACCTACGTGTCGGCCAGTGCCGGTGTGGCGGTGGGCAAAGGCAAGGCCGGACTGGTAATGCGCAATGACAAAGGCGTGGTCATCAACCTGATTTCGGATCAGACCGGGGCGGAGCTCAACCTGGGGTCCGACGGGCTGAAGATTACCATGAAATAGCGGTTCCAGCGCCTTGGCGCCTGGCCGCCGGCCTCTGAAGCAAAGGGCGCACCCTCGGTGCGCCCTTTTTTTCCGGCAAACTCAAGCCGTGGCGCTCATGCGGCCCAGGTAGGCCTCCAGCACCAGGGGGTTGGTGCGCACTTCCTCGGGGCTCCCGGCGGCGATGCGGCTGCCGCCGTCCAGGACCACCACCCGGTCGGAAACCCCCATGACCAGCTCCATGTCGTGCTCCACCAGGACCATGGTCTTGCCGGACAGCCGCATCTGCCGGATGAGGCCGGCGATCCGGGCGGTCTCCTCGGGATTGAGGCCCGCCACCGGTTCATCCAACAAAGTCAAGACGGGCTGGGAGACGAAGGCCCGGGCCATCTCCAGGCGCTTCTTGTCCCCGTAGGGCAGCACCCCGGCCGGCAGTTCGGCCTTATCCGCCAGACCGAAGGTGTCCAGGGCCTCCATGGCGGCGAGCCTGAGGCGTCGCTCCCGGTGGCGTAAACCGGGAGGACGCAGCAAGGCCAGGAACATGGAGTCCCCGGCCTGGGCCGTCAGGCCGCAAAGCACATTGTCCAGGACGGCAAGGCGCGGAAAGATCCGCAGGTTTTGGAAGGTGCGGGAGACGCCTAAGCGGGCGATGCGGTGGGCCGGAAGCCCCGCCAGGTTCTCGCCGTCGAACCAGATTTCCCCCTGATCGGGCCGCACGACCCCGGTGAGGCAGTTGATCAGGGTGGTCTTGCCGGCGCCGTTGGGACCGATGAGCGCGGTGACCTGGCCGCGCTCGACCGCGAAGTTCACCTCGGCGAGGGCCGGCAGGCCCCCAAAGTGCTTGCTGAGGCGGGTTATCTGGAGCAGGGGTTTTCCCATGATGACTTTTAAACGCTGGGACACAGAGACCCCAGAGCATTAAATATTATTTCTCTGTGCCCTCCGTGTCTCTGTGGTGAATATTTTGAAGGTTGCATAGCTTAACCCCGGTTTGCTCCCGCCAGGCGCCGCCGGGCCAGGCGGATTTTAGAGTAATCGGCCAAACCGGTGACCAGGCCCTGCGGCAAGAACAGCAGAATTACCACCAGGATCACGCCGTGAATGATGTCTGAGTAGGTTTCGAAAAAGTCCAGCAGGTTAGGGAGCACCGTAATGAACCCCACCCCGAACAGGGTGCCCCAGATGGAGCCCAGGCCGCCCACCACCACCATGATGACCAGGTCCAGGGACTTGAAGATGCTGAAGGTGTCGGGGTTGACGTAGCCGAAGTAGTGGGCATAGAGGCTGCCGGCCACCGAGGCGAAAACCGCGGAAAGCACAAAGACCCCCACCTTGGCCCGGGCCACGTCCACCCCCAGGGCCGAGGCGGCCACTTCGTCCTGGGCCAGAGCGGCCAATCCCCGGCCCACGCCGCTACGCACCAGGTTGAGGCACAGGGTCAGGGCCACCATGGCGAAGCCCCAGACCAGGAAATGGAACTTCACGTCATTATCAAAGCTCAGACCAAAGAGGGCCAAGGGCGGCACTCCCGAGAGGCCGCTGGGCCCGCCGGTGACCGCGTCCCACTGGACCAAAACACTGTGGACCACGTAGTTGAACCCCAGGGTGGCCATGGCCAGGTAGTGGCCGGAGAGCCGCAGGGTGGGAACGCCGATGATCAGCGCCACCACCGCAACGATCACCGCGGTTAGGGCCAGGGCGGGCCAGGGCGGCAACTGATAGGTGGTGGTGAGGATGGCGGAACCGTATGCCCCCAGGCCGAAGAAGGCCGCGTGCCCCAGGGAGATTTGCCCGGCGTAGCCGATGAAGAGATTGAGGCCCAGAACCGCGATGACATAGAGCCCGATAAGGTTGAGAATCCCCAGGTTATAAGGATTATTGACCACCAGCGGCGTGACCAGCAGAACCACTGACAGTCCGCAGACCATCAGGCCGGTGTGGTGTCGGATAATATAGGCCCTGGTTTTGCTGGGGAGTTTCATCTATAAAAGTAGTCAGTAGTCAGTTGCCAGTTGCCAGTAAAAGCCGGCAATGACGAAACGTAGGGTGCGTTCCACGCACCATTCGGGCAGCTATGAAAAATGTGGAACAGCCGCCCCGGCTGTTCTTGGAACGGCCCAGGCGAGACGTCTGGGCCACCAACAACTGCTCTGTGCCTCTGTGCGTCTCCATGGTGAATTCCTTTATTCCGTCGCCGCAGCCACCCCACGGCGCAAGGCCTGAAGGTTGGTGTCCCGGAAGCGCGGTGCAAGCTTCTCCTCGATGAGGCGCTCCAGGAGTTCCACTCCACAGAAAAGACCGTCTTTGGCCGCGGCAAAACCCAGGAGGATGAGATTGGCGGCCACCGGCGCCCCCATCTCTTCGGCCAGCTTGCGGGCATCCACCCGGAGGTAATCTCCCGGCGCGGCCGAGTTGACGAAGACCCGGGCGTCAGGACCCAGGTAACCACGGTGCACCCCGAGGTTTTTCTCGTGCAGAAAGAGTCCCACATCCGCGGCCCCGGCGGGAATCAAGGGACCCCGGAAGGGCCCCACCTTGACCATGGAGATGACCGTGCCGCCGCGCTGGGCCATGCCATGGGTCTCGGAAGTGATGACCTCCAACCCCAACGTCGCGGCGGCCTCGGCCAATAACCGCGTCACAGTAAGGGCCCCCTGCCCCCCAAGGCCGCTAACAATGATTTGCTGCTTCAAAGTCGCTCCTTCTTTTATAACCTTGGGGATGGGGCCAGGGGCCGATGGCCCCTACCCCCTCCCCAAGCCCCACCCCCAACCCCTATAAAGGGGGTTGGGAGGGGAGTTTGAGGGGAGGGCGGGGGATCACCGATCCCCCGGCCCTCCCCTCAAGGTTTATTCCTTCGCCCTCGCCTCAATCGCCCCCGCCTCGCAGGCGTGAACGCAGACCCCGCAGCCGACGCAGCGCACCCCATCGATGACCACCTTATCGGTAGCTTCGTCCAGGGTGAGGGCCGGGCATTCGAAATTCTCCAGGCACTGCAGGCAGCTGACGCAATCGGTGATGCACATGTCATAGACCGTTTGGGACTGGCGGGCTTCCCGGTCCAACATGCAGGCGTGTTTAGCGATGACCACCGCCGGGCCGCCTCCCTCACTGCGGCAGTATTGGTCGGCGTCCTTTAAGACCGCGCTGAACTCCAGGACTTCGTACGGGTCGCACTCCCTCAAGAAGCCGACCCCGCAAGCCCGCACCAGTTCGGGGATCAACACCGGGTGGCCCGGGGCGCCGGCGGCCGTCAGGCCCACCTGGGGGGTGGGCTGGTGCCCGGTCATGGCGGTGGTGGCGTTGTCCAAGATGACCAGGATGATCCGGGCCCCATGAAAGACCGCATTAATCAGGGCCGGGATACCGGCGTGGAAGAACGTGGAGTCCCCGATGCTGGCCACGATGGTGGGGATTTTGTCCCCGTCGCCGCTGGCGGCGAAGGCGTGATAGAAGCCCGCCGCCTGGCTCAGCCCCGCACCCATGCAGTGGCAGGTGTCCACCGCCCCCAGGTTCATCCCGAGGGTATAGCAGCCGATGTCGCCCGGAAAGATCCCCTCCGGGAAGGTCTCCCGGATGGCGTATAACGCGGCCCGGTGGGCGCAGCCGGCGCACAGGGTGGGACGGGTGGCGTCGCCCTGGGGGCCGGCGGCCGCGGGCTTAATCGGCAGATCGAGATATTTTTCCAGGATGGGACGGATGACCTCCGGGGTCAGCTCGCCCTGGTTGGGGACGGCTCCGGACCGCCGTCCCTGGACCCGGCCGTTGGCCAGTTGCAATTCGATGACCGGATAGGTCTCTTCGATGACCAGGATTTTTTGATAGATCCGATTGACTTCTTTAACGAAATCGCGGTTGAGGGGATAGGGCATGGTCACCTGGTAAAAATCGATCTGGCCCAGTAGCCCCAGCTCCTCCAGCAGGTCCCAGGTGTGGGCGAAGGCCACCCCGGAGGCGATGAGACAGGTCCCAGGATGGGAACCGTCGCCCGGGGTGAACGCGGGATAAAACTCCAGCTCGGCGGCGATCCCGTCGATCTTGCCGTTCAGTTCCCGGTGCAACTCCCGCAGGAACTGGGGGGTGGCGCACCAGCGCCGCACGTTCTTTTCGAAATGGGCGGGCCTCTCCAGGACCTGAGGCGTCTCGCAGGTAATATTCTGCCGCGCGTGGCAGACCCGGGTGGTGGGCCTGAGCATCACCGGCAACTCGTAAAGTTCTGAAAGCTCGAAGGCCTGCCGCACCATCTCCTTGGCCTCCCGGGGGCTGGAGGGGTCCAAGACCGGCACCTTGGCGAACATGGCGAAGAAGCGGGAATCCTGCTCCGTCTGGGAGCTATGAGGCCCGGGGTCATCGGCGGAGATGACGATGAGGCCGCCCTTGACCCCTAAGTAGGCGGAGCGCATGAAGGGGTCCGAGGCGACGTTTAAGCCCACCTGCTTCATGGCCACGGCGGCGCGGCGGCCGGTGTAGCTATTAGCCAGGGCCGTCTCAAAGGCCACCTTTTCGTTCACCGACCATTCGGCATGGATCGCGGCCCCGGTCTCTTTGGCCGTAGCCACCACCGCCAGCAGGATCTCCGAGGCCGGGGTGCCGGGGTACGAGGCGGCCAGGGTGACCCCGGCCTCCACCAGCCCCCGCCCCATGGCCTCGTTGCCCATGAGGATGCGTTGATCGTGGTTATTTTTTGAAGGTTGCGTTTTCATGATTTCTTGATGAAATGCAAAAAGTCCTTAATCATAAAAGTATTTTCCCCCCTTTTCTAAAGGGGGGTTAGGGGGGATTAGATTACGGCAATTGCTGGTAAATTGTCTCCAAGACCCCTTCGGTATTATCAAACACCTCCCTGGCGGAAATCCTGATAATCCTGAGTCCCAAATCGGACAAGTGCTGATCTCTCAAGGCATCTTTGGTAATCCCTGGTTCCGAATAATGTTGACCTCCATCTATTTCAATCACCAATTTGGCCTCGGGACAATAAAAGTCCACGATATAGTTGCAAATAATTCGCTGTCGGTAAAACTGACAATTTTTTATCTGTCTCTTGCGAAGCTTAAGCCAGAGAAAAGTCTCCGCCTCCGTCTGATTGCTACGAAGCTCTCGGGCAAATTTCTTGAGGTTCTTGTTGTAAGGGAGCATCCGATAATCCCCCCTTAATCCCCCCTTTAGGAAAGGGGGGAAATGACTATAGCTTTCTTGCTTGTTCAGGCCTTTGTGCCAATATCAGCTGCAGTTCTTCTAAAAAGCCCAACTGCCCCCGGCTGATCTTGGCTCTGGCTTCGTCCAGGGAGAACCAGGCCGTCCGGTCGACCTCCGGGAATTCCACCCGCCGGCCGGAGCCGGGGGGCCATTCCAGGGAGAAGGTATTGCTCCGGCTGGCCCCGGCGTCGCAGTCCCCTTGGAAAGCCCAGGCCGCGATGACCTTGCAGCTGGGCTGGCGCAGGGGGGTCAGGAGCAGGAGATCACCCGTGGACGGACAGGCGGTTTCCTCGCCGAACTCGCGCCGGGCCGCGTCCACCGGGGTCTCGTCCGGTCCATGCTCACCCTTGGGAATGGACCAGGCGCCCAGGTCCTTCCCGGCCCAAAACGGCCCGCCGGGGTGCACCAGGAAGACCTCCAGAATGTCGTCCCGATAGCGATACATCAAGAGGCCGGCACTGTGCTTGGCCATGTTTTGCCTACCAATTCCAGGTGCCGTCCTTATTCCAGCGGCTGGGCAGGGGCGGCAGCATCCCCAGTCTTTCGCAAAACCGACCGGTAAGGGAACGGTCATCCTGGCTGAATCCTGCTTTACTCAAGCATTCTTTATCCGGTTCATACTTTAATTTGCGCGCCTCGGCAGCCCTGGATTCCCGATATTCTTTCTTCTCCTTCTTGGCGCAAACCGGCGATAAATAAGTATGGTTTTGGTCATCGAGCAGCACG
>JAPLJC010000126.1 GCA_026388765.1 Deltaproteobacteria bacterium
GGTGCCGACCCAGGTGCTGCCGCCGTGGTGCTGCGCTTGTTGCGCCAGGACGGTCTCCCAGAAACGGGCCAGCAACTCATCATTGGCAAACTCGTTGATCTGCTCCGGAGACAAGCGGCCACTGTCGATCTGTTCCTGCAGCCAGTCCCGGAAAGGTTTCCCCGCCAGGAGCTCTTCCCAGTCGATCATCTTGCGCCGCGCCAGATCGGACCCGAGGAAAAAGGAGGCGAACACCTGCTGGAAGATATCATAGTGCTCGACCCGCTTGACGAAGATGAGCCGCGCCAGTAGGAAGAGCTGCTCTAAATTCGAGGCAACGCCGCGCTGCAAGGCCCGGTAGAATTCCAGAATATACTGGACGCTTACCGGGATGCCGGCCTCGCGCAACTGATAGATGAAACCAACCATGCCGTCACCTCAAGGCGGTTGTCAGGTAGGAGCCTGCCGTTAAATCCGCCCCGGTTTGGTGATCCCTTTGAACTTCAACAGATCTTCGGTGCGTTTGAGCAGGGTGCCGATATGGGCCAGGTTCTTGCCCGTGCCGGGAGCCTCAACCCCACCGGCTTGCATGGAGCCGAGCCAATCGAGCAATTCGGCCGTAGCGGGCGGCTTCTCGAAGCCTTGCTCTCGCAAGCGGTAGAAACTTTTCAGGGATACTTCCAGAAAAGATTCGGGTAGGCTGGGAAAGTGCAGGCCAACGATACTGATCATTTCCTCGGTGGTTGGAAACGGGATGTAGTGGCAGAAGCAGCGGCGCAGGAAGGGGTCTGACAACTCCCGCTTGGCGTTGCTGGTGATGATGATAATCGGCCGCTGCCGGGCGATCACTTTATGGTTGATCTCACGAATGATGAAGGAGCCGTCCTCCAAGACGTCAAGCAGGTTGTCCTGCGCGTCCGAGTCGGTCTTGTCGATTTCGTCCAACAGCAGGATGCGGCGATCTTCGGAGAGGAAGGCGCGGCCGATGGGGCCGAAACGCAGGTAATCCCAAATGTTGTTGACGTTCCGTTCCGTCTCGCCGCTGCCGAAGCGGGAGTCGTTCAAGCGTAGCACGGTATCGTAAACGTAGCAGAGCTCTTCCCCTTTAAAGGTGGACTTGCAGCGGGCCTCTTCCATCTTGAGACCGAGAGCCCGGGTGATCTCAAAGGCCAGCTGGGTCTTGCCGGTGCCGGCCTCCCCGGTGAGGAGGAGGGGTTTTTCCATGGCGATGGCGATATTGACGATCTCGCGCAACTCCGGGTTGAGATAATAACGGTCGGTGCCTTCAAACTGCATATTTTGCCTCTCCATTCCCAATAAAAATCCTGCCTTGGCCGCGGTCCGGGATTGGCTGGCAGCCTCGGCGATCTCTGGCAAATCGCGGCCGGAGAACTCGTTTCCTGGCCGCGCAGACGCCCGGCTTCGCTAATTCAATCCGTTAAATATACCATAAAATCGCTCTTGCCACAGGCTGTTTAAAGCCGAAAAATCTCTTTCCAGACTTTCGCCGGATTAGGTCAAAATATCTTCTTGCATACCATACTATGGTATGGTATGGTAGATAGAAATCGAGGTATCTCAATAAACAGGGGGGTGGGAGGATGAACCTACCGGATGAACTGCGGGAGGAGATGCAACGTAATATCTTGTCCCGGTTGCGGAAGATCGAAGGCCAGATTCGGGGGCTCCAGGGCATGGTCAACGGCGACAAGGAGTGTGAGCAGATCCTCACCCAACTGCGGGCGGCCCAAGCCGCCTTGAAATCGGTGACCGCCCTGGTGTTAAAGAGTTACCTGACGAAGTGCTACAGTGAAATAGGTGAAAAATCCAACCCCGAAGAGCTCTACCGCAGGTTGGAGAAGACCGTGACCTTGCTGACCAAGTTCATCGGGGCCGCGTAAAAGATCGTCGGCTCATAACCTGGATCGCCGGCCCGCTCCGCAGTCCCGCTTGGCCGGGTTCTGGGGAAGTCCGGCGATATCAACCGGAATATAGGTATCGTTTATTTAAGGAGGATGCAGCAATGAATCAACCGGATCAACCAAAGGAAAGAGCTTGTTTTATCTGCTCCCGGGACACCATGGACGGAGCCTATCCCGCCCTCATCCTGGGGATCAACGCCGCCCGGCTGGGGATGGAGACCAAGGTTTTTTACACCTTCATGGGCGTCAACCTGGTGCGCAAGGGCGGCATTGAAAAGGCCAGGTTCATCCCCTCTGGGGTCATGGGGGCGGTGCCCGGCATGTCCACCATGGCCACGGCCATGATGAAGAAAAAGATCGAGAAGGCGCAGATTCCCACCCTGCCTGATTTGATGGAGATGGCCCAGTTGGAAGGGGTGGAACTCATCGCCTGCAAGATGACCTTCGACATGATGGAAATGAAGGATGAGGACATGATCGAAGACGTGTTGATCTGGGACGCGGCGCAATTTATGAAGTACGCCATGGAAGCCAAGCTCTGCCTGTTCACCTAAAATGAGCCAACCACGGGTAGGGCACCGTAGGCGGCGCCAGGCCGCTTATGGTGCCCGGTTGGTTTACCGCCTCGCCTCTACTGATAAACCCACCAGCTAAGACCGGCGGTATCACTGCACCAATTAGCGATTCTAGGAAAATCGTCGTCGGCGCGGTTGGACGACTGGACAAGCCGGCCTCCAATAATTATGTTATAATCAACTCGAAGAAGGGGGAGCACACCTTTGTCCAAAGGAGGTGCTTGCCATGACAAGGATAGTGTTTGCCGACAGCGAGCCCCACATCCGCCAGCTTTGCTTGGAGGAACTGCAGGATGAGGGCTATGAGGTGCAGGTGACCGGCCGGGGCAGGGAGGCAGTGCGCCTGGCGGACACCTTCGAGCCCGACGTGGTCATCCTGGAAATGCTATTGCCGGACATTTCCGGACTGGAGACCGGCAGGATGATTAAGGGCAGCCGTAGGGATACGCGCGTAATTATTTATTCCTATGATTTGCCGCCCCATGATTTATCTCTTTGGGGCGCCGACGATTTTGTGGTAAAATCCCCTAATCTGGATCGTCTCAAGGCCGTGGTTCGCCGCCTGGCCGCCTGACGCCCGCCTGAGCGGTCCCCTCAGCCCGGAGGGAAGGCGTGGCTATCATGGAAATCAGCGTGGTTCCTTTGGGACTGGGTCATCCCAGCGTGGGTGGCTACATCGCCGAAATGGTGAAATACCTGGAAAGCGAAAACATTCCATACGAACTCACGGACATGGGCACCTTGGTCCACGGCGTCCCGGCTACGCTGCTGCGCATGGCCCAGGCTCTGCACGAACTTCCCTTTAAAAAGGGAGTCCAGCGGGTCCTGACCCACATTTCCATCGACGACCGCCGCGATAAAGAAGTTTTCCTGGGCGACAAAAAGAAATCCGTCAAAGCGAGGCTCAAATAACCCGTCATTATGGCAGCAAAAAAAGATTACTATAGCATTCTGGGGGTGCCGCGCGGCGCCTCCGTCGACGACATCAAGAAATCCTACCGCCAGATAGCCCTTAAGTACCATCCGGATCGCAATCCCGGCGACAAGGACGCGGAAGAGCGCTTCAAGGAGGCGGCGGAGGCCTACGAGGTCCTGCACGACCCGGAAAAGCGCCGCCTTTACGATCTTTATGGTCATGAAGGGGTCTCTTCCACCGGCTTCACCGGCTTCCGGGACTTCGGCGACATCTTCCGGTCCTTCAGCGATATCTTCGATGACATGTTCGGTTTCGGCATGGGCGGCATGGGCGGCGGTCCCCGCCCCCAGGCGGGCACCGACCTGCGTTATGATTTAACCCTCAACTTTCTCGATGCCGCCCTGGGCACCGAAGTGACGGTGGAGGTCCCCCGGGTGGTGAACTGCCGCACCTGCGGCGGTTCCGGCGCCAAACCCGGCACCCGGCGCATCCCCTGCCCGCAGTGCGCCGGCCGGGGGGTGGTGTCCCGTAGTCACGGGATCTTTCAGATCACCACCACTTGTCCCCGCTGCCAGGGGATGAAGGAGTTTTTCGCCGAAGCCTGCCCCGGCTGCAACGGCGAAGGGCGCCTCAGGGAAAAGAAAAAGATCAAGGTGAAGGTCCCGCCGGGCATGGACAGCGGCACCCACCTGGTAATGCCCGGCGAGGGCAACGGCGGCTCCTTCGGGGGGCCGCCGGGGGACCTGTACATCGTCCTGGCGGTCAGGCCCCACGAGGTCTTCCACCGGGAGGGCTACGACCTGCACCTGGAGGTGCCCATCTCCTTTGTCCAGGCATCCCTGGGAACCCACCTCACCATCCCTACCCTCAAGGACTCCCGGGAATTGGTGATTCCCCCCGGGACCCAACCCGGCGAAACCATCCGGATCAAAGGGGAGGGGGTGCCTTATCCCAAGGGCTCTCGTAAAGGCGACCTCCTGGTGCAAGTCAGGGTTGTCGTGCCCCGCAGCCTGACGCCGCGGCAGCAGCACCTGCTGGATGAAATGGCCAAGGAAGAGGGCGCGGCGGCCCAGGTCCGTGGGACCCAGGGCCAGGGCCAGGGCCAGGAAGAAGGGCTTCTCAAGAAACTGTGGCACTCCTTTACCAGCCACAAGTCGAATTGAGCCATTGCCTGACACCAGGTTTTGTCGGGGCGGTTCTTGAACCGCCCCTTTTTGTTTAAACCGACCATTCCCGACGCTCTGGCCCAACCTTGCTGAGCCCCCCGCCAATGCATATCTTTAAGATAAGCGGATTAAAGCAGACTATTCATATTGACAAACCGTGGTCCTTGAGTAATTATTCACAATCAGACGGGTCCGTCCGGAGAAGGCGGGATTATGGCCATTGATTTCAACATCCTGATCGGCGGGGCGGCAGGGCAGGGGGTGCATGCCATCACCGTGCCTTTGGCCAAGACCCTGGTGCGCCAGGGCTGTTGGGTCCTGTTCGTCCAGGACTATCAGTCTCGCATCCGGGGCGGGCACCTGTTCAATAAGATTCGGGTGGCGGACCGGCCGCTGCTCTCCTCCCGGGAAGGGGTGGACCTGCTGGTGGCTTTGAACCAGGAGACCGTCCAGCTGCATCAGGACGAACTGGCCGCGGATGGCGTCCTGATCTACGACTCCTCCAAGGTCAAGGAGTTGCCCAGCCAGGGGCTGAAACTGGCCCTGGACCCGGATACCCTGCTGCCGGGGAAGAAGGCCGCCGAGATCGCCGTCAACGCCGGGGCCAGCGGGGCGATCCTGGGGCTTCTCCAGGTGCCCCTGGAACCCCTGATGCAGCTCCTGCTGGAGGCCTTCTTAGCCAAAGGCGCCGAAGTGGTGGGCTGGAACCATAAAGCCGCGGCGGCGGGCTACCGGTTGGCGGCGGGCGTCAAAAACGGCCATTCCCTGGCGGGGATTACCCCGCCGGCCCAGCCCCGGCTCCTCATCAGCGGTCACGAGGCCCTGGCCCTCGGGGCCCTGGCCGCGGGCCTGCAGTTCTTGAGCGGCTACCCCATGACCCCCTGGAGCAGCGTCTTGAACGCCGTGGGCCAGCGAGCCGCCAAGTGGGGCGTGGTGGTGGAGCAGGCGGAGGACGAAATTGCCGCCATCAATATGGCCCTCGGGGCCTCCTTTGCCGGGGTCCGGGCCCTGACCGGCTCCTCCGGCGGCGGTTTCTCCCTGATGGTGGAAGCCCTGGGCCTGGCGGGTTGCTCCGAGACGCCTCTGGTCATCGTGGAGGCGCAGCGCCCCGGCCCCAGCACGGGGCTCCCCACCCGCACCAGTCAAGGGGACCTGAGCTTCGTTCTCTCCGCCGGGCAGGATGATTTTCCCCGGGCCGTGCTGGCCCCGGGCACCCCGGCCCAGGGCTTTGCCCTGGCCGCCAAAGCCTTCAACCTGGCGGACCGCTATCAGTTGCCGGTTTTCTTACTCACCGACCAGTATTTCGCCGAAAGCAATGTTACCCACGAGGTGGCGGATTTTCCCGAAACCGTGGAGATCGACCGGGCCCTAAAGTTAGGGCCCGGCGCCGGCACCTATGAACGCTACGCCATCACCGCCGACGGCATCTCGCCCCGGCGCCTGCCGGGCTTCGGGCCGGAGCTGGTGGTGGGCGACTCCGACGAGCACACCCCCGACGGTCACCTCACCGAGGATCTGAAGATGCGGGTGCAGATGCACGACAAGCGCCTGCGTAAGCTGAAAAAGCTGGTAACCGAACTCAACGGCCTCACCACTTACGGTCCGGCGGCGGCCCCTCTGACCCTGGCCTGCTGGGGCTCCAGCCTGGGTCCGGTGCAGGAGGCGGTGGCCCGGTTGAACGAGTCTAAGACCCCGGCCCGCATGGTGCACCTGAGCGAGTTGTGGCCATTTCCGGCGGACCAGGTGGCTAAGGCCATGGCGGGCTCGAAAAAACTGGTGATGGTGGAGATGAACGCCACCGGCCAGTGCAACCGCCTGCTGCGCCAGGAAACCGGCCTCACGGCGGATCATTTGGTCCTCAAGTATGACGGGACTCCGTTTACCCCGGAAGATATCCTGCGGGGTCTGGAGGGCCACGCCTGATGCTGCCTCTGGAGCTATATCAAGGGATAGAATCGGCCTGGTGCCCGGGGTGCGGCAACTTCGGCATCCTCAAGGCCTGCAAGCAGGCCCTGGCGGAGTTGGAGATAAAGCCGGAAGGCATTCTCATGGTCTCCGGCATCGGCCAGTCCGGGAAGTTTCCCCATTACCTCAGGTGCAACACCTTTAACGGCATCCACGGCCGCAGCCTGCCGGTGGCCACCGGGGCGCGGCTCGCCAACCACGAGCTGCCCGTGGTGGTCAACGCCGGCGACGGCGATTGTTACGGGGAAGGGGGCAACCACCTGCTGGCTGCCCTGCGCCGGAACCCCAACTTCACCCTGGTGGTGCACAACAACCAGGTCTACGCCCTGACCAAGGGCCAGGCCTCGCCCACCACCGACCAGGGTTACAAGACCCTGTTGCAGCCGGCAGGGGTGGCCTGTCCGCCCCTACACGCCCTGGCCCTGGCGGTGAGCCAGGACTGCTCCTGGGTGGGCCGCGGTTTTGCCGGCATGGTGGAGCACCTCACCGGCCTTTACAAACAGGCCCTGACCCATCAGGGTTTTGCCCTGCTGGAGGTGTTGCAGCCTTGCGTCACTTTTAACCATGTCAACACCTATCAGTGGTACCAGGCGCGGGTTTACGAAGTGGAGAAGGAATCGGGCTACGATCCGGAAAATGAGCTTTGGGCCTACCAGAAGGCCAGGGAATGGGGCGAGCGCATTCCCCTCGGGGTGATTTTTAAACGGTCCCGCCCCCTGCTGGAGGAAGTCCATCCGGTCCTCAAGGCCGGGCCCTTAGTGCGACAACAACCGGAGCGTCCCATAAAGGAGCTCTTGGCTGACTTTTTTTAAGAGGAGAGAACTATGGTAGCCGACAAAGAAATGACTTCTTGGGACATCGTCCGGGAACCGAACCGCATCGTCGAGATGGATGAATACGGCTCCCGCCTGGAGTTGTTGATCTATTTCCTCACCTGGGCGGTGGAACTCGGGCTCTGTTTCGCCTTTGCCATTTCCTATTTGCGGGGCTAAGGCAAAAAATTGGCATAAATTTTTTTACATTAACAATTGAAATAAACCCTTGACAGGCTTACAATGTATGTTGAAGTCAGAGTATAATAATTCCCTGCCGGAGCCTGGAGAAGAAGTTCAAGGATCCGACAGCAGCAGGCGCGGGGCAGGAACCCACCATACCTGGGGGTTACCACAGGCACTGGCTTGAAAGGTTTGCAGAGCCTAGGAACCTTTTGGCAGAGGCTCAGGGAGGTGTGGGATCGATATGATTAACGAATTGTTGGCTCCAGGCGGCAGCCTGGCCATGGTGGAGGGAGTCTGTAAGAACGGCGCCAACGCGGTGTACGTCGGGTCCAAAGGCTTCAGTCGCCGGAAATGCCAATGGGAGCTGGAAGACAGCGACATCGCTGAGGCGGTGCGCATCGCCGGCCGGTACCAGAGCAAGGTGCGGGTGGCCCTGAACGCCGAAATCCCGCCGGAAAGAATTCCCCTATTACTGCAAAAGGTGGAGAGGTACGCCCACTTCGGCATCGAAGGGGTGATCGTCAAAACCCCGGCGGTAATTCAGGCTGTGCACCAGCAGTTCCCCGAGCTGGTCATTCACGCCAGCGTCGGCGCCAATATTGAGACTCAGGCGGAGATGGCCCGTTTCAAGGGCTACGGCTGCACCCAAATTGTCGCCTCCACCGAAATCGACACGGTGGCGAAGCTGGCCCGCTTCAAGCGGGAGGCGGACGAGTTGGGCCTGGGAACCGAGGTCTTGATCCACGGCAACCGCTGCGTCGGCGGCGTGGGCAATTGCCTGTTTCACGAACTCATTGCCGACTCTTACATCCGCAAGGTTTACCACGACGAAGACGGCAACGAGATCGTCGAATATGAGGGCTGGCCGGACCGGAGCGGCAGTTGCTTCCGGATCTGCATGCTCACCGACGAGCAGCGCCGCAAGTTGCTTTCCCAGCGGGGACAACCCCCGGAGCGAATCGAGGCCATGAACGACCGCATCCGGTTGCATCCTAACGTGGCCTTTGCCATCCTGGGGGATGAGCTGAAGCAGTATCTCGATCTGGGATTGGCCACCATCAAGGTCCAGGGCCGGGAGTATGCGGTGAGCATGATCGGCAAGATGATCTGCTGCTACCGGCAGCTCATCGACGCCCACGCCCGGGGCGAAGACATCAACGGCACCTTCTATAAGCGCATCCAGGACCGTCTGGCGGCCATAGTGGCGGAGCGGGACGCCGCCCGGTTGGAAAAGACCAAGGAGCTGCACAAAAATATTGTCGGTCTGTAAGCATTATTTTTGTAGGGGCGGACCCATGTGTCTGCCCAAATTGAGGGCGCACACGCAGGTGCGCCCCTACAGAAGCCTGTCCTATATTGGGGCAGGCTTTTTTATTCGGTTCCAAGCCGCGGAAAAAACCGGCGACATTTCAGCCCGCCAGAGTTAAAATGTGACCAACAACCCAGACTTACCGCCCACTGAGGTTTAATGAACCGGAAGCCCCGCCTAATCCGCAGTATTACTGAATTTCGTAGAGATTTTCAGGAATTGGGTCCCGGAGACGCGGTCCTGGGTCCCCTGGCCCTTAGGCTTGGCGAAGATTTCAAGCTGCTGGATCTGGCGGACCGCGGCGTGGCCCTGTTTCCGCCGGCTCTGGCCCAACTCCTGGCCCGCTCCAAGGTGGCCCAGGCCGAGGTCTTGCGGGAGTTCATGGTGCCCGGCACCTTTGTGGCTTACGGGCTGGCCGATTTATCGGCTCGTCTTGCTCAGGCGCAGGCGGCATACCCGGGCCCGGTAATCAGCAAGCGGGAGCGGGCTCACCTGGGTCTGGGGGTGAGCCGCTGGCCAACGTTGGAGGCCCTTTATAGTCTGGCCGGGCTCCAGCCCTTGTCCTATCCCCTGGTGGTGCAGCCGTTCCTCGAGGATGCCCGGGATTTTCGCCTGGTCATGGTGGCTGGCTATGCCGAAGCCTATGAGCGGGTGAACCCCCACGGCTTCCGCAAGAATCTTTTTCAAGGCGGCTCGTCGAAAGCCTCGGAACTCGATCCGGCGCAGCTCCTTTTTTGCCGGGAAGTCATGGCCCGGGGAAAATTTCCGTACGCCATCCTGGACCTTTTGGTCAGCCCGGACGGCAAAACCTATCTTTCAGAAATCAATCTCAAGGGAGGGCTGACCGGCGCCCGCCTCAACCAGGCGGAATTTCGCCGGCGGGTGGCCGCCCTGGCCGAGGAATTTTGCCGCCCATGGGAAAACTCGTTGAAGAACCCAGCTTAAAGAACCGTGTCCAGGTCTTTACGGACCGGGCCCACGCCGGCCGACTGCTAGCCGAGCGCCTCCTTAACTACCGGGGCCAACGTGTCAACCTCTTTGCCATTCCCGCCGGCGGCGTGCCGGTGGCCGCCGAGATTGCCCGGCGCCTGGCCATTCCCCTGGAGCTGATCATTGTCCGGAAAATTCAGCTCCCTTCCACCACCGAGGCGGGCTTCGGCGCCCTGAACCCGGCCGGGGAGGCCATCTTCAATGATGGCCTGCTGGCGCGGCTTAACCTAGCCAAAGAAGAAATCGCCGCCCAGACAGAGAAGGCCGCGGCCAGCATGCGTCGGCGGGAAGAGCGCCTTAGGAATGGCAAACCCTATCCCCAACTGGCAGGCCAGGACGTCATAGTCGTGGACGATGGCCTGGCTTCGGGCTATACCATGCGGGCCGCGGTGCAATTCCTGAAGCGCCAGGGCGCCGGCCGGATCATCGCCGCGGTGCCCACCGGCTCGGAGCGCACAGTCCAGGACCTCCTGCCCATCGTGGACGAACTCGTCTGCCTCAACGTCCGGGGCGGTTGGTCCTTCGCCGTGGCCGACGCCTACGAAGACTGGTATGACCTGGAGGAGGAGGAAGTGCTGGAGATTCTGGCTTCCCTGCCGCCACAAACCGAATGAATTTTAAACCGACGTGGGCGGCCTACTTGCCGAGCTAAATTAGGTTTAGTCTTTCATGCACAAAGCGCATTCGTCAGCCCCGCCGCCGTGCCATTCAAACATTTCTTTAATGGCATCCGTCATTTCGCGGCGGTCCTGGAATTCATGCTGCAATTCCCATTCGTCCTTGCCATTAGTAAATAGATAGTTGGCGAGTTTATAGGCATCCTCAATATTGGCACCACCTGAAAGAATGATATCTTCATGAATTGGGCACCATTTAAGAACACTCGCCTTAATGAGGAGTTCTTCCGCTATAGTGCGCTTCCCTTCAATCTCTTCTTCCATAACCCCTCCGAAGTTTTGGATGAATCGTGGCGGCAGAAAATGTGCAGCGTATCTACTGCAACCCTAATATTATGTTGGTAGAACTGGATAATTCATAGTAACTTGTCCAACAATTTTTTCTTTTGTTCCTCTGTTAATTTTCCTATTTCATTTTTAACATAATTGAGATATTCGTCATTAATCATTACTTCACATTTTTCAGATAACCATTCAGCTGCTTTTTTCCCTTGTTTTGATATTACTATCAAGTGATTATACACATCATTACTTAAATAAATTAATATTGGTTTTTTCAGGTCGGTTTTATTATTTGATATTAATGTTTTATCACCATCAAAGAATTCGTGTATTCTCATATGGTTGGCTTTGTCTGTATGGGTTTCCAATAAACTTATTAAGCTTTTAGCATCTCCCTTTATCCATTCTTCTAACATAATATGAAATTCATGAATATTTTTTAACCCAAGTCTTCTCCGATAACCATCCTCCATTGTTTGGTAAGTAATATCATATTTTTTTGCCACTTCTTTCGTTGCATTATGCCGAGCCTCTTCGAGTGAATATAATCCATTCCCATAAAAAACTTTCATTTTTTCCAAAACTTCCAAAATTTTATCAAGGGATTCTTGAGTTAGCATGTCCAAATCCTCCTAATTTATCTAT
>JAPLJC010000200.1 GCA_026388765.1 Deltaproteobacteria bacterium
CGGGGGTTCCCCGCCCGCCATTCTCCGGTCATCGCTCCACGGGCGGGGAGACCCCGCCCCTACAACCCCGGTGACCAATATTACATGTTTGAACGCAACCCGGTATAATTTGTCATTCTGAGGGAGCGGCGCGACCGAAGAATCTCAGGTTTTCGGTAGCACAGCCTTTCCAGGCTGTGCCGAAATGGGCACAGGCTAGCCCGAAAAATTCAAATAATCATCACTCAAAATAAGGGAAATGGAGAGCAGGCGCCCTCGCCTGCAAAAAAACAGCCGAGGGCGGCTGTTCTCCATAAAACACTCTGCTTTTTGAAACAATTATTATTAGGTAGTAATATCGAATAGATAGCCATGATTTAAAAATTTCGTGAATAATCCGGGATAGAAAGCCTGTGCCACCAACGAGATCCTGCGCGGCGCTCAGGATGACATTATAGCCCTTCCCCCCGAGTGGAGACGCAGGCTAGCGCATACCGGTATCAATCCGGAGATTCAGGCGGGTTTCCTGCCCCTGGGTGATAGTCACCGTGGCCGGCAGGTCTTTGCTGAAGCCTCGGCCCTGGTCGGGCGCCAGCTCGATAAGATAAGAACCCGGCGGCAGCTGCAGGCGGTATTGCCCAGCCTGGCCGGTCAGCACCGTGGCGACTTCTTGCCGTCCCGGCCCGTAAACCACCAGCTTGACTCCCGGGGCCGGCGCCGCGGCGGCAGGCAGGCCCGGACCCTGCACCGGGGAGGTGGGCCACCTGGTGACGAGCCCGGTCAGGGCGCCCATCCCGGCCGACGGCGGCCTGGCGCCATCGCCGGCCCGACTGCCGGCGGCCAGACCCAGCAGTCCCACCAGCAGAGCCAGACAAATCAGGGGAACGTTCGCTCTCGCAGGTCTTATAAATGAGTGCACAAATAGTTCCTTACTTTATCCCCTCTCCCCCAATGGGGGAGAGGGTCAGGGTGAGGGGGAAGTAATCTTTTTTCTGCTCCCATTAATAAGTTGAGCCGGGTCAAGTCATCTCGCCCCAGTTGTGTTCAATCCCCCAATAACAGCAACAGATCAACGAACGGCAGAGGGGTTTTAACCGGCAGGCGGATGCTGCCGATGCGGGTGCCCCAGGTGGTGTTGGTCAGAATCTTCTCATTGACGATCCAGGCGGTGGCCCCGCTGGGATCGGCCGGGTCCAGGGTGACGGCGGAGTAGTCCCCCCACCTCTGCGGGTCGGCGGCGACGTTATAGAAAGTGGCGCTGGTGCCGCCGGCAAGCAGCGAGCCCGGGCTGGGGATGACGCTGGTGGGATCGGTATGCAGGCGGCCGGAAAAACGCACCTCGGCATTGGCATTATTGGTGGGGTCGGTGGCCGACCAGGTGACGAAGACATCCTTGTGGCGGTTGGCGGCGATGGAGGCATTGAAGTCGTAAGAGGTGCTGCTTCTGCCAAAGTTCCCGCTTTGAATGACTTGCTTATTTACCGTGTCGAATTCATAAAATCTGCATCTGGCGAACCCGCCGCTGGCAATCGAATGGACCTGAAAGAGGGAATTGCCGATCTGGGTGCCGGCATTGACAAAACGACCGTCAGAGGGGTCGAGAGTAGCAGTCGTCCCAAATTGAGCAATATTTGGAGGAACCGAATAGGGCGACACCGGGATGAAGGCGGGGCCGCTCAGCAGGGGAGGATTCCCGGCGGAGTTCGTCAAGGTGTAGATGGTCACTTGACTACCCGACGAAGGAGCCGCCACCAGGTAGGTATTGGGATTGGCATCCAGCACTATCGGCGCCGATAGGGTGGCTGGAGGCACCTTTGCCAGGCCGGTGAACATGGTGGGAGTAAGAGTCGTGCCCGGGCCGTTATACAACAGGGATTTGGCCACGGTGAACATGCGGGCATCGACAAAGGCACCTGCTTTATTAAAGAAGTTGGCGGTGAAGATGACGGCATGCTGATCCAGGCCCACCTGGGGAAAATCCCACTCGACGTCGTTGGCAACACCGAACCCGTCACTCACGTTGACCTGGTAAATGAAGAAAGCTCCCGTGGGGTCGGCAGTCTGGGAGACCGCGAAGAAGAACCACTGGGTCGCTGCTGTCTCGGCAAAGGCGTCGGCGGACATGATCCAGCGCCGTGAAACTGCGTCAAAGATCACCCGAGGGTCGAACATAGATGTTGCGTTTGGCCAGGTAGGCTTGGTATACCCGAAGAAAGAATTTAGATCCACGCCACTAACATGGTTGTTGGGTGCGGCCTTCTCATAAATATCTAGATGCGTATTGACGATCTCCACAAAATGGTTGAGTCCCACCGCGCCTTCCGTATCGGGTGGAATAAATAGGCCGGCTTGACCTGGGCCGTTTCCGTATTGAACGCCCTCAAAATTGACCGTATTGCTCAAAACGGTGGGCGCCAGCGGCGCCAAAGCGGTAATCCCCGGCGCTGCCGGGGCTTGCGGGGCTAGATTCCGGGCGGCGGTGGCCTTCAGTTGCCGATAGGCAGCCGCATCCATGGTGGGCCGGAAAGGTATTACCCGGGGCGGCGGCGGGGGGCCGGCAGCCTCTAAGGCGGCGGCCGCCTTCATCTCCTGCCAGGTGCGGAGCTGGGGGGGCGGGATCTCCAGCTGCATGGTCGGCTGGATGACGGCGGCGGTAGGCGCGGCCACCGGTTGAGCTCCGGCCAGGGCCGGCGGCAGTCCAAAAATCAGCACCGTCACTAGCACAACGGGCCTCAATAGACCGAGAAATCCTCTATCCTTCATATATTTCTCCCCATTCTATCTTCTAGAAACCAAGTATAACATATTAATAAATTTTCGAAATCGGTGATTATACCTATTTCCTATCGGTATTTGTGCCTAATTTGACCAGAGAAAAGAGTCTTCGTCTCTGCCGCGGCGGGCGGCGGTGAAGGCAGAAGGTCGGGCTAGTGCTGCGGCTGCTTCGCCTGGAGTCGTTTTTCACTCAGGGTCTGCATGAGCACAAAAAAGACCGGCACGAAGGGAATGGCCAGGAGAGTGGAGGAGAGCATGCCGCCGATGACCACCGTGCCGATGGCCTGCTGGCTGGCGGACCCGGCGCCCCCGGCGGTCAGCAGCGGCACCACCCCCAAGATGAAGGCAAAGGAGGTCATGACGATGGGGCGGAAGCGGCGCCGGGTGGCCTCGATGGCGGCCTCGGTAATGGACAGGCCTTGCTCGTGCAGTTGCCGGGCGAATTCCACGATCAAAATGGCGTTCTTGCTGGCCAGGGCGATCATCAGGACCAGCCCGACCTGGGTGTAGAGGTTGTTGTCAAAGCCACGGATCATCAGGGCCAGGAGCACCCCCACCAGGGCCAGGGGCACCACCAGGATGACGGCCGCGGGGCTGGTCCAGCTTTCATAGAGGGCGGCGAGCACCATAAACACCAGGGTGATGGACAAGGCATAGATGAAATAGGCCTGCGGACCCACCTTTTTTTCCTGGTAGGCCGTGGCGGTCCAATCGTAGGACATCCCCCGGGGCAGGGTATTGGTCGCCACCTGCTCCATCAGGTTAAGGGATTGCCCGGTACTGAATCCCGGTCCGGCGGTGCCGAAAACCTGCGCCGCGGGATAGAGATTGTAACGGGTGACCAGTTCGGAGCCCAGAGACCGGTGCACCTGCAGGAGGGCGCCCATCGGCACCATTTCATCCCGGACGTTCCGGACATAAAGATTCTTGATATCCTCCGGCTGCAAGCGGTAAGGGGCGTCGGCCTGGACATAAACCTGGAAAACCTGATTGAACTTGTTGAACAGATTGACAAAGGAAGAACCCAGGTAAGCCTGCAAGGTGTCAAAGACATTACTCATGGGGATCTGCAGCGATTGCGCCTTGGTTCGGTCGATATCCAGGTAGAGCTGGGGGCTGCGGGCGCTGAAGGTGGTGGCCAGGTTCCGCAAACCGGACTGAGCCGAACCGGCGTTGATGACCTCCGAGACGGCCTTCTGCAGTTCGGCCAGCCCCAGGCTCTGCCGGTCCTCGATCATTAATTGGAAGCCGCCCGACTGCCCGAGGCCCCGGATGGGAGGCGGCACCGCCACAAAAACCCCGGCGTCCTTGATGGCGGCCAAGTCCTGGCGAAGATTAGCGATGATTTTATCCTGGCTCAAGGCGGCGCCGCGCTTATCCCAATCATCGTAAACCACGAAGATGGTGAACATGTTGGAGACGTTGGCGGCATCCAGAATGGAAAAGCCCCCGATGGTCACCCAGGCTTTTAAGCCGTTGGTCTTCTTGAGAATGGCGCTGACTTCCTGGGTCGCCGCCACCACCCGGGGCTGCGAAGCCGCGTCGGGGAGCTTGCCGATGATCATGGCGAAGCCCTGGTCTTCAGTGGGCAAAAAGCCAGTGGGATGGTAGGCGAACCGCAAGCCGCTGATCAGAATGATGGCGATAAAGACCAGCAGCATTAGTTTAGGGCGGTGCACCATCCGGGAGACCAGCCTGATGTAGGCGCCCTCCATGACTCCATAGACCCGGTTAAAGCCCCGGTAGAAGAAGTTGGGTCGCTTCTCTTCATGAGGGCGCAGCCACAAGGCGCACTGCGCCGGCTTCAGGGTGAGGGCGTTGATGGCGCTGATGATAGCCGTGGAGGCGATCACCAGGGCGAATTGCCGGAAGAGCTGCCCGGTGATGCCGGGCAGAAAGGCGGCCGGCAGGAAGACCGCGGTGAGAACTACGGTGATGCCCATGACCGGCCCGGTCATTTCCCCCATCGCCTTGATGGTCGCCTCTTTGGGCGGCAGGCCCTGCTCAATATGGTAGGAGGCGTTTTCCACAATGACGATGGCGTCGTCCACCACGATGCCGATGCACAGGATCAGGGCGAACAGGGTCATCAAATTGATGCCGAAACCCAACACGGCCATGGCGGCAAAGGCGCCGATAATGGTGACCGGGACGGTGGTGGCCGGCACCAGGGTCGCCCGCCAATTTTGGAGAAACACTACGATGACGATGAGTACCAGGATGCCGGCGGCGAACAGGGTTGTATAGACATCGTGAATCGCCTGCTCCACAAACTTGGTGGTGTCATAATGAGTCGCAAAGGTCAGGCCGGGTGGAAAGTCCTTGCTCATTTCCGCCATGGCCTGGCGCACCCCTTCAGCGACCGCCAGGGCATTGGCGCCGGGCAGGGCGTAGGTCAGGATTTGCGCCGCCTTGTGGCCGCTCATCCCGGCAAAATTGCTGTAGGACTGCTGGCTCAGCTCCACCCGGGCCACGTCCCGGATCCGGACGATTTGCGCACTTTCGGCGCGGGCGCTCTTAATGATGATGTTTTCGAATTGCTCCACGTCTGCCAAACGCCCGAGGGCGTTGACCGTGAATTGGAAGGTTTGTTCGTGAGGCACCGGCGGCCCGCCCAGTTGGCCGGCCACCACCTGCACATTCTGGCCCTGGATGGCCCCCACCACATCTAAAGTGGTCAAACTGTAATCATGGAGTTTGTTGGGGTCCAGCCAGACCCGCATGCTGTAAGGGCCGGCGCCTACCACCCGGATCTGGCCGACGCCGGGCAGCCGGGCCAGGGGGTTTTGCAGATTGATAACGGCGTAATTGGAGAGGAAGGAGTCGTCAAACTTGTCATCTTCCGAATAGAGGCTGACCACCAGCAGGATGTCAGTGGAGACCTTCTTGACCGTGACTCCCTGGGGCTGCACCGCGGCGGGGAGTTGGGCATTGGCGCTGGCCACCAGGTTCTGCACCAGAGCCACCGAGGTATTAAGGTTGGTGCCCACCTCAAAGGTGATGGTCAGGGCGTAACTCCCATCACTGGAACTGGTGGAGGACATGTAGACGGAGCCTTCGACCCCGTTGACCGCCTGTTCGATGGGAATCCCCACGGTGGCCGCCACCACCTCGGCGCTGGCCCCGGGATAGCGAGTGCTTACCGAGATGGTGGGCGGCACGATCGGGGGATACTGCGCCACCGGCAGACCATAGAAGCAGACCAGCCCCAGAATAATGGTGACGAAGGCGATGACGTTGGCGAAGATGGGCCGCTCGATAAAGAACCGGGAGATCATTTGCCGTTCTTACCTGCCTTGGGTTGAGGGGTGGACCCATTTTTGGCCGGAGCCGCCGGTTGGCCTTCCTTGGTGGGGGTGACCGGCCTCCCGGGGATGGCCCGCAACAGCCCGTTGGTAATGACCCGCTCATCACCCTGCAGCCCTTCTGTGATCACCCGGAGATCTTCCTTTTGGACGCCGATTTTGACCGAGCGGCGCTGGACCACGTTCTGGTCGTCCACCACCAGGACATAGGAGCCCAGTTGGTCGTAGCCGATGGCCACTTCCGGCACCAGTAGGGCGGTCTTCTCCGCACCCTCTATCGGCGCCCGCACCCGGGCGAACAATCCCGGCAAGATCTTGAAATCCGGATTCGGGAAGATGCCGCGCAGTTGCAGGGTGCCGGTGGTGGGGGTGACACTGATGGCCGAGAAATCCAGGTAACCCTGGCGTGGATAGCCCTCTTCATTGGCCAGGCCGAGAGATAACGGCACTTTTATCCTTTGAGACTGAACTGTCGCTCTGCCCGTTTTGCCCATGGCGCGCAGCAAATCCGACTCGTTGATGGTGAAGTACACGTAGATGGGGTCAATCTGATTGACCTGGGCCAGGAGAGTAAATTCGCCGGCGCCCACCAGATTGCCGGGGTCCACGAGCCGCCGGTCGATGCGGCCGTCGAAGGGCGCGGTGACCTTGGTATAGCCTAAATCCAGTTTGGCCAGGTCCCGATTGGCCTCCGCCGCGACGATGGCGGCCTGGGAGGAGTCCCGCTGGAACCGCCAGTTGTCCAGGTCCGATTGGGCCGCAGCCTTCTGTTGCACCAGCTTGGTGTAGCGGGCCACCTGGATTCCCGCATAATCATGACTGGCTTTTTGCTGCAAAACCTGCGCTTCAGCCTGCTTCAACTTGGCTTCATAAGTGTTTTGTTGAATGAGAAACAGCATTTGGTCTTTCTTCACCTGGTCGCCATCCTGGAAGAAGACCTTTTCCAGATAACCCTGCACCCGGGCCCGGAGTTGCACGGTATTGATCGCCTGGGTGTTGCCGGTGAATTCCAGGTAATCGGTCACGGGCTGGCGCACCGGCTGGCTGACGGTAACCTGGGGCGGCGGCGGCGGGGCGTAGACGTTCCTTTCGCCGCAGGCCAGGGTGGCAGTTAAGAGGGAGCCGAGCATGACTCGGATAGTAAGTCTCCATATCTTGAAAGGCTTCGGGCTTGTCATTTTATGAGACTCCCACAAAGTTTGACTATTTCCTGGCCAGAATGGGGTAAGCAAAGGTCACTGCCATAATCACAATTGATTGCCAAGATAATTTGTATAATAATTACAGCTTTCCAGGTTCTCCTCTGACTACGACAATATTTAAAATATTCGTATTCCAAAATATCCAGGTACACTTGATGACCAAAAATAGGCTTTACCCCGCGCTTACGAAGCCATCGCCAAAGGATAGGGCCGCTGACAACAAAAATGAAGATCGACAGTCCAAACCAGTAAAGAACGAGGTCCTCGTAATTGCTAAATGTAGACATGCTTTTTTACTGCTCTAAAAATGTCTTTGGTGGCACAGGCGTCTCGCCTGTGCGGACGCAGGCTGAAACCCCCGCCTCTTGTTGACGCCGCCGAGGGCGGCGGCGCTACATTTTTGCTGGTTCCCATCCCGCTGGGAACCAGAGGAAATTCGTTTCCGGTCCTCCGTCTTCCGTCCTCCATTTACCAATCCGGGCCCCGGATCAGTCTTGGTTGCTCCTCCGGCGGGGGCGGCGGCAGGCTGGGCGGCGTCAGCAAGTTTCCCCAGTTGGTGCGCTTCTCCATAACTTCCCTGGTGGCGGCGGGGACAAAATCCTGGCCTTCCCGGATTTCCCAGCCGCCGCCCAGAGCCCGGTAGACTCCCACCAGGCTGCCGGAGATGTTGCCCAGGGCGCTGGCCAGACTATCCTGGGCGCTCAGCAGAGACTGCTGGGCCGTGAGGACGGTGGTGAAATCCGTGATGCCTTCCCGGTATTGGATGACGGCCAGACTCAGGGAGTTCAAGGCGGCATTGGCGCTTTCTTCCAGAAACTTGACCTGTTCCTGGGTCCTCAAGAAAGCCACCAGATTGTCCTCCACGTCCTGCTGGGCGCTGAGCACGGTGTTTTGATAAGTGACGAGCAACGCCTGGAACCGGGCGTCCTGGACCCGCACCAGGTTGGTGATCTGACCGTAGTTAAGAATATTCCATTGGACCGACGGCCCGATGGCGCCGCTACGGTTGCGCCAGTTGAACATCTCGCCGAGGGCATTCTTGCCCACATCACTGGAAAGCAAGCCGAAATTCCCTAACAGAGAGAAGGCTGGGAAGAGTTCGGCCCTGGACACGCCGATCTGGGCGCATTGGGCCGCGGCGGCGTACTCGGCGGCGCGAATATCGGGCCGCCGGCGCAGCAGCTCGGCGGGGATGCCGACCACCACCTGGGGCGGTGGCGCCGGAATGACCGCGGCTTTGCCCCCTATTTTGGCAGCCACGCGGCTGGGCGGTATTCCCAGCAGCACACAGAGGGCATCCTTAGCCTGGCGCAGTTGGGTTTGCAGGACCGGGATGGTCGCCTGGGTGCTGGCCAGGACCGTTTTGGCCTGCTCGACGTCGCGCTGCGAGGTGGTGCCGCCTTCAAACCGGGCTTGGGCGATTTTTAGACTTTCCCTTTGAGTCTCCACGTTTTGCTGGGCGATGGTCAGGCGCTTTTCCAGGGTGCGAATCGAGATATAGAAATTCGCCACGCTGGCTGTGAGGCTGACCAGGGTGCTGTCATAATTGGCCACCGCGGCCAGCATGCTGGCGTCGGCGGACTCAATGGCCCGGCGGAATTTGCCCCAAAAGTCGATTTCCCAACTGGCCGTCAGCCCGACCTGGGATTGCCAATAGCTGAGGCCGCCGAATCTCGGTGCACTTATCGACGTGCCTGGAATCGGGACCCCGGCGCTCTCCCGGTTTTTTGGCGCCGAGCCGGTGGCCTGCTGGATTTGCGGATAAAGCTGGCCGGTGGCGATGCCCAGTTGGGCCCGGGCCTCCAGCACCCGCACCCCGGCAATCCTCAGGTTCAGGTTTTCCCGGTAGGCCGTGTCAACCAGTTGGTCCAGGATGGGGTCTTTAAACACCTGCCACCAGTTCCGGTAAGCCCCGTCCTCCGTCTTCAGGCGCTGATCGCCCGCCTCCAGCCAGTTCTCCGAGACCTTGGTCTCCGGCCGGAGGTAATCCGGTCCGACCTGGGCGCACCCGGCAGTCAGTAAGGCGGAAATCAGCCAGGCCAGGCAAATCCTGCCACGGCTCCGGAGGTTCGGCATGCTTTTTTCGGCTCCTCGGATCGGCCCTCCACCGGCTGCAGAAATCAGGTCCGGTGGCTCCCGGAAACTACTTTAAGCTATCTTTCCTTCCGGAGCAACTTGAACTTTCAGTAAATACCGGCCGATTTTCTCAAAGCCGACCCGGAGGCTCGGCGTTCCCGGATTTCCAGGATAACTTGCCCTCATTTCTCCGAATCATGAGGGGCTTCACTGCGTCATTATCAGGGAAATGGCAGTCAAATCCGGGGGGTTGTGCTTATAGATAAATTTTTTGGAAAATTATAAAAGAACAATTAAAGGGGTCCTGGGAAGGCGGCAGCAGAACTATAGTTCCTTCTGCGGATAAGGTAACCCTGGCAATCTGATGGATTCCTTTATTTCAGCCAAAATGAGGGTGAAAATCAGTAAATCTTCTGATTTAAAAGTTCGCTATGGAAAATTATTATTTAAACAGTTTGAAGAACCAGACTCCAAAGCCCTGGAGGGCTATCATGCCAGTAAAAGAGAAGAGCTCTACCAGCCTCGGTGGCCCAGGTAGGTTCCTGCCTTCCATGGAAGGATATCTCAGCAAGGAAGACATCTTGCGAAGCCTGAAGGAACGAACGACATCCATAGGTACAGTGGAAATGAAAGCGATAACGGCAATGGTTGAGAATCCCCATCGAGATGCAGAGATATCGGCAACGGACTCAAGTGCACCTACCCCGTCTCTCCGGCTCGAAATTAAGGGGGATAAGGGTCAAAAATCGCTCACCATCCCGGTAAGCCTCAAAAACCTCTACACAGGAATGGTGGTTTTGGAAGTTACTAGCTTTGGGTTCATCAGAGATCCTGAAACCCTCCAAGGGAAGCAAGCGATCTTGCGCGTGATGAGCGCCGAGAACCAGGATTCGATGAGGATCAACGGCATAATGACTTGGACAGAGAACAAGACTGACCAAACAATAAATATCAATCTGAAAAGTCAGGTTGCCCAACCAAATAAGCTGGCCAGCAAAATTTTGGAAAATTCCTTGCCTGCCGCTTCTAAAGAAATGAAAAGGTTATGGACACTTTTTGATGAAAACCGAGCGATCCGGGAATCCATCTTAACCCGGCTAAAAGCAAAATTGTTATCCTGGTGTCGGCTTGTGCCGACTAAGTTACCAGCGTTGTGGCGTCCAGGATGTTAGCCGTGACGAGGTGGCTATTAGGCAGAACCAGGAGGCGCCGGGCTGGTCAGCGCTCTTTTTTGCATCATAGTTACTTGCCAGGGCTAAAGGATTCATAAGGATATTTTTCCGGCGCCCCGGATTGGTAAGCTTTTCAGAGTTCAGAAGATGTTAGGGGATTACCTATTCCCTTAGGGAGTAAAGCTTGAGATGAAACCAAAATCGCTTAATATCAAGATCGGGAAGGGTGAGATCGAGCACATCTTAAATCTTAAATCATCCTTCGCTGATCATCGCGAGATCTTGGTGGATCATGTAGTTAGATATTTAGATCTCGGCTGGGCCTTGCTGGCGAATGATGTCCAGACGGGGAAGGATCTGGACTATGGTTTTCAAGATGTGGACACCTGGATAACCAGGTTGGAAGATCCGAGGGTGAACCCAGCCAGGATAAACCTGGCAGTTCATACCGGGAGTCTGTCCGGATTGCTGGTTTTGGAAATAGCCAACGCAGAGGAAAGCTCCCGCCTGGACGAATGGGGTGCATGGCGGTCCCAGTGCGTGGCAAAATTAGGGACCGGTCTGGAAAAACACTTTTACCTCCTGTCCCCGGAGTTCCGACCCTTTCCGATTAACGGGCATTTTTACGCCGAGGGAGCCACCACGCTGCTGCCGCCTTCCCTGGACCCTTTCACTCAGGAGCGCTGGCGGTGGCAGAAGCCACCCTGGGACAGCCCGCCGCCGCCCTTGCCCTTAGCATTCTTGAATTGCCTGAAGGCTCTGCCGGGACCGACCGCCACTGGCTCTGACCTTAGTAACAAGCTCCGGGTCTCCTGGCGAGAACTCTATTGTCTTATATCCCCCTTCGAGGCGGTGCTTCAGGCCTTCGCCCATGGAGAAGCGTCCATGGGTGACTACTATGGAAAACTCTTTCGGGCCGCACTGGAGGCGGGCTTGACGGACTCCGACCTCCTTCTTTCTCTGCTTTGGCATGCACCTCTGGGAGACGCCCGGCAACGACCCGAAAGATGGGCCTACCTGCAAAAACTGGTAAGCCAGGTCCGGCTTGAGGAACCCTCACAAGCTCCAAAATTCGTTAATGGTTCCCGAACAATTTACTTAGTCAAAAGGCCACTGATGAATTCCCAGGAGAATGGCAGGGCCGACAGACAGCCCCTTTCCCGGCGGGCCAGCAAGAATAGCTAACAAGGAGATCGAGATGCCCAACCAAGGTCCAAAGGACCCGCCGGAAACATCGGGATCTGCCGCAACTCTCGGTGACCCTGAAAGAAAGATGCCTCTCCAGCCCGAGTCTGATCTTGACCAGGTAGTTCAGGGATTCTCAGGTTCATTGAAGGCGCTCAAGGGGATAATTAAGGAGTTGAGCAGCCAAAAAGAGCAGGAAGCCGCGGCTGCCCTTAAATATAAGGCCCAGGAGGAGTATTACCGGGAGCTTTTCCGCGACGCCCCCGGCGGCTACCTGGTGACCGACACCGGGGCGACTGTTCAAGACAGCAATCAGGCTGCCTCCGACTTGTTGCAAACGCCGATGGATTTTTTGCTGGGTAAGCGCTTGAGTTCCTTTGTCAGCCCAAGTGACCAGGAGACCTTCTGCTCCATGATGGACCTGGTGAGGCAGGGAAGCGGAGTTAAGGTAAGGCTGGTCCGCTTGCAGCCGCCGGGGGGAAGCCCTCGTCCTGTTTTCCTGGCCATTGCCGGGCGCAGGAACCCGGCGGGTGAGCTAATGGGCTTCAACTGGCTGGTGCACGGCTACCCCCAGAGCCGGCAGGAAGATGAAGTTCTGCAAAGCCAGTTCACCCATCTGGAGACTCGCTTTATCAGGTTAGTAGAAGCCTTCGCCACCGCCTCGGAAATGCAGGATCCCTACTCCTCGGGGCACCAGCGGCGAGTGGCGCAGTTCTCCGGCGCCATCGCTGAGCAAATGGGGTTCTCCCAGGACCGGGTGGAAGGCATGAAAATAATGGGCTACCTGCACGATGTCGGCAAGGCCGCCATACCCTCAGAGATCCTTAACAAGGTGGGATTGTTGACCATTGTCGAAGGTAACATGGTCAAGACTCATCCTCAACTGGGGTATGATTTGCTAAAAGAAATAGAGTTTCCCTGGCCAGTGGCTCAGGCGACCCTGCAGCACCACGAGAGGTGGAATGGCTCCGGTTATCCTGCCGGGCTTAAAGGGGAGGATATTATTATTGAGGCCAGGATTTTAGCCGTGGCTGACGTGGTGGAAGCCATGGTTTCTCCCAGACCCTATGGGGTGGCAGTGGGTATTGAGAAAGCCCTGGAAGAGGTTTATAAAGAGGCGGGGACGCTTTATGACCCACAAGTAGTGGATGCCTCCCTGAAGTTATTTGTGGAAAAAGGTTTCAAATTCGCCTGAGAACCGGTTGTCGGGTTTCGCAATATGTGGGTAGCCCCCGGGGGCCCCATGGAGGTCAAAATGGAGAATCGGCCGAAAGCACCAGATGTGGAAGAAGCTCTGGCCGGACTGGAGCACGGTTGGCAAGAACTGGTTAAGTTGCTCAAGGAGGGGAGGGGGAAGCCCTCACCCGAGAGGGTTCCCGCCCAGGAGTTCGTCCCGGCTGGGGGCGAGCTAAAGGAGGACGGCGCTCCCTCCTTGGACCTTGACCACGGCCACCGCCAAGACAGCCCGGCAATTCCTGAAGCTCTGCCTTTGGCGCGCCCCGAGGAGGACCAGCCCCCTCACCGCCCGGCGCCGGGACCGACCCAGGTGCAATTATCCCCGAAAGGCCGGGGGCAAAGGTTCTTTAATATTTCGATCCTGGTGCTACTGGTAGCGGCGTTGGGAGGCCTGTCATTCCTCTGGGCTCAAACGCGAGGGGGCCGCAGCCAGGTGGACGCGGGAAGCCTCACCATCCGCGGGAAAGACGGGCTGGTGCAAGCCTGGCTGGGAGAACGTGACGGCCAGGTCAGCCTGTGCCTGTTGGATAAAGCTGGCAGGTCCCGGGCCCAAATGACCCTGGCTGCAGACGGAAGTCCCAGTCTGAGCCTGCTCGATGAGCTCCATAAGAACCAGGTGGAATTGAAGATGGGGGCGGATGGTGAACCGGTGCTCAGCCAGGTTAAGAAGCCAGCTTTGCCGGCTGGGCCCGTGAGTAAAGCGCCCGTTCCGTCTGGTGACGAGACGGCGGCCTTGCCCGCAACCGCGGCCCCCAAAGCCCCGGAAACCGCGGCAGCCTTACCGGAGAACCCCGCCAATCCCAAGGCGGCTGAAGGTCCAGACCAGCTCTCCTCTGACCGGAGCCGGGGGCCCGGGTCGGCCCGGCCGGAGGATACCGGGACCAACGTCCCGGCGGCCGTGCCAGCCGGCAAATTTGTGGGCTCCAAAACCTCCAACAAGTATCACCATCCCGATTGTCGATGGGCCAAAACCATCAGGCCTGAAAAATTGGTGACCTTTGGCTCGGTCGAGGAAGCGCGGGACCACGGTTATATCCCCTGTCCGGCCTGCAAACCGCCCAACCGTTAGTCGATGGTTCGAACCTTCTGCAACCAGGGGCCATTCCCTTGCCCTGGGTGCATTTTGCCCCCCTGAAGAACCTGAAGGAAACAAAGTGTTTCCTATTCGCGCCAGCAGACCCTCCTACATGGGCAGAGAATATCTGGCTGCATGAACAGGCATACCCCTGGTATCCTACGATTCCGTAAGTGCTGGCGTTGAGCTGGCATAGAAGTTGCTTAAAGCCAGATGGCGGCTGAGACTGTCGGTGACCAGAATCGCCTCGCACCATTCGCTCAAGAAGGTGGCCACTTGGGGTCTAGGTCTGACCCAGGTTCCGGCAGCTGCGGTTAGAGCCATGGGGACTGAGCCGTTTGAGATGAACGAACCAGGAGAATGAGAATCATGCACAAGATTGCGATAACGAGCGAGGGTCCCTCGCTGGACGATCAGCTAGATCCACGCTTTGGCAGGGCCGCCGGGTTCGTCGTCGTGGACCTCGAAACCATGGCTACCCAGTACCTTGATAACGGCCAGTCCCAGGTGATGGCTCAGGGGGCGGGCATCCAGGCCACTGAGCTGATCGCCCGGGCCGGCGTGAGCTGTCTGCTCACCGGTTTCGTCGGCCCCAAGGCCTTCAAGGCGCTGGCCGCGGTCGGCATCAAGGTGGGCCAGAACCTGGAGGGCTTGACCGTACGCCAGGCCGTGGAGCGGTTTCAGGCCGGCCAGGTCGAAATGGCTCAAGCCGCCAACCGGGAAGCAGGACGTTGATCATTGCGGTGGCGAGTGGCAAGGGCGGCACGGGCAAGACCACGGTAACCGCTTCCCTGGCTACGGTTTGGGATGGACCGGTGCTGGCCGTGGATCTGGACGTGGAAGAGCCCAACCTGCATCTCTTTCTGCAGCCAACCATTGAAGGGAGCGCCCCGGCCCAGCTAACGGTGCCGGTGGTGGACGAGGCGAGATGCACGTACTGCGGCGCCTGCGCCGATCTTTGCCAGTTTAAGGCTATTAGTGTCATGGGTCAGTTGCTCCTGACCTTTCCCGAGATGTGTCACGGCTGTGGCGGTTGCCTGGCCGTGTGCCCGGAACAGGCGATTTCTCCGGGCCAGCGGGAACTGGGCGAAATCAGCTGGGGAAAAACGGGTGGCGGAGGTTTTCTCTCCGGCAGGCTGCGCCTCGGCGAGGCCATGAGTCCGCCTCTCATGCGCCAGGTGAAGGCCAGGCTGAACCAGATGTTGGCCGCTGGCGGGGACGCGATCATCGACGCGCCGCCGGGGGTGAGCTGCCCGGCGGTCAACGCGGTAATCGACAGCGATGTGATTCTCCTGGTCACCGAGCCCACGCCCTTCGGCTTTCATGACTTCCGGCTCGCCTGGGAAGCCTTTGCGTCCCTGGGAAAACCTATGGGGACCGTAGTCAACCGGGCGGGATTGGGCCATGAGGCCATTTATCGGTTTTGCGAGGAGAAGGGACTGCCGATTCTGGCCGAGATCCCTTACGACCGGGTCATAGCCGAAGCCTATGCCCGCGGCAGGATCGTCGCCGAAGTATCCGCGGAGCTACAGGAGACCTTTGTCTCCCTCCTGAGTCAGGTCCGTGACCTGGCTGAACCAGGCTGCCCCGGGCAGGCCGCCCATGCGTGAGATTATCATCATCAGCGGCAAGGGCGGCACGGGCAAGACCTCGCTCACCGGGGCCTTTGCCCACCTGGCCGCCAACAAAATCCTCTGCGATCTGGACGTGGACGCCCCCGACCTGCACCTGTTGCTGCAGCCGGCGCGGGAGCGGCAGGAGGAGTTTTATTCGGGGCATGAGGCCCGGATCGACGGCGACCAATGCACCGGCTGCGGACTATGCGCTGACATGTGCCAGTTCGGGGCGATTCGGCAGAATGGGGCAGGTTTTGTGGTTGACCCCCT
>JAPLJC010000172.1 GCA_026388765.1 Deltaproteobacteria bacterium
GGCAAGACCACCTTGCTCAAAACCGTGATGGGGCTTATGCGGCCCCTGGCGGGCTCCGTATCCTTCCAGGGCAAAGACGTTACCAGCATGTCCGCCCACGCCCGGGCCAAGGCCGGCATGGTTTTGGTTCCGGAAGGACGCCAGCTCTTTACGGAGATGACGGTCTTGGAAAACCTGGAGATGGGCGCCTTCTCCAAGAGGGCCCGGTCGACCTATAACCAAAACCTGGATAAGGTCTTCGAGCTGTTTCCCCGGCTTAAGGAGCGCATCCGGCAGAAGGCCGGCACCTTGAGCGGCGGCGAGCAGCAGATGGTGGCGGTGGCCCGGGGCCTGATGGCCGAGCCGGAGGTCCTGATTCTGGATGAACTCTCGCTGGGCCTCTCCCCCTTGCTCTCCCTCACCCTGTTCGAATCCCTCACCCGCCTGAAGAAGACCGGCCTCACCATGCTCCTGGTGGAGCAGAACGTCACCATGGCCCTGGCGGTGAGTGATTACGCCTATGTGCTGGCGGAAGGCCGGGTGCACCTGGAGGGGGAGGCCCGGACCCTCGCCAAGAACGACGAGATTCGCCGCACCTACCTGGGGATTTAGTTTCGAGTTTCGAGTTTTCGTAGGGGCGGCTCGCGAGCCGCCCTTTCTTTTTCCGCCAACCCGAAAAAAATATGGGCGAACCTTAGGGTCGCCCCCGACTCGAAACTAAAAACTCGAAACTCAAAACTCGAAACTCAAAACCAGGAGCGGTGGCTCCAGAGCTCGTCTTTCAAATTCTTCATATCCGCCTGGCAGATCAGGTAGAGGGAGGCGTTTTGGATGGCCAGGCCCCCCAGATAGGCCAGGGCCGTGACCAGCTTAATTTCATCCGGGGTGAATTCCCGTTTCACCGCGCTGTAAAGGCGCAGCACGCCAATGACCCTCTCCTTGGTCTTGATGGGCACGGACATGATGGTGACGATGCCTTCCTCCCGGTTCATTTTCCGGTACTGCACCCGCTTGTCGGTGGCCGCATCCGGGATAATCACCGGCTTCTGGTTGTTGAGGGCCTGGGCAATGCTCTTTTTGGCCGACACCGGGCCCTTGCCCAGATATTTTTCGCTCAGGCAGCAAGAGGCCACCAGTTCCAGGTTCTCGCCGCCTTCGTCCAGCAGGCGGATGGAAGCGGCCTTCACCCCCAGGGCCGTGGCCAGGTCCTTGGTCATGGCGTCCAAAATCTCTTTGACGTCCAGGCTGCCGCTGAAATTAACCGCCAGGTCGAAAAACAACTTGGTCTCCTGGCGCAACTGGTCGATGAGGTGAGCATGCTCCATGACCCCGCCCCCCTGCTGGGCCAGTAGCATGAGAAACTCCCGTTCATCTTCGAAAAACTCCCGGGGGCTGTCGGTAAACAGGCAAAAGACCCCGATGATCCGGCCCTTGACATTCACCGGCACGGCCAGAATGGCGGCGATGCCTTCCGCCTTTTTGGCCTCGGGCTGGTCAAGCTTGGGGTCGGCCGCAGCGTCCCGGGTGAAGAAAAAGCCTTGCTCTTTAACGATGGTCACGATCTTCCGGGCCAGCCTGGACTCGCGAGAGCGGAAATAGGTTTCGGATAGGCCCCTTTGGGCCACCGGCGCCAGGTCCTCTTTGCCGCTCTCGATCAGGTATAAGCAGGCAGCCTTGCCTTGTAACGTCTCCATGGCGCTCTGAAAGATGAGATCCAGGAGTTCGTAACGGTTGCGGGCGGTGCCGAAGGCCCGGCCCAGGTTGCACATGGTTTTAAAATAATTGGTCTTGGGCGCCATGGAAATGCCTTTTAGTTTCGAGTTATTGTCTGTAGCCGCAGGCTTTAGCCTGCGCCCTCCCACACTCGGACAACCAAACGCAGGCTGAAGCCTGCGGCTACATTAATCTCTTTCTTTTAGCCAAGCCGCGATCCTGGGCACCAGCTCTTTCTGAAACCTGGAGCCCACATAAATGCCGATGTGGCCGGTGTCCAGGCAGATGTCTTCAGTATCTTGGCTTCCCACCCTTTGAGTCAAAAGCTGGCAGGCCTCCGGCGGGACCAGATGGTCGTACTGGCCATAAATATTGAGCAGCGGCATGGTGAGCCGCTTCAGGTCGAGGCGCGCCCCTCCCAGTTCCATGCGGCTCTGGATCAGGAGATTGTCGTGATAGAGATCCTTGATCACCTGCCGCAGGGTCTCACCGGGCACCGCCGGGCTGTCGAAGATCCACTTCTCCATGCGAATGAAATTCTCCACAAACTCCTTATTATCCATGTTTTCCAAGAAACCGACGTACTTATCGAACAGCAGCCGGGCCGGGTTGAGTAGCAGATAGCTGATGGTCAAGAGATTGCCGGGAACATTGCCAAAGGCGTCCACCAGGCGATCCGCATCGATTTCTTTCAGCCAGATGTGCAACAGGCCTTTATCCGTGTCGAAATTAGTGGGCGCCACCACCGTGATCAGGTTCCTGACCTTCTCCGGGTGGAGGGCGGCGTACATGACGCCGAAGGTTCCCCCCATGCACATCCCCATCAGGTTGAGGTTGGGGAGGCCATGGCGGCTTAAGATGAAATCGACGATATTATTCAGGTACCCATTGATGTGGTCATCCAGGGTAAGATAGCGGTCCACGGGGCCAGGGTCGCCCCAATCAATCAGGTAGACCTCCGCCCCCTCCTGGAGAAAATGACGCACCAGGCTCCGGTCCGGCTGCAGGTCCAGAACGGTTTCCCGGTTGAACAGGGCGTGCACCAGCAGCAAGGGAGCTTTCAGGCGAGGGGCGCCTTCGGGTCGGTAGTGCTTCAGCCGGACCCGGTCTTCCATGTAGACGATGTCATGGGGGGTGGCCCCGATCTCAGTGTCCAGGGGGCCCAGAAGGATATCTTTGGCCTTTTCCAGGCGGTGCTTGGCCCGTTCCGCCTCGGCGGCCAGCTTCTTGCGGATCAAGTCTAATGGAATTTTGGACCGGTCCATGGAATTATTCAGCCGGAGGCCGGCAAATCCGCCATTTTCTTGGACAGGGATTTGACCTGCTGCTTCAGCCGGTAGATCTCCCGGTAGAGTTCAGCCATCTCCCGGTTGGTGGGGATGGGCAGCGCCGCCAGGGCTTTGGAGACGATCTCCTCCTTGGCCTGGTTGAAGTCTTCCAGGGCATTTAAGGTATGGCTCATGGTCCGGGTGCACTCCGGCGACTTGAAGAGGGTCATGTAATGGCCTTCCAGGACCCGCAGCCACTGGCGGTAATACTCCTTGAAGTCCTCCAACGGCCGGCCCCCCTCCTCCAGCACCCCGCGCATATCCCGCAGGGACTTCTTCAAAGGCAGGAACAGGAGATAAATGAATTCAGCCATGGCGGCCTCAAACTGGCCGAACTTGTCCATGGCCCGGTTGACCCCTGCCTGGGTCAGCCGGGTCATCTGGGGCATGTTCAACAGCTCCCGGAAGTCTTTTTCGTAGGTTTCGGTGCAGATCTTAAAGATTTCCTGATCCAGGTTCTCGAAGCCGCAAGGCTCGGCGGGGGAACTTTCCGGGTCCAGGGCGCCCAGCCAACTGCTGGTGCAAGTAGAAATAGCCGCTCCAACCCGCCTGGGCCATCTTCAGGATGATCTCCGAAGGGGCCTTGATCCCTTCAAAAACGGCAGCCACGGTCCCCGGCTCACTCATCAGGGAAAAATAGGCCTCCCACAGGGTCAAGGCAGCCAGGCAGGAATCCGCCACGCCGGCCTCGTCCTGGGAATTGGTAGCTCCTGCCTCGGCCCCGTTGACGCCGGGACCCATTTGGGCCATGGCTTCCCAAAAATCCATGGTCCATTTGATCCAGGCAGCCAACAGTGGCTCCGGGTTTGGCTTTTGAGGATAATCCGGGTTCATTTTTCTTCTTGGCGATGATGCAAATTCACCAAACTTTTCCCTTTTTTGCCGCGGATGTCAAGAGAAGAAATTCACAAATTGCAGTTTAGGGGCTGGAGACTTACAAGTCTGTCTTATCGACTCAAAGTATTGTATATTTATTTTTCGGAAAGCGATCATGACAAAAATCAGGTTGGGCCTTAGTTCCTGCCTCCTGGGGGCCAAGGTGCGCTACGACGGCGGGCACCGCTGGGACCGGTTCATCACCGACACCCTGGGGCAATATGTGGAATTCGTGCCGGTGTGCCCGGAAGTGGAGTGCGGTCTGGGGGTGCCCCGGGAGCCCATGCGGCTCGAGGGCCAGCCGGCGGCGCCGCGTCTTCTCACCGTTCGCACCAGGCAAGACCTGACCCAGCGCCTGCTGACCTGGGCCCGGCGGCGGGTTGCAGAACTGGCCCAAGAAGACCTGGACGGCTTCATTTTCAAGGCCAAATCTCCCAGCAGCGGTATGGCCCGGGTTAAGGTCTATAATGATCGGGGGGTGCCCGCGACCACGGGCGTCGGGCTCTTTGCCCGGGTCTTCATGGACCATTTCCCCTTGCTGCCGGTGGCAGACGAAGGCCGGCTGCACGACCCGGAAATCCGGGAGAATTTCATTGAGAGGATCTTCTTCCACCGGCGCTGGCGGGAGTTTTTGGGGCAGAAGCCGAATCTGGGCGACCTGGTAATTTTTCATACCCGGCACAAGCTCCAGATCCTGGCGCACAGCCCCGAGCTTTACCGCCGAATGGGCCGGCTGGTAGCCGGGGCCCGGGAGCTGGCCCTGCCGGATTTATTTGACGTATACCCAACCATGGCCATGACGGCGCTCAAGTTAAAGGCCACGGTCAAGAAAAACGCCAATGTCCTTTACCATTTGCTGGGTTACTTCAAGAAGCAGTTGACCGGCGACCAAAAGCAGGAACTGCTGGAAATCATCGACTCCTACCGCCGGGGCGAGGCGCCCTTGATCGTGCCCATTACCCTGGTCAATCACTACGTGCGCCAATATCGGGAGCCTTACCTGCAGGGGCAATTCTACCTGCAGCCGCATCCCCTGGAATTGAAGCTGCGGAATCACGCCTGACCTTTGCCGACGCCGGCTGAAGTCTGCCGCGAACATTTTTTCCTGAGATAATGACTAGACCGCAAAAATTCATCCTGGTCACCGGCGCCACCGGTTACGTGGGGGGCCGGCTGGTGCCGCGCCTGCTGGCGGCGGGCTACCGGGTCCGGGCTCTGGGGCGCTCCCCGGCCAAGTTGACGGGCCGCCCCTGGGGGTCGCATCCACACCTGGAAGTGGCCCAGGGCGACGTTCTTGACGAGGACTCCCTGCGGCAGGCGGCCCAGGGCTGCCAGGCGGCCTTTTACCTGGTGCACTCCATGGGTGCAGCCGGAGATTTCGCCCGCCTGGACCGACAGGCCGCGGCCAACATGGTCCGGGCCGCGGCGGCCGCCGGCTTGGAGCGCCTCATCTACCTGGGCGGCCTGGGAGAGCCAGACGATCCCCACCTGAGCGAACATCTCCGTTCCCGCCTGGAGGTGGCCAAAATTCTGCAGTCCGGCCCGGTGCCGGCCACCTTTCTCCGGGCCGCCATGATCCTGGGTTCGGGCGCGGCTGCCTTTGAAATCATGCGCTACCTGGTGGACCGTCTGCCGCTGATGCTCACCCCCCGCTGGGTCCACAACCCGGTGCAACCCATTGCCATCCGAAACGTTCTCACTTATCTCATCGGCTGCCTGGAACCCGAAGAAGTCAAAGGCCAGACCTTCGACATCGGCGGCCCGGAGGTGGTGACCTACCGCCAGTTGTTCGACATCTATGCCGAAGAAGCCCATCTCCCCCGGCGCCTCATCATTCCGGTGCCGGTGCTTACCCCCAGGCTCAGTTCTTATTGGATCCATCTGGTCACCCCGGTGCCCGCCACCCTGGCCCAGCCTCTGGCCGCAGGTCTGGCCAACCCGGTGGTCTGCCGGGATAACCGCATCCGGGCCATCATTCCCCAGGAACTCCTGGACTGCCGCAGCACCATCCGGCTGGCCTTGCAACGGCTCGAGCAGCAGCAGGTGGAGACCTGCTGGAGCGACGCCGGCCGGGCCACGCCGCCGGAGTGGGCCCAATGCGGCGATGCCGATTTTGCCGGGGGCGCCGTCCTCAGCCTGGGCTACCGAGTGCGCCTGCGGGCCGCGCCGCCTGAGCTCTGGGAGCCGGTCATCAGGCTCGGCGGCGCCACGGGCTGGTACTTCGGTAACATTTGGTGGAAGCTGCGGGGTCTTCTGGACCGTCTGGCCGGCGGCGTGGGGTTAAGCCGGGGCCGGCGCCACCCGGAGCACCTCCAGGTGGGGGATGCCCTGGACTTTTTCCGGGTCCTGGAGCTGGAGCCCGAGCGGCGTCTGCTGCTGCTGGCGGAGATGAAGCTGCCGGGAGAGGCCACCCTGGAATTTCGCCTTTCTCCCGAAACCGGTGGTGAGACGGAATTGGCCATGGTGGCCCGATTTCTGCCCCGGGGCCTGGGCGGTCTGGCCTACTGGTACTTACTGGAGCCCTTTCACCGCCGGATTTATCAGGGGATGCTCCGGGCCATCGCCGCCGCAGCCGGCAATGCCATCATCGCCGGGCCGGAACGGCTAGTTAAATGAAAATGGGGGGAGGGCCAGGGATTTCATCCCTGCCGTCCCCCCACACCCCCCTCCCCACCCGTTTAAGTAGGGGCGCCCCGCTGGGTCGCCCCTTAGCGTCAACCCATCAACCTCGCCAGCAGATGTTCTACCAGAAAAAGCAGGGCCTCCAGGTCCAGGTAGTCGGCGACCGTGGCGTCGAAGAGGAGGCGGCCTTGGGCCTCAAAGCCCTCAGCGGGATCGGCGTCCCAGAAGAGCAGCAGGATGGGGACCCGGGGCAGCGGCTGGAACACGGCCTGGACGTCGGCATCTTCACCGCCCACCGACACCATTGCCGCCCCCAAGAGGGTCGCCCGCTCCTTTAAGTGGGAGGCCCGGCCGCTGAAACGGGCCGCCAGTTCCCGCTCCAGCCGGGTCAGGGTCTTGGCCTTGGACACGGAGTTAGGCAGGCTGTTATAGGCGATCCAGTCTCCGGTGGGCTCCCGGTTCCCCGCTGAAGCAATGTAATTGTAAAGCAAGATGGCGTCCCAGGGGTCGGCCAGGGCGCCCGGCGGATAACGCAGCTCATCCTTGAAGACCTGGAGACAATTGCCGAAGTAAGGCAGCGTTAGATAAGGCCGGCTGGCTTCTTCTCCATACCCGGCCCCCAACCCGGCGGCCAGGGCGGCGAAATTAAGCGGCGCCACCTTGGCCTGCAAGACCTCCAGGGAGATGGCCGCGGATTCCCGGCGCCGGCCGACGCCGGCCTGTTGTTGGGCCCGGATGAGCTCGCCGAATTCCTCGCCCGCCACCAGATGCGGGCACTTCCCCAGGTCTTCTCCTTCTTTGATCACCTGGGTGGCGAAGGCCAGACAGGTGGGCCGGCCGCAATCGCCGCAGTTGGTGCGGGGCAGCCGTTTCAGGACCTCCATCACCGTTATCGCCATACTAGGTGTCATCCCCAAAAAATAGGGACACTTCCTATTTTTGTATTGATAGGGAAAAATTAGTTAAGGTTCGGCTGATGAAGTCACTTTTTCACCAAAAATAGGAAGTGTCCCTATTTTTTCTTGGCTTGCAATTTTTCTTCCAGGAGCCGCCCCAGGCTGGCCAGGTGGAGCTTCTCCTCGTCAGCGATGGCGTGCAAGACGGTTTGGGCCGCCTGATTGGCGCAGCGCTGGGCCAAACGCAGGTACAGGTCCAGGGCCTGGGTCTCCAGCATCATGGCCAGGTCCAGGACCTGGGGCACCGTGTCTAGAAAGGCGCGGTTCTGCTCCATGAATTCCGGCAAATTGAAACCGCCTTCCAGGGTCCCGGGCGCGGCGGGGCCGGAACAAGCGACCGCCTCCTGGTCGCTGGGCTCCAGGCGCTGATAAACCTCCAACAGTCTTTGCCGGTGGCGCTCCTCCACCCGGGCCAGCTGCAGAAATAGATTTTTGAGTTCCTGGTCTTGAACCTTGCCTTGCCTGGTCTCATAAAAAAATTGCAGGGCCCTTTCCATGCCGCAGGCCAGTCGGGTGATCTCCGTCGCGCCCTCGTCGCCCCGCACCAGATCGAGGTTCAGCTCCTGGGGGCCGGCGGCCTTTTGCCCCTGGTAGGCCTTGATGCCGCCGGCCAGATTATAGACCTCTTTGAAACCAAACCCGGAAAGCATCTGGGCCGCCACCCGGCTGCGCCCGCCAATGGCGCAATGAACGATGGTGGGCTTTTCCGGGTCCAGGGTCTTGTAGGAGTTGGGCAGTTCCGGCAAAGGTAGGAGTTTGCCCCCGGGGATATGCGCTTCCTCGTATTCCCCGGGTTGGCGGACGTCCAGGATGAGGTAATCCCCTTCCTGATGCGCCGCGATATACTCCCGGGCCTCGTCGGCGTCCATGGATGCCACTGGCTTGAACAGTTTGGTGAGCTGCACTATTATTTTCCTTTATTGGCGCAGGCTCTAGCCTGCGGCTACCAAAAAATAATGGCGGGCGAGACGCCCGCCCCACCAGGTCTTTCACTGCTCACTGCTTACTGCTTACTGCTCACTGCTCACTGATAAAGACCCGGGCGTCCAGGACTGCGGCCCCCTGGCCCTCCGGGAAGACCATCAGCGGGTTGATATCCAGTTCCTTGATCTCCGGGAAATCCAGCACCAGTTGCGACAGGCGCTCCAGGCATTGAGCGATGGCGCCCAGATCCGCCGGCGGCTCTCCCCGGTAGCCCGTGAAGATCTGAAAGCCCTTGAGTTCCCGGATCATCTTTTCGGCCCAGTGCTCGGAAATGGGGGCCACCCGGAAGATCACGTCCTTGAAGATTTCCACGTAGGTGCCGCCCAGGCCGAACATCAGGAGCGGCCCAAACTGGGGGTCACGGGTCATGCCCAGGATGGTCTCCCGGCCCTTGGCGGCCATTTTCTGGACCAGCGCCCCTTGAAGGTCGGCCTGCGGCTGGGCCGCGGCCACCGCGGCCAGGACCTCCCGGTAGGCCTGGCTGACCTCTTTAGGGTCGTTGAGGTTCAGGCGGACGCCGCCCACGTCGAATTTGTGGATGACCTCCGGCGAGACGATCTTCAGGGCCACCGGATAACCCAGGGATTCTGCGGCCCACGCCGCTTCCTCCGGGCTATGGGCCCAATGAAACGGGGCCACTTGGAAGCCGTAGTCCCGGAAAAGTTCATGGGCCTCTGGTTCCAGGAGGTGACGCCGGCCCGCCATTCGCACCCGGACCAACAGGTTTTTTAAGGCCTCCCGGTCCACGTCGGTAAAGCACTTCACCTCTTGACTGGCGGGCTGGATACTGGCGGCATAGCGAGCCATGGCCCCCATGGCGCGGGCCGCCTCTTCCGGGAAACTGTAGTGGGGCAGCCTGGCTTTGGTCCAAATGGCCAGAGTCTCATCAATCTCCCCCAGGGCCATCTGGCATACGAGGGTGGGTTTGCCATACGGCGGCGTCACTTCCGCCACGGTGGCGGCAATGGCCGGCAAGTCCGTCATCAATTGCGGGGTGGAGATGACGATGGCCCCGTCCACCTGGTCATCCTGCAGCACCGCGTCCAGGGCCACCCGGTAGCGGTCCTCCCGGCCGTCCCCCAGGACGTCCACGGGGTTGTGGATATTGGCCGCGGGCGGCAACCCCTGGCGCAACTTTTCCAGGGTGGCGTCCTGCAAAGGGGCGATCTCCAGGCCGTAACGCACCGAGGCGTCCACGGCCATGATGCCCAGGCCGCCGGCGTTGGTGACGATGGCCACCCGGTTGCCCTTGGGCAGGGGCTGCATGCCGATGGCCAGGGCGTAGTCGAAGAGTTGCTTCAGGGTTTCCACCCGCAAGACGCCGCATTGGGCGAAGAGGGCGTCGTAGGCCTCATCGGAGCCGGCCAGGGCCCCGGTATGGCTGGAGGCGGCCCGGGCCCCGGCGGCGGTGCGGCCCGACTTGATGGCCATAATGGGCTTGGGCTTGGGGCCGGAGGTGATCTCCTGGGCCAGTTGGAAGAAACGCCGGGGCTCGGCCAGGTCTTCCAGATAGAAGAGGATGACATCCGTCTGGGGATCGTCCCTCAGGCAGGCGAGGAAGTCATTTTCGTTGAGGTCGGCCTTGTTGCCCACGGAAACGAACTTGGAGAGGCCGATCTCCTCGCCCTGGGCGTATTCCAGGGCCGCCACCCCCACCGCGCCGCTTTGGGAGACCAGGGCGATGTTGCCGGGCCGGGGCATCAACCGGGCAAAGGAGCCGTTCAGTGAGACCCGGGGCTCGGTGTTGATGATGCCCAGGCAATTGGGCCCCAGGAGGCGGATACCGCTGGCCCGGGCTGCCTGCAAGACCTGCCCTTCCAGTTCAACTCCTGCCCCGCCCAGTTCCTTGAAGCCCGCGGTGATGACGATGGCGGCCTTGATCCCTTTCTCGCCGCACTCGGCCATGACCCCAGAGACCGCGTCCCGGGGGACGATGATGATCCCCAGGTCCACCTCGTCGGGGATGTCCAGCACCGACGGGAAGGCCTTGACGCTCATGACGCTGACGGCCCGGGGGTTGACCGGGTAAACCACCCCGGCGTAGCTGTGCTGCAGGACGTTGCCGAAGACCGCCTGACCGACGCTGCCGGCACGGCCGGTGGCGCCGATGACCGCCACGGCCCGGGGGGCGAATAGGGTGCTGAGATCAAGGTCCGGAGAAGCTATGGCCATCGCTATCCTTTCGTTCATTTCATTGGGGAAAAATCGGACTACCCTTTTATGATAAATACGATATCGGCTTTTTCGAGGGGAACCTAGTGTTTTGTTTCTTAATTAACTTTACAAAGTAGTGCGTTTATGGTAGGCTTCTACAAGCGAAAGGAGAAGCCATGCCACTCGGTCGACCGATTCCACCAGTGACGATAGACACACGGATGCGAGAGGAATTGCAAAC
>JAPLJC010000156.1 GCA_026388765.1 Deltaproteobacteria bacterium
GCGCCTGGTCCCTGAACTGGCGATTTTGGGGGTTGGCTGCGGCAACCCCACCGCCCTGGCGGATCTCAAAGTCGGTGAGACCGTACTGGACCTGGGTTCCGGCGCCGGGATCGATGTCTTCCTGGCCGCCCAAAAGGTGGGGAAACGCGGCCGGGTCATCGGCGTGGACCTGACCGAGGATATGGTGGCCAAAGGAAGGCAACTGGCCCGGGAGCACGGCTTCGGCAACGTGGAGTTCCGCCAGGGCGAGATCGAGCAGCTCCCGGTGGCTTCGGCGACCGTGGATGTGGTCATCAGCAATTGCGTGATCAACCTGACCCCGGATAAATTCACTAGTTTCAAAGAGGTGCACCGGGTCTTGCGGCCCGGCGGGCGCATCCTGATCGCCGATTTGGTGACCGAAGGCCCACTCCCGCCGGACGTGCGGGCCAGCGCCGCGGCCTGGGCCGACTGCCTGGCCGGGGCCATGGCCAAGGAGGCCTACCTGGAAACCATCCGCCGCGCCGGTTTTACGGAAGTGGCTCTAGTTTCCGAGTCGTCCTACGAGACGCCGGGGATGGATGAGCGTCTGCGCGGGAAAATCCTCAGCGTGAAAGTACGCGCCCTTAAGGGTTGATGATGGCGGGAAAAATTGCTAGGCCTGACGAGGACCTCACCCAGATTTCCCTGGGCCGCTTCCGGGTCGGCATCACCGGCCTGAAGGCGGCCATTGAGGAAATGAAATCCTGGCGAGGGCGTCCTGAGGAAGAGATCGCCCAGGCTTTGCTTGCCGCGGTCAAGCCCAGGAACTACATTCCCGCCTCCGCCCAGGAGGAGTATCAACTGGCCTTCTTGCGGGAATTCAAAAAGGCCCTGGGCGAGAAGGTGGCAGAGGAGAGAAGCGGGCTGCGCGTCAAGATTCTCGGTTCCGGCTGCCCTGCTTGCGACCGGCTGGAGCAAACCGTCATGGCGGTCCTGGGAGAGATGGGCCTCCCGGCGGAGGTGGAGCATATCCGAGACGTGAGGGAGATCGCGGCCTTGGGGGTTTTGGGCGTTCCGGCCCTCATGATCAATGATGAGGTTATGGCGGTGGGACCGGCGCCGACGAAAGAAATGCTCAAGAGGTGGCTGGCGGCAGCTAGCCCAGAAAAAATAACGGGGGAAACTAATGGCTAAATGGAAAACTAACCTGATCATGGTGGCCGTATTGACCACCTTGCTTTGGGGAATGAGCGGCCTAACCTCTTCCTACGGGGCCGAGCCTAAACTGGCCCAGGTCGTCTACATCACCAAGAGCAAAGCCTGCGGCTGTAGCACCAAGACCGTGCAAGCCGCGGACGCCTTGGTGAACCAGACTTTTACCGGGCCGCGACAGGCGTTGTTGAAGCGCATTGATTATGACACCGACCGTCCAGCTGCGGTGCCGTATATCGGCGAGTACCACCTCATTCAGTTGCCGGCCCTGATATTTCTGGACGGCCAGAAACACCTGCTCTGGATGGCCGTAGGGGAAGTGGCGAAAGAGGACGTAGCCGCCAAGCTCACCCAATTCGGGGGATAAAAATCCACTATGATGAGGTGCATTAAACCATGAAGAAACTACAGGTCTTGGGCCCGGGTTGCCCCAAATGCGTGGAGTTGGCCAAGCGCACGGCAGAGGCCGCCAAAGCTCTCGGCGGGGATTATGAGGTGGAAAAGGTGAGCGAGCTGAGCAAGATCATGGCCTTTGGCATCTTCACCACCCCGGCCCTGGTGGTGGATGGCGAAGTCAAGGTGGTGGGACAGGTGCCCAGCGTCGACGAGCTCAAAAAACTTATCGGCTAACAAAAGATAAGGGGCGCAACTCATGCTGAAAGTCTTGTTTCTCTGCACTGAGAACGCCTGCCGCAGCCAGATGGCCGAAGGACTGGTAAACCACGACCT
>JAPLJC010000150.1 GCA_026388765.1 Deltaproteobacteria bacterium
TCTCAACCGGCCCCCTGGAAGGGACCAATAACAAGATCAAAACCATGAAACGGCAGGCTTATGGGTTCCGTGACCAAGAATTTTTCAAACTCAAAATCCTGGCCCTTCACGAAACCAGGTACGCTTTAGTCGGATGAACCAAAATTATTTAGGGCACAGCACGCTGTGCCCCTACAGTAGAAATTCGGTCTTGCAGGGGCGCGGGGTCCGTGCCCTGCACGGCTGCAACTTCAAATTTTCGGCTGTTCCTTCTGGGCCTCCAGGAGCTGCCGATAGTGCGCCACCGCCTTCCGGGCCTCAGAAAGCTCCGTCTCCAGTCGGGTGCGTTCCGCCAGGGCCGCCTCCGACCCTAACCGGGCCTGTTCCTGCTCCAGTTCCTCCAGCCGTTTCATCCAGCGGTAGAGCTCCAGGGCCAGGTGGTGGACGGTCATCTTAATTACTCCCGGGGCGGCTCACCAGTCCCCACCTACGGGCACGTCCGGGTTGGGCAGCGGCGTCGTCACTAGGGGCAGGACAAAGTAGAAATTATTGCCCCCGGGGGTGGCCTCATAGCCCACCTCGCCCCCGTGGGTCTCGACCACGCTGCGCACAAAGAAGAGGCCCCGGCCCGTCCCCACCTCGCCGTCGATGTTGGCGCCCCGGTAGCCCTCATCGAAGATATGGGGCACGTCTTCCGGCGGGATATGAGGCCCGGTAGTGAAGACGGCGAACTTGACGCCGTCCTTACCCGGGCCGAAATAACCCTGGAGCAAGTCCCGGCCATAGGCCATGTATTTGCGGCCCTCCGGGTTGCGGCGGGCGTATTTCACCGCGTTGGAAAAGAGATTGGCGTAAACCTGGGCCATCAGTCCCTTATCCACCGACAGGGGCAGGTCTTCGTCGGGCATCACCCCGGCCCGGGTGTCGATCTCGATCTGGCGCTCCTGGAGTTTGGGCAGGTAGAGCTGCAATTGCGGCTGGATGATTTCGCTGTAGACCCGGCAGGACCGCCGCATCAGGACGAAGTGGCCCTTCTGGAAATGGGACTGCCGGAACAGCGACTCGATGAATAGGCTGACCCCTTTATAATGCTGGTCCAGATTCTGGTAATCCGTCTCCATTTCCTGGATGAGGCTCCGGAAATACCTCTGCGCCTCGGGCAGACTCTGACAACACTCCGGCTTTTTGACCTGGCAGATGCAATCCATTTCCTTTAAGGTCTTGATCTTGTCCCGCAGATGTCTCAAGTAGAGGGCCAGGCTGATATTAGGAACAATGACGTTGTGTTCGATATCGGCCACCAGGCTGTTGATGAAGCGGATGTGCTGGATGTTCTGCCGGGCGATGATCTTGACGTGCAGGTTGTAGCCCAGGCGGTTGGCGTACTTCTCGAAGAAGAACTGGTCTTGGGGGGAAATCTGGTCACCGGGGAAGATTTCCAGCATGCCGATGATCCGGTCTTTGGCATAAAAGGGTAACTGGCTCGCCAGGATCTGGTTGCCCCGGATGGGAATAATCCAGGACTCGTCCACCACGTAGGCCTGGTTCTCCAGCCGGACATGGGGCAACGGCGGGGTCTTTTCCGGATAAACCCCGAGCAGGTTGTCGCAGACCAGTTCCAGGCTGCCCTCGGCGCAAATTAAATAGAGACGGGCATTCAGGTTGAAGAACTCTTTGATGATCCACACCGAGACCCGGTGGAAGTTCTCTATGGTCTCGTATTCCTGGGCCAGATCATAGAAGGTCATCAGGGCGTCGTCCTTCAGGGTGCCGAAGTTATACTCCCTGAAGTTCTGCCACTTTTCTTTAACCCGGGCTGCTACGTCTGCCAGATCCATAGGGACGGTCATGCCGACTTCCTCAACCGGGGACCGGGACCAGCATCCCCGCCTCGCCCTTGCGGGCCTTGGCTCTCAAGGTGCTGCGGTGCGCCGATACTGGGCCACCCCGATTTCATAGAGATCCCGACCCTGGCAATCGTTGATGACGATGGCGGGCAGGTCCACTACCTCCAGGCGGTGGATGGCCTCCGGCCCCAGTTCGGGAAAGGCGATCACCTTGGCGGCCTTGATGCACTGGGAAATGAGGGCCCCGGCCCCCCCGGTGGCCCCCAGGTAAACCGCCTTGTATTCTTGCAGGGCGGCGATGACTTCCGGGGAGCGCTTGCCCTTGCCGATCATGGCCTTCAGGCCCAGGCGGATGAGGGTCGGGGCGTAGGAGTCCATCCGGTAGCTGGTGGTGGGCCCGGCGGCGCCGATGACCCTTCCCGGCCGGGCCGGCGAGGGCCCCACATAGTAGAGGATCTGCCCCTTGATCTCCATGGGCAGCGGCTGGCCGGCCTCCAGGAGATCGAGCAGGCGCTTGTGGGCCGCGTCCCGGGCGGTATAAATCACCCCGCTGACCAGCACCTTATCGCCGATCTCTAACTGTACGACGTCGGCTTCGGTCAAGGGGGGCATGAGTTTTACGGTTTTAGACATAGCTCACCTTTATAAAATCACTTCCACGTGCCGGGAGGCATGACACTGAATATTGACCGCCACCGGCAGGGAAGCGATATGGCACGGCTGCATCAAAAGTTGCACCGCCAGGGCGGTGATCCGGCCGCCCAGTCCCTGGGGGCCGATGCCCAGATCATTGACCGCCAGCAGCAGCTCCCGCTCCAGCTTGGCCAGTTCCGGGTCTCCGTGGGGCAGGCCCAACTCCCGGATCAGGGCCTTTTTGGAGAGGAGGGCGGCCCGCTCAAAGGTGCCGCCGATGCCCACCCCCACGATGATGGGGGGGCAGGGATTGGGGCCCGCTTCCCGTACCGTGGCCACCACCTTCTCCTTGACCCCGGCCCAGCCCTCGGCGGGCTTCAGCATGTGCACCCGGCTCATGTTTTCGCTACCGCCGCCCTTGGGGACCACGGTAAGCCTCAGGCTGTCTCCGGCCACCACCTCGGTGTGGATCACCGCCGGAGTATTGTCCCCGGTATTGGCCCGGGTCAAAGGGTGGCACAGTGACTTCCTGAGATAGCCCTCGCCGTAGCCCTGGCGCACCCCTTCGTGAATGGCCATCTCGAAGCTGCCGCCCACTTAGTGCACGTACTGGCCTTACTCCGCGTATA
>JAPLJC010000020.1 GCA_026388765.1 Deltaproteobacteria bacterium
TGCCGCCAAGCTGAAGGCAGACTACACTCAATTGGTCAAGATCTACCTGACCGATGTGCCCTCCTTCACGCTCATGTACCGCCCTCAATCGTTCAATGCTGTGAACGAGAGTGTTTGGACAGGCTTCCCTCACCAGGGTGATGGTACCAACCCGCCCGTCCCGCCGCTTGACTGTACTGACGGTTGGGGTGTCGCATGTCTCTATAATGTGACACTTGTTAACCCGTAAACTGTAATCCAGTAAGAACAGCCATGTTCCGCCAACCCCGGAATATGGCTGTCCATTTAGTATCTATCCGAAAATTCACCTGATTATGTCGTTGCGAGGCGGCGTTCTGTGCCGCCGAAGCAATCTCATTGATATAATGAGAAAAAATGTTGGTTCAACGAGATGGCTTCGTCCCTGCGCCCCTCGCAACGACAGATATTAATTGTCGGAGAGGTACTTTTATTTACATGGAGGTGTCGAGTTGAAAGGATACCGAAAGTATTTCCTCAACAAGCTGCTTTGGTTCCTGGTCACTTTTGTTTTCGCCTTCATACTGAATTTCATACTGCCGCGCCTGATGCCGGGAGATCCTGTGGCAGCCATCGTAGCAAGACTTGCCCAAGGCATGACCAATACGACCGGGGTCCAAGCGATTTATCAGCAATACGCGGACCTGTTTGGCACCCAAAAACCCATGCTAGAACAATTTTTCATCTATATGAATAATGTGTTGCATGGCAGTTTCGGTTTCTCGTTCAGCCAATATCCCCGGACGGTCGCAGACACTCTCAAATCTGCCATCTGGTGGACAGTGTGTCTGCAGTTCCCAGCGATCATCGTCGGCTGGCTGATCGGGAACACACTCGGCGCGTTGGCAGCTTATCTCAAAAAAGGCTTTGATAAAGTCATCATGCCCGTCAGTATTTTTATAAGTAATTTCCCGGCATTTGGCATGGCAGTCATTTTTCTGGTCATTTTTGGAGTCGGATTAAAATGGTTCCCAACCTCGGGCGGATATGGGTTTGACCTGATTCCCAGCTTTACCTGGAAATTTATGTGGTCTGTGATCGTCCATTACCAACTACCGTTCTGGTCGATCGTGATGATCGCCATCGGCGGTCAGGCGATCGGCATGCGCTCCATGTCCATCTATGAACTGAATGCGGATTATGTAAAATACAGCCGATACTTGGGAATCAAAGACCGAAAGATCGTCGGTTATGTATTTCGAAATGCCATGCTTCCGCAGGTGACCGGCCTGGCATTATCGATCGGTACCATGGTCGGCGGCGCGCTGGTGGCGGAGATCATCTTCAGTTATCCAGGGCTTGGTACTACGCTCCTAAGGGCTGTGATGGGACAGGATTATCCGCTGATCTCGGCATCTACATTGATCATCACGGTGATGGTGCTGAGTGCGAACTTTATCATCGAAATCCTTTACGGCATCATCGACCCGCGTATTAAAGCTGCCCAGGCTGATTAAGGATAGATGCTGTTATGAAACATACGATTCAACAAATTTTTCACTCGGGTAAATTCGTTTTTGGTTTTTCCATTTTTATGGTATTGCTGCTGATCGTGATCGTTTATCCGCTGATCATAAAAGATGCTCCATTGGCGATCATCGGTCAGGGTACCTTCTTCCCACCCGGGATCTATGTGAATACATATGATAGCATTGATGCCCCCACCACATATACACTTATGCTGGATAATGCCGCTGCCAAGCGCATTGCCAACAAGTTGAGCAATGATGATCGCCTTGCCATGCAGGATTGGCTTGTGGAAGATGGGATATCTGAAAATGAGATCGATATTGCGAACACCGAAAAACTCCTGGATCAGTGGGTGATAAATTATGACCCCACTCGGCAGTTTACTGGGATGACCTATGCCAAGGTTCAATACTATCAAAGGCTC
>JAPLJC010000247.1 GCA_026388765.1 Deltaproteobacteria bacterium
GGCCAGGTCCGAGTTGCGGGTGGTCACCGACAAGATGCTCTTGCTCACGGCAGTTTCAGCCAACCCCCCCATCTGCAACAAATCCTGTTTGAGATGGTCCAGTTCCTGATCAAACTGCCGATTCATCTTCATGGGAGTTGCCATGGTAAACCCCTTCCTTCTGAATAAACGTAGAAATTATACCAGAAATTGGTTAAAAGATAAATAATCTTAAAGAAATTTCATCAATCTTGGATCTTTTCTCAGTTGTTCGGAAAATTATGAAAATTGCCATAATCGGACCCGGAGCCCTGGGCTGTTTGTTGGGGGCCTTGCTGTTTGAGGCGGGGGAAGACGTGGGGCTGGTGGATTACCGGCCCGACCGGGTGGCCCTCTTGCGTCGGCAAGGTCTCCAGGTAGGCACCCCGGCCGGCGGCACCCGGACCGTCCCGGTGCCCATCGGCCTGCCCCACGAAGTCGCCCCGGCGGATTTGACCATCGTGGCGGTGAAGGCTCATCAGACCAGGGCGGCGGCCCTTGATCTGCCGCGATTGCTGGCGGCCGGCGGTTTGGCCCTCAGCCTGCAAAACGGCCTGGGCAACCTGGAGATCATGGCTGAGGCGGCGGGGCCGGCGCGCCTGCTGGCGGGAGTCGCCTTTCTGGGCGTCACCCGGACCGCGGAGGGTCAGGTTATTTTGGCCGGCCAGGGACTCATCAGCATCGGGGTCCCCGCCGGCTCCCAGGTTTCGCCGGTGGAGAGGGCCAGGGTAGTGGGGGCGTTCACCCGGGCCGGCCTGGAATGCCGGGAGCGGGACGACATCGAAGCGGTCTTGTGGGAAAAACTCCTGGTCAACGTGGGCATCAACCCGCTGACCGCCCTGTTGCGGGTGCCCAACGGGGCTTTGCCGGAGTTGCCCGAGGCCTGGGACCTGGCGCTGGCCGCGGCCTTTGAGGCCCTGGCGGTGGCCCGGGCCGCGGGTATCAACCTGACCGTGGACCCGGAAGCGCGCCTGCGTCAGGTGTGCGTCGCCACCGCGACCAACCGCTCCTCCATGCTCCAGGACGTCCTGGCGGGCCGCCCCACCGAGATCGAGGCCTTAAACGGCCAGGTCTCAGCCCGGGGCGCCGCCCTCGGGGTGGACACCCCGGTGAACGATCTGCTTACCCGACTCTTGCAGGCCTTAGGGCAGGCTGGGCCGTTTCGGGTAAATTGCCAATAGTGAGCAGTGAGCAGTGAGCTGTAAGCTGTGAGCAGTTAGCAGTGAATAGTTGAACCGGATCCTTCGGCTCACCCATATATAATGAAAAGTACGGTGGGCGGTTCTCCGTGCCAGCCGCTTTCCCGGTAACTCGCGTTTACCTTAAAAAATTGGTGCGTGGAACTCACCCTGCATGCGTCATGGTGTTTTTACTGGCAACCGGCCACTGGCAACTATTAAGTCAGTGAGCAATAAGACTGCAAATTACCCTCGGTTAGCTTTTTGCTGCTCACTGCTTACTGCTCACTCTCTGACCAGGGGCACGAAGCGCACCGGCAGGCGCTCCTCCTCTTTCAGATCCCCCTTCACTTTACGTAGGCGCACCAGGGTCTGGTCCCCGCCCGCCTCCCCCAGGGGGATGACCAGGCGGCCCCCCTCTTTAAGCTGGGCCGTTAGGGCCGGCGGCATTTGCGGCGCGGCGGCGGTGACCAGGATGGCGTCGAAGGGGGCCTCCTCCGGCCAGCCCCGGTAGCCGTCGCCGGTCTTAACCCGGACCTGATAATAGCCCAGGGTCTTGAGGCGCTCGGCCGCCTGTTGGGCCAATTCCGTGAGAAGTTCCATGGTAAACACCTGATCCGTCAGTTCTGCCAGGACCGCGGCCTGGTAACCTGAGCCGGTCCCCACCTCCAGCACCCGGTCTCCGGGCTTGACTTCGGCCCACTGGCTCATCAGGGCGACGATGTAAGGTTGAGAGATGGTTTGGCCGGAGCCGATGGGCAGGGGATGATCGCCGTAGGCCAGGGGGGCCAGGTAATCCGGCACAAATCGCTGCCGGGGCACCTGGCCCATGGCCGCCAAGACCCGGGGGTCGGTAATGTCTCGCGCCTTAAGCTGTCGGGCCACCATGTTGCTCCGGGCCTCGGTATAATCCCGGAGCGTCTGGCAGTGCCCGGCATCCGGGGCCGCCGCCAACAGTAGCGCGAAACCCAGGATCAGGGGCAGGCCAGATTTCTTGGAAAAATTCGCCATTTTCACCTTAGAAAATCATTACCTGAGGTCTCTGTAGGGGCGGCTCGCGAGCCGTCCCTACGAAAACTTCCCAAGAGAGGAAATACTTTTCCAAGATACATCTGGCACACCACCTAGTCACTCCGGAAGAACTCTTCCAGGCAGGCCGCCATCGCCTCGATCTGGCCCGGCTGAAACCATCTCACCTCTGGGTCCGTCTTAAACCAGGTGAGCTGGCGCTTGGCGTAGTGGCGGGTGTCTATCTTCAAGCGCTCGATGGCCTCATCCCAGGACCATTCTCCCCGTAAGAATTTGCTCAGGTGCCGGTAGCCCAGGGAGTTAAGGGGTTTCAGGTCCGGGGGATAGCGAGCGAGCAACTCCGCCACTTCCGTAAGCAACCCCTGGGCCAGCATGGCCTCCATCCTGGCTTCGATCCGCGCCGTGAGTTCCTCCCGGGGGAGCGTCAGGCCCAGCTTCAGGGTCTGGTAGGGGCAGTCCCGGAAGCGGTGGGCCGCCAAGTGCTCTGATAAGGGCTTACCCGTGGCCTCCATCACCTCCAAGGCCCTGAGGATCCGGTAGGTGTCGCGGTGGTGGAGGCGCCCGGCGGTGATGGGGTCCAGGGCCACCAGACGCTGGCGCAGCCGCTCCAGACCCAGGGCGTCCAAGTCCTGGCGCAGACGCTCCCGGATCTCCTGGCGAGGTTCGCCCTCTTCAAAGAGGCCGTGGAGCAGGGCCTTGAGATAGAGGCCGGTGCCGCCCACCACCAACGGCGGGACGCCCCTTTGATGCAACCGGGCCAGGACGGCCCGGCCCTCCCGGGAGTAGCGGTCCGCGTCATAAGACTCAGTGGGGGCGGCCACGTCCACCAAATGGTGGGGTACCCGGGCCCGCTCCTCTAAAGTGGGCTTGGCGGTGCCGATGGCCAGCTCCCGGTAGACCTGGAGGGAGTCGGCGTTGACAATCTCCGCGCCGAGCCTCTCGGCCAGCGCCAGGGCCGCCCCGGTCTTGCCCACCGCCGTGGGGCCTATTAAGA
>JAPLJC010000166.1 GCA_026388765.1 Deltaproteobacteria bacterium
GACCGGTGGCGGGGCAACCTCCGGCACAGGTGCCGCAGGTATAGCAGCGGTCCGCCAGCTCGGGGGCGATATTCCCGATCTTGCGGTGCTTTCGGTCTACCCTCACTTCTTTAGGGGCCTCTTCTGCCATGTTTCCTCCAGGTGGTGCTTATTCCACCAATTTTTCCACCCGCGCCTTGCTGACTTTGAACTCCGGGATCTTCGCCAGAGGGTCCAAGGCCTCCGAATTGGTCAGGACGTTGGTGGGGTTTTCGCCAAAATGAATGGGGAGGAAGAGATTGCCGGGAAGCATCTCCGGACTGATTTTGGCCGGGGCTTCAATGCGGCCGCGGGGCGATGAAATCACCAGGACCTCTCCCTCCCGCACCTTCAGCTTGAAGGCGTCTTGCGGGTTGATTTCCACATAACCGGTGGGCTGTTCCCGGTCCAGAGCCGGCGACACCCGGGTCATGGTGCCGGTATGATAATGCGCGAACATCCGGCCGGTGGTCAAATAATAAGGATACTCGGCATCCGGCAGCTCTCTCGGATCCTGATATTGCACCGCATGAAACTTACCGAGTCCGCGGGTGAATTGCACCGGGTGCAAAAACTTGGTACCGGGATGATCGGCAGTGGGGCAGGGCCAGTGCAGTCCGTCGATGCCCAGGCGCTCGTAACTCATACCGGCATAGCTCGGGGTCAAGGCGGCCATCTCCCGGAAAATCTCTTCCGCATTGCGGTAGCTCATCGGATAGCCCATGGCGGTGGCCAGGCGGCTGGCGATCTCCCAGTCGGGGAGACAGTTGCCGAGGGGCTTGATGGCCTGGCGCAGGCGCATACAACGGCGCTCGGTATTGGTGAAGGTCCCGTCTTTTTCGGCCGAAGAGGCAGCCGGCAAAACTACGTGGGCTCCCTGCGCCGTTTCCGACAGGAAGAGATCCTGGACGATCAAAAGCTCCAGGTTATTAAAGGCGTGCTTGAGGTGGTTGGCATCGGGATCACTCAATTTCGGGTTTTCACCGATGACATAGAGAGCCTTGAGCTTCCCCTCACTCATGGCGGTGATCATATCCGGAAGGGTGCGGCCCGGCTTGTCGGGCAGGGGTCGGCCCCAAGCCTTGGTGAATTTGGCATTGGCCTCGGGGTTGGCCACCTGTTGATAGCCGGGAAAGACGTTGGGCAAGCCGCCCATGTCGCAGGCGCCCTGCACGTTGTTCTGGCCGCGCAAGGGGTTGACTCCCGAACTGGCCACCCCGACATTGCCAGTGAGCATGGCCAGGTTGCAGACTGACTTGACGTTGTCCACCCCGGTGGTGTGCTGGGTGATGCCCATGGTGTATAGGAGGGTGGCGGGCCGCCGGGTGGCGTAGATCTCGCTCATCTTTTCCAGGTCGGCCGGGGAGACCCCGCTGATCTCCTGGACCCGCTGGGGCGTATAGGCGGCCACGGTCTCTTTGAGCTCCTCGAACCCTTCGGTCCGGGCCTTGATGAAATCCCGGTCTTCCCAGCCGTTTTTCAGGATGAGGTGCATCATGCCGTTGAGCAGGGCGACATCGCTGCCCAGCCGCTGGTTCACGGCGACATCCGCAAAGTGGCTCATCTGGATGGCGCGCGGGTCGGCCACCAGGAGTTTGGCGCCTTTTTCCTTGGCGCGCAAGACCCGACGGGCGATGAGAGGATGGCTGGTCGAAGTGTTGGAGCCGATGATAAAAACACAGGCGGCGTCCTCGATTTCGGCGATGGAATTGGTCATGGCCCCACTTCCAAAGGCGGCGGTAAGACCTACCACCGTCGAGGAGTGTCAGAGGCGGGCGCAGTGGTCGACGTTGTTGGTGCCGACCACGGCGCGGGCGAATTTCTGGAGCAGATAATTTTCTTCGTTGGTAATCTTGGCCGAGACCAGGACCCCCACGCTATCGGGGCCGTATTTCTCAATGATGCCCTTGAGTTTCTCTGCGGTAAATTGCAGCGCCCGGTTCCAGGTCACGTCATGAAAGCGCCCGTTGACCTTGAGGAGGGGCGATTGCAGGCGCATGCGGCTGTTCACGAATTCATGCAGGTTCCAGCCCTTGATGCACAATTTACCCTGATTGACCGGATGGGTCTTGAGCGGCAAGGTTTTGAGGAGCTGGCCGTCCAGCACTTCGAATAACACCCCGCATCCCGTCCCACAATAAGAACAGACTGAGGGAACAAGTCGATACATGGTTTTCTCCAGGCTGCCCACCGTCAGACTGCCTTCGAGTGGGGTTCGGCTTCCGGGGGAGTACTCTCACCCAGGAGGCTGAAAGGTGGCTGCTCGTGGCTGCCCCCGGTTTCATAGCCAAAAAGGTCTTTGACGATGCCATTGACTTTGCGATACAGGAGCCGCAAGGGAATATCCACCGGGCAGGCCTCTTCGCACAAGCCGCAGTCGACGCAGCGGCCGGCCATGTGCACCGCCCGGATCAGATGGAACAGGGGGACCTCCGGCGGCAGGCCGCCGGTAGCCACCAAATCGTTATTCTCCAGGGAACACTCCTTACAAAAGCACACCGGGCAGATATCCCGGCAGCCATAGCATTTCAGGCACTTCTGGAATTCGTACATCCACCGGGAATAGAGGCTCTCCTGATCGAACTGGTCCATTTGGGCCACCGACATATTATTGTCGACGCCCAACTCCAGTTTGACCGCGCCGTAGGTCTGGGGCTGCAGGGTGGAGCAGGCTGCATGTTTCCGGAGTGGGGAGGGACAACAATTGACCTCTAGAATCTGAATTTGCCCGGGGGATATCTGTTGGTGCACTGTCAGGACATTCACGGCGCGCTGGTTGCAGTCGCGGCCCAAGATGCCGATCTTGAGCGCCGGTTTGATCGCCAGGATTTCGGTGGCCAGCTTTTCCAGGGCATAGCGGGCCGGACTGACGATCAATTCCCCGAGTTCCGCCAAATTTTCTTTACTGAAGGCATGGGGCAACGGATGGCCATCCACCTGTTTATAGCCCAGGAAGAGGTCCACCTTGCCGGTTTCCAGCCAGTCACGCACTTTATCCTTCATAGCAGTTATCCTTTCCCGCGGCTCGTCAGGCCCCCGCCGCTGCTTTGGAGCAGCCGCAGCCGCAGCCGGAACCGGTCGCCTCGCTCGGCGCCGGAGCTAAATCCAGGGAGTCCAGAGAGTCCCCGTAGGTCTTGGCCAGAGGGTTGGGTCCCAGGTTCCGAATCTGCTCGGTGAACTCGGTGACGACTTTGACAAATTTTTGGGCTTCGGCCGAGGAAATCCACTCCAGGCGCAATCTCCCCCCCAGGCCTATAAAGGGTAGTAATTCCTTCAAAAAAGTCATGCGCTTCTTGGTCATGTGATTACCGTACAGGTAATGGCAGTCGCCGAGGTGTCAGCCGGCCACCAGGATACCGTCGGCGCCGCTCTGCAAGGCTCGCAGGATGTGATGCGGCGAGACGGTGGCGGAACACATGACCCGCAGCAGCCGGATATTGGCCGGATACTGCAAGCGGCTGACGCCGGCCAGATCGGCGGCTCCGTAGGCGCACCAGTTGCACACGAAGGCCAGCAGCCTGGGCTCAAAATTTTCCATCTTCGTCAGGTCTCCTCATCGTATTAGCCAACGGCCAAAGCGCTCTTGATTTGCGCGTAAATTTGCCGGTTGTTGAAGCCCATCAGCATCGGCGCCTCGCTGGGACAGGCGGCCGCACAGGCGCCGCAGCCTTTGCAGAGGGCTTCGTTGACCACCGCCACTCCCTGTCCCTGATCCATCCCAATGGCCCCAAAAGAGCAGACATTGACGCAGATCTGGCAGCCGGAACATAACTCAGGGGCGATCCGGGATATCAGACCGCTCACCTTGATGCTGCCCTTAGACAGGACGGTGGCCGCCCGGGCCGCGGCAGCCTGCGCCTGGGCGATGCTCTCCTCCAGGGGCTTGGGATAATGGGCCATGCCACAGAGAAAGATGCCGTCGTTGGCGAAATCCACCGGCCGCAACTTCTGATGGGCCTCCAGGAACCAACCATCGCCGTCCAGCGGCACCCGAAACATCTGGGCCAACTTCTGATCCTGGTGGGACTCGATGGCGGCCGCCAGCACCAGGAGGTCCAATTCCAGGCTTAACGGGCGACCCAGGATGGGATCGGTAAAGGCAAGGGCCAGACCGCCATCCCGGCTGGTCACCACCGGTTTGGCCTCCAGGGAATAGCGGGCGAACAGCACCCCCTCTTCCCGGGCCGCCTGGTAGAGATCCTCCCGGGGGCCATAGGTCCGCAGATCACGATACAGGACCACCACCTGGGCCTCCGGCCGGCGGCGTTTCAGCAACAGCGCCGCATGCACCGAGTGGGTGCAGCAGACCTTGGAACAATAAGGGTGGTGGTCATCCCGGGAACCGACGCATTGAATAAAGGCGATGTTTTCCGCCTCATCCAGGCGCTTATCCTTGCTCCGCAGCAGTTCGTCCAACTCGAGTTGGGTCACCACGGCAGGGTTTTCCCCATAGAGATACTCTTGCGGCCGGTATTCCTTGGCCCCGGTGGCCAGCACCGCGACGCCGTGCTCGATAACCTGGGAGGCGCCGTCACTGGACACTTGGGTCTGGAAATTGCCCACAAAGCCTTGCACCTCAGTCAATGAGGTATTGAGATGCACCGTCACCTTGGGATCAGCCTGCACTTCCTGGGCCAGCGCCTCGACAAATCTGCCGACGTCCTCACCTTTATAGGTGTGGAGCAGCCGCCGGGCCGCGCCACCGAGGACGTCTCCCTGTTCCACCAGATGCACGGGAAAGCCTTGCCGGGCCAGATTGAGGGCGCTGGTCATCCCGGCCACCCCGCCGCCCACGACCAGGGCGGCCTGGGTCACCGGCAATTCCGCCTCATTGAGTGGGCTGAGGAGGGCGCTTTTGGTCACGGCCATGCGCACCAGGTCTTTGGCCTTGCGGGTGGCAATGTCAGGGTTATGGGCATGCACCCAGGAGTCCTGATTGCGAATATTGGCCATCTCGAACAGGTATTTGTTCAAGCTGGCATTATTCATGGTTTCCTGGAAGAGGGGCTCGTGGGTGCGCGGAGAGCAGGCGGCCACCACTACCCGGTTCAGCCCCTTTTCGGCAATGATTTCGCTCATCTTATCCTGCGTATCCTGGGAGCAGGTGTAGAGATTTTCTTCCACGTGCGTCACATGGGGCAGGCGGCGGGCATATTCCGCCACCTCGGGGACCCGGATGATCCCGCCGATATTGGTGCCGCAGTTGCAGATGAAGACCCCGATGCGCGGCGGTTCTTGGGCCACGTCCCGCTCCGGGGGATAGGTCTTCTTTTTGACCAGGGCGAAGCGCTGGTCGCTCAATTCGCTGGCCGCGGCCCCGGCCGCCGCCGAAGCCTCCATGACCGAATAGGGGATGTCTTTGGGGCCGGCCGCGGCGCCGCACACGTAGATGCCGGGCCGGGAGGTGGCCACCGGGGCGAACGAAGTGGCGTCCGCGAAACCGTGGCGGTCTAATTCCACTCCCAGCTTGTCGGCCAGGGAGCGGAAAGCCTCCGGCGCTTCCAAGCCGATGGACAGAACTGCCAGATCAAAAAATTCCTTCTTCAGTTCGCCGCCTTCATCCACGTAGGAAATTTGCAACTGCTTGCTTTCCGGGTCCGGCATCAACAGGGAGTGCACCCGGGAGCGAATGAAGCGCACCCCGGACTTATGCTGGGCATTTTGATAAAAGCGCTCGAAATCCTTGCCGTAGGTGCGCATGTCCATGAAAAAGATGGTGGTCTCCAGATCGGGGGCATGCTCCTTGGCGATGACCGCCTGCTTAATGGCATACATGCAGCAGACGCCGGAACAATAGGAATGGGTGCCGGGCTTGGTGTCCCGGGAACCGACGCACTGCAGCCAGGCAATCTTTTTGGGCTCGGCTTTGTCGGCGGGCCGGATGAGATGGCCCCCGAACGGCCCGGAGGCGCTCAAGATACGCTCAAACTCCAGGCTGGTGACCACGCTGGGCAGGTGGCCGTAGCCGTACAAGTTATTGGCCTTTTTAGGGTCAAACGGCTGAAAACCCGTGGCCAGCACCACCGCCCCCACCTGCAGGGTCAGGTCCCGGCCCTGGTCTTCTAAGTTGATGGCGCCGCTGGGGCAGTGTTTTTCGCAGGCCTTGCAGGTTCCTTTCTTAAAATAGATGCAGTTATCCGCATCGATGGCATATTTCAGGGGCACCGTCTGGCTGTATCTGACATAAATCGCCTTGCGTTTGGCCAGGCCCACGTTGTATTCATCCGTCACCTTTTTCGGGCATTTCTCGGCGCAGAGCCCGCAGCCGACACATTTGTCCATATCGACATAGCGTGGTTTCTGCTTCAACGTCGCCGTAAAGTTACCGGCTTCGCCGGAAACGGACTCCAACTCGGTAAGGGTCAAAAGCTCGATGTTTAAGTGCCGACCGCACTCAACCAACTTGGGCGAGATAATTCACATGGCGCAGTCGTTGGTGGGGAAGGTCTTGTCGAGCTGCGCCATGCTGCCGCCGATGCCGGCGCTTTTTTCCGTCAGATAGACGTAAAAGCCCGAATCGGCTAAATCCAGCGCCGCTTGCATCCCGGCAATACCGCCACCGACCACCAACACGGAGCCCCGCTTCTGTCCCTGGGTAAGGGCCTGACTCATAAAACTATCCTCCTGGCTTGTCTCTCGGGCAGTCCCCCGGCCGGCTCGGCAATCGCCCGGCGGCTCGGGGAACAGAGAAAAAATCGGCTGGCCGATCAAGAGCCACTATAGCGCACCAACGTCCATTATGCCAATATTAACCTAAAGACAATTAAATGTAAATAAGTTTCGAAACATTGAAAGTAATTGCAGCCAGAGACTAGCTAGATCAGGCCCAAGGCGGCTTCGACCTGTGCCGTTAACTGCGGCATGGAAAAGCCGGCCACATAGATCCCCTGCTTCGGACAGGTGGCCATGCAGGAACCGCAGCCTTTGCAGAGGATTTCGTTGATCTCCACCGTCTTTTTGACCTGGCCCTGTTTCATGTATTCCATCAGGGTGATGGCCTGGAAGGGACAGCCATCCACGCAGAAGGCGCAGCCATCGCAATTTTCATCTATCGGGATGGAGACATGGGCATCCAATTCCAGATGATCTTTGGACAGGAGGGTGGCAGCGCGGGCGGCGGCGGCCAGTCCCAGGCGGATCGAATCTTCCAGGGGCTTGGGGTTGTGGCAGAGGCCCGCCAGAAAGATGCCTTCGGTGGCGCAGTCCACCGGCCTGATCTTGGCGTGGGCTTCGGAGAAGAAACCTTCCTCATTGAGCGCTACTTTATACATTTCCGCCAGCTGGGTATTGTCCCGGGGCACGATGGCGCTGGCCAGGGTTAAAAGGTCCACCGTCAGCTCCAGCGGCCGCTTAAGGATATGATCCGTCACCCGGATCCGCATCCGGCCGTCCACCTCCTCCACCTGGGGCGGGTCCTCCAACTGATAGCGGATGAAGATCACTCCTTTCTGCAACGCCTGGTGATACAGAAACTCTCGTTCGCCATAGGTCCGCATATCCCGATAAAGGATATAGACCTCCATCTCCGGGTTAATTTCTTTGAACTTGAGGGCGTTGTCCACGGAACTGGTGCAGCACACCCGGCTGCAATAAGGCCGCTCCGGAATGCGGGAACCGACGCATTGAATGAAGGCCGCCGCCTGGGCATTCTTGATCAGGCGGCTATTGGTGGCGATCTCCCTATCCATATCCAGGGAGAGAAAAACATTGGGATTTTTTCGATATAGATACTGCCCGTTGGGGCGATAGGGTTCGGCGCCGGTGGCCAGCACCACTACGCCGTGTCGGATGAGGGCGCCGTTGGAGAGGCGCGATGTGAAGTTGCCGACGGACCCCCCGGCCTCGATCACGGTGGCCTCGAAGTGGACGTGGATATGGTCGTGTCTTTGGACCCGATCGATCAGTTCATGCAGATAGGGTTTGACCTGCTCGCCCCTCCAGGTGGTGTGCAGGTTAAGGGCGTGGCCGCCCAGGCGGTCGGTGCCTTCCGCCAGGTCCACTTCATAGCCTTGGTCCGCCAAGGCCAGGGCCGTGGTCATCCCCGAAACCCCGCCCCCCACCACCAGGGCCTTGTGGGTGACCCCGACCGTGAGGGAGTTGAGAGGTTGCAGTAACCTGGCCTTGGCCACCGCCATGTTGACCAGATCCCGGCATTTAGTCGTGGCCGCATCTCGATTGTATTGATGGACCCAGGTGCACTGGTTGCGAATATTGGCCATCTCGAAGAGATACTTGTTCAGGCCGGCGTTGCGCAGCATGTCCTGGAAGATCGGCTGGTGTGTGGTCGGGCTGCAAGCCGCCACCACCACCCGGTTGAGATTATGCTCCCGGATCCTCTCGATCATCAGAGTCTGAGCGTCCTCCGAACAGGTAAAAAGATTTTCCTGGACATACGCCACATCAGCAATGGACCGGGCATATTCCGCCACCGCCGGCACATCGGCCACCCCGCCGATATTGATGCCGCAGTTACAGATAAATACCCCGATCCGGGGTTCCTCCCCAGCCACCTCCTGTTCAGGCGGGTAGACTTTCTCTTTCAGCAGGCTGCCCCGGGCCGCCGCCAGTTGGCGGGTGGCGGCGGCGGCGGCGGCGCTGCCCTCCCGGACCGATTGGGGGATATCCTTGGGACCCGTAACCACGCCGCAGGCATAGATGCCGGGGCGGGAAGTGGCGACGGGCTCGAAGCAGCTATGCTCCACAAAGTTATAGCGGCTCAGTTGCACCCCCAGGGTTTCGGCCAACTCCCGGGTGGCGGGGGAAATCACCATGCCGGTGGCCAGCACCACCAGGTCGAAGGTTTCAGCGGCGACCTTACCGTCCTCAGTGACGTAAGACAGCTGTAAGTCCCCGCTATCCCCCAAGGCTTCCACGCTGTGGATGCGGGAGCGGACCAGGCGCGTCCCCTGGCTGGCGGCGCGTTGGAAGTATTTCTCAAAATCTTTGCGGGGCGTCCGCATGTCCATATAAAAGATGGCCATGTCCAACTGCTGGCCGATATGTTCCCGGGCGATGAGGGCCTGCTTGAGGGAGGTCATGCAGCAGACCGACGAGCAGTAGGCCTGCGAGCCCTCCCGGTTGCTGCGCGACCCCACGCAGAGAATCCAGGCGATCTTTTTGGGCTCCCGGCCATCCGAGAGCCGCTGGACATGACCCTGGAACGGCCCGCCGGGGCTCAGGAAGCGTTCAAATTCCAGGGTAGTTACTACATTGGGGTGGGTGCCGTAAAGATAGTTGAGGCCCCGGGGATCGAAGGGCTGAAAACCGGTGGCCAGAATAACAGAGCCGACCTCCAGTTCCGTGACTTCCGGGGTCTGAGCGTGGTTCACCGCGCCGGGCAGGCAGGCCGCCACGCATTCCATGCATTCGGAGCAGACGCCGCAGTTGAGACAGCGGCCGGCCTCGGCCCGGGCCGCCTCGGGGTCCAGGCCCAGGCAGATTTCCTGGAAGCCCTGACCCCATTCCTCCAGGGGCAAGGTCGGCATGGGAGAACGCCGCTGTGTGGGATTGTTCTTGGGGATCGGCTGCCATTTGCCACCGGCCGGCAGCCGCCGCGGGAACTGGCGCCCCTCCTTCAGGTCCACCCCTCGCAGGTAACGGTCGATGGAGACGGCCGCCTCCCAGCCGTCCGCGATGGCGGCGATGGCCACATACGGGCCGGTGACGACGTCCCCGCCGGCGAACACCCCTTTGCGGGTGGTGGCCAGGGTGTCGGGGTTTGCCTTGATCAGGCCCCGGGGGGTCAGCTCAATGCCGTCGGCCACGGTGAGAAAGCGTAAATTGGAGCTCCGTTGGCCAATGGACATGATGACGATCTCGGCGTCCAGGGTGTCGAGCTGGTCCTCGAAATATTTGGGGGCGAAATGTCCTTGCTCGTCAAAGATCTGAGCTACTTTCTTCAACCAAACGCCCTTGACCTTGCCGCCATCGGGGAGAATCTGCTTCACTCCCCAGCTGTGCCTGATTTCGATGCCTTCTTTTTCAGTCTCTTCCAATTCCCAGGGCGAGGCCGGCATCTCGTCGGGTCCTTCCAGGCAGACGATGGTCACCTGGGAGGCGCCCTTTCTCAGGGCGATGCGGGCGGCGTCAATGCCTACGTTGCCGCCGCCGATCACCACCACCTTTTTGCCGGCGGTGGGGGCGATACCGGTGGTGGCCACTTCCTTCAGATAATCCGCCGCCCAGACGACGCCCTCGGTCTCGATGCCGGGCACCCTGATGTGGACGGACTCCTGGCAACCGACGCTGATAAAGACGGCGGGATAACCGTCCCGGACGATGAGATCGCTGACGGTGCGCTCGGGAGTGATGGGCGAGTTACAACGGATATCCACCCCCAGCCGCTGGATGTAGTCGATCTCCCGCTGCAAAACCTTCCGGGGCAGCCGGTATTCCGGTACGCCGTAGCGTAGCCAGCCGCCGGGCTCCGCCGCCGCCTCAAAGATTATCGGCCGGTAGCCCATCAGCGCCAACTGGTAGGCGCAGCTCAGCCCGCCCGGGCCGGAGCCGATGATGGCCACCTCTTCATCGCGTTTGTCGATCTCCGGGACCGGCAGGGTGGCCCAATCCACCTGGTCGGCCACGAACCGCTTCAAGGCGCAAATGGACAGCGGTTCATCAAGGTCCTGCCGCCGGCAATTGCCCTCGCAGGGATGCGGGCAAATGCGGCCCAGGGTGCCGGGCAAGGGCAGCTTTTCCATGATGACTTTGAGAGCTTCCGCATATTTTCCAGCTTTGATCAACTGGATATAACCTTGCGCATTGACGTTGGCCGGACAGGTGCGCACGCATGGCGCCCGGTCGAACTTCTTGATGGCAAAGGTGGCGGGAATGGCCTGCGGATAGGAGCGATAAATGGCCTGGCAATTGTTCAACCCCAGGTTGAACTCATCCGGGGTGCTGACCGGACAGGCGCGGGCGCAGTCGCCGCAGCCGGTGCACTTGGAGGCGTCGACGTAGCGGGGTTGCTTCTTCAAGGTAACCGTGAAATTACCCTCCTCACCGGTTACTTCCTGCAATTCGGTGAGGGTATGCAGCTCAATGTTGATGTGCCGGCCGACCTCGACCAGCTTCGGAGAGATAATTCACATGGCGCAGTCGTTGGTGGGAAAGGTCTTGTCGATCTGCGCCATGGTGCCGCCGATGCTGGGGCCCTTCTCTACCAGGTGGACATAAAACCCTGAATTGGCTGCATCCAGCGCGGCTTGCATGCCGGCGATACCCCCGCCGACTACCATGACTGCGCCGCACTTTTCCTCCGGAGAATGGCTCGCCTCCATAGAATCCTCCCATGCCTTTTGGATTGGTCTTGAGATGTCCTGATAGCCTGAGCCAGCCGTAACATTGAGCCGCATTGGGCCGGATGGAATGGCTCGGGAGACCGCGGCAATTGCTGCCGCCGCCCCCGGTCTGCGGCCATATTCCCCAGATCTTGATATTTCAGGCTGCTCCTATTCTTAGTTTAGCCCCCGCAGCCGGCAGCAGGCAGGAAAGGACAAACATGAGCTGCTTCTGGGTCAGCTCGCCGATATGCTCATTCAGCCATTTCAAATCGCCGGACAGGATGGCGGTCTTGGCCTCGAAGGACAGGTTATAGGCCTCCAGGGCCTCGGTGTCCAGGTCCATCAAGGCCCGGCGAAAGTCCTGGTCTTCGGAGGTGCGGCTCAGCACTCGAAAGACTTCCCGCTTTTGCATCTCGAGCGCTTCCTGGTCCACCGCCTCCGCCCGGAGTTCGGCCCCGGAGCTTCTCTTCCAGTTTCTGCTCAGGATCGGCAAGAGAAACTCCTGGACCAGAGGGCGCCAACCCAACTCCGGATAATGGCCGTAGACATCATCGATGACGGCGCCGCCATCCGGCAGGGTGACGCCCACTGCGGATTCCATGAGGTTCAACAAGCGGTGGGCCTCATGATCGATCCAGGCGGTGTTCATCTCTCCGGAGAGCAAGTTGTTCAGATTGCGCTGGAGGTTGTTGGGCTTGAACAAAAACAGCCAGCCTTCTCCATAAGGGTCGTCGTGGATCAGGCCGGGCCGCTGCTGCACCTTGGGGTTGATGGCTTCGATCACGCCATCCACCGGCGCCAGGAAGGGAGCCTTGTGTCCCTGCCTGACCAAGGCCGTACAGATGTGATCCTGATAATAGATCTTGCCGCGGTCGGGTAACTTCAGCCCGTCCGCTGGCCCCAGGATTTTCTGGGAAAAGTCATCCAAGCCTACTCGCACCTGGCTGTCGCTTTCGAGCACAGCCCAGGCATGGCCGCGGTGCAGATAATAGGCGCTGGTGGGCACCTGGAAGCCAAAGACTTCTGCCATCTGGGGTCGTGACGGCGGGGTAAAAACCTCCCGCTGATCTTTTTCTCCGTTATTTTGTTTGGCCATCACCGTCTCTCCTTTACGAATTACAGCCTGCGGATTATTGCCCTTCAGCTATGCTGCCTTATGGCAAAGCAAAGGCTGTGCCAGTTCCCGAAAAATTATCTATCTATTGGAAATAGCTATAAAAAACGTGGCTCTCACCTTTACCCGGCAGAGGCAACCTTATGTTTAATAATGCAACAGACAAGATTCGAAATTAAATAACTTATTAATATATCTAATTAATTAGCTGTTGGATATTTCAACAATGGTCTCTCTGGCTGTGGAAGAAGTCGGCAAAGGCACCGGCCGGCTGAGTGGTGCAGGAAATTCGGGGCGCGGCTGGCTGGAGGGCGGCGGCCAGAGGAGGCGGGCGCTGCCGGGGAGCGCCCCCCGCAACGGGTGCATCGGTAGCGCCGGCTTTAGTCTCGGCTTATCTGCCGGAATCGGTGGGGGTCCGGAGGTCCGCCCCACCAGAGCTAATATCCGTTGGCGACCAATGACAATTTTTCAAGTGGGCCGGGGTCTCGTCTGGGCATCGCAGGGTTTTGGTCAGGGCCTGGGGCTGCCACAAGCCACCATTGGCAGGAGAATCGGGATGAGATCATTATAATAGGGATTCGAAGGCCCCGGAAGCAGACGCCTCCATGGCCGGTTTTGTCGACTTCCCCCGCTGCGGCAACGCATTGTCGAAATATCCAACAACTAATTAACCAGAAATATTAATGGGTTAATCTAATACCAAATATTGCCTGTCGAATTATTAGACACTGTGGTTAGCTCCGGCTGAGCCGGGGCGGAAGCAGGGGTGCACTATATTAATAGTAAAATCAATCAGATATATCGATATCCCGTAACTGGCACGTAGTTTGCGTATGGCCTAGGCAAAGAGTTTCGCAAAGCTGCCAAAGGAGGGACAGGTCATGTCTCAGCAAAATACTGCAGTAAAAGATCAAATGGCGGAAGTCTTCGGCTTCCAGGTGCCCACCAGCAATTATTATCTGCACCGGGGCCACGCCTGGGCCGTGGTCGAAAGCGACAACCAGGTGCGGGTAGGCTTGGATGACTTTTCTCAGAAAATCTTGGGTCCGGCCGAGGAGCTCAGGCTGCCCGAGGTCGGCAAGGTCTACTACCAGGATCACCTCTGCCTGGCGGTGTTCAGACAAGGACGCAAAGCTTCCTTTGAGGCGCCGGTGGATGGTGTGATCGAGGCCATCAACCCCAAGGTGCGCCAGAACCCCCGCCTGATCCACGACGATCCTTATGGGGAAGGCTGGCTGTTTTTGGTCAAGCCCAACAACCTCCGGCGCAATCTGGAGAACCTGTTCTCCGGCGAGGCCAATGCCACCTGGATCAATGAAGAGTCCCACCGCTTATTGAACCTGATGGACACCACGGCCGGCGTCACCCTGCCGGACGGCGGCACCGTCGTCGATGATGTTTTCGGCCACTATCCGGAGCTGGGCTGGAAGCCTCTGGTCCAGGAGTTTTTCTTACAAAACCTGACTAAAAGGGGTTTCTTGCCCGTTGCGAAACGGCAGAAATGAACCTGGAGCCATGGGATAGGGGGACGGGGCCGGCTTCCAAAGGCTTCGTCCTGCCGGTGCAGATGGTTTAAATAGGAAGGGAAGACCATGGTAAACAAAGTTAAAGAGGGCAAAAAGCCCTGCATCTGGATGGAAGCCGGCGTGATCGATTTCAAGATCTGCAATCATGAGTTCGATTGCTCCACCTGTGAATTCGACCGGGCCATGACCGAAACCGCGGCCCAGAACCTGGCCCTGTGGAAGGCGGCTGAACCGACGACAGGCCAGAAAGCCCAGGTCTTCCTCCGGCAGGGGCAGAGGCGGCCGCGCCCCAGGGTGAAGAAATGCCGCCACATGGCCAGCGGCAGTGCCCCGGCCTATCTCTGCCGTGAGTGTTGCTTCGAGCAACTCCTGGAAGATCAAGCGGAGCTCCTGGCCGCACCGGATCGACCCAAGGTGCAGCAAGTCTTCGGCTTCGCGGTGCCGACCTCCAGTTACCTGCATCGGGGTCATACCTGGGCAGCCCTGGAGAACACCGGCCGGGTGCGCATTGGCCTGGACGACTTTTCCCAAAAAGTCCTGGGCCCGGCCGACAAAATGAAACTACCCAGCCCCGGGCAGGAATTTCATCACGACGCTGTGGGGCTAACCCTGGTCCGTCAGGGGAAAAAGGCTGCCGTCCTGGCGCCTTTGGATGGCATCATCGAGGCGGTAAATCCCAAAGTCCGGAAAAGCCCCGGTTTGGCCCATGACGATCCGTACGGCGAGGGCTGGCTGTTTGTGGTCACCCCGACCAATTTAAAGCCGGACCTGGAGAATATGCTCTTTGGCCAGCGCAATGTCTCCTGGATCGAAAATGAATCCCACCGGCTGCTGGGGCTGCTGGAATCTTCGCTGGGGGTCACTCTCCCCTCCGGGGGGACGATCATCGACGACGTCTACGGCCACTATCCGCAATTGGGCTGGGAGCGTCTGGTGCAGGAGTTTCTCCTTACCGCTTAAAGTCAATGAATCAGCCCCTTGTCCCGGAGGTAATCGGCCAGCAGGACCTGGCAATATTCACAGAAGGCCAGCTTCTTCCGGTCCAATTTTTCCAGGTTGGCGGAAAAGCCCATGAGACAGGCGTCTTGCCGACAATGGCCCAGGCCGAAGGTGTGCCCCAATTCATGCAGGCTCAGCTGGATGAGGCGTCTCAAGTAGACCTGCCTCGGCGGCATGACGCCGTCAGTGTCCCCCCGGGGCCGCGCCACTGAGATGATGGCGGCCTTCCCATCCAGTTGGGCTTCTCCAAAAACAAAAGTGAATATCGGGATGTAGAGGTCCACCGCGGTAATCCCTAAGATCCGAAAAGCCTCCGAATTATTTTCGGCTAATAAGTATGCCAATAGCTGGGTGGAATGGTACTGCTGCCGCACCACGTGGTAGGTGTGTAGGGGTAAGGGTTTGGGGCGGAGCACTCGCACCGGCAGGGAAAGAATTTTGGCGATGGCGGTGCGCAATCGCCTCAGGATCTCCGGATCAATCGGGCCCAAGGCCATCAAGCCCAAAAATGGACGGTGTGACATGTGCCAACTAGGCGATGAGGCCGGGAAGCCGCGGTGCTCTCCGTTTTCAAGGCGCCAGGCCGTATTTCTTGATTTTGTGGTAGAGCGTGGTGCGGTTGATGCCGAGAACCTTGGCGACGTTGGAGATGTTACCGCCTTCTGCGGCCAGTACCCGGGCGATGTGTTGGCGCTCTATCTCCTCCAGGGATAATTTCCCCATTTCTGCCGCCCCACCGGCAGGAATGACAAAAGGCAAGTCGCCAAGTTTGATCTGCCGGTCTTTGCCCACCACGACCGCTCGTTCTATGGCATTTTCCAGCTCCCGGATGTTCCCCGGCCAGGGATACCGCCGCATCGCTTCCAGGGCCTCCGGATGGATGGAGTCGATCTTTTTGTTGGTCTCCGTGGCATAGCGTCTCAGGAAATGCTCGGCCAGCAGCGGGATATCTTCCGGCCGCTCGCGCAGGGGCGGCACCTGGATGTGGACCACGTTCAGGCGGTAGAACAGGTCCTGCCGGAAGGTTTTGAGCCGGATGCCTTCCTGGAGGTCTTGGTTGGTGGCGGCGATGACCCGAAAGTCGCTATGCAACGAGACGGTGCCGCCCACCCGGGTGAATTCCCGGGTCTCCAGGACCCTGAGCAGATCGATCTGCATCTTCATGGAGATGTCACCCACTTCATCGAGGAAGAGGGTCCCGGCATGCGCCATCTCCAACCGGCCTTTCTTGGTATATTTGGCGTCGGTGAAGGCGCCCTTTTCATGACCGAAAAGTTCGCTTTCCAGGAGATGTTCCGTGAAAGCCCCGCAGTTGATGGCAATAAAGGGGGCATAGCACCGCGGACTCTGGGCATGGATGGCCCGGGCCACCAGTTCTTTGCCCGTGCCGGTTTCCCCGGTGATCAAGACGGTGGCGTCGGATTGGGACACATCGACAATGGTTTCGAACAGCTTGAGCATGACCGGAGCCTGGCCCACCAGGTTTTCAAAACGCGTAATCGTCGCTACCGTGTGCCGTCATCATGACAATGGTCGTGTCGGCATCGGTTTCCTTGATTTTCTTGAGCAGGGTAAGGCCGTCCATCTCCGGCATTTTGACGTCGAGGAGCATGATGTCAAAATGGTTCTCCTGAGTCATGGCCAAAGCCGCCGGACCGTTGGCCGCGGTTTCCACCAGATAGCCGTCCTGTTGCAGCCAGCCCCTTAAAGACTCGCGGATACTCAATTCGTCATCCACCACCAGGATCTTAATCTTTTTATGCGGCAGCACTATCTTCTCCAGGTTTAAAGGCAGGCAGACGGATAGTAAACGTGGTCCCTTGTCCCACGACGCTGTCTACTTTGATGGCACCCCGGTGATCCCGGATGATGCCGTACACCACGGAGAGCCCCAATCCCACCCCGGAGCCAGCCTTTTTGGTCGTATAGAATGGTTCAAAGATCTGGGAAAAAGATTCTTTGGGGATGCCCACTCCGGTGTCGGCCACCCGCACCACCACCTCCCGGCGCCGGGAATTTTTCGTCGTCAAAGTCAGAGTCCCGCCCTCGGGCATGGCGTCCAGGGCGTTCAAGACGAGATTCAAAAAGGCCTGTTTCATCCAGCCCTGATCCGCCAGGACCGGGGCCAGGTCCGGAGCCAGCTGGCGTTCTACTTTGACCCCCTGCAGCCGCATCTGGTACTCGGTCAGTGATAAAGTCTGCCCCAGCAGGGCGTTGAGATCCACCGGTTTAAATTCCGGCTTGTTCTTGCGGGAAAATGCCAGAAGGTTGGACACGGTTTTGCTGACTCGGAAGGTCTCATTATAGATAATACCGAGATAATTGTGCATCTGGCCCAATTCTTCCTCGCCGGGAGTCCCGTTTGCCAACATGCGCTGCATCAATTTGGTGAAGTTCAGGATACCGGTCAGCGGGTTGTTGATCTCGTGCACCACGCTGGCGGATAATTTCCCCAAAGAGGTCATTTTGTCATCATGGAGCATCCGGGTCCGGTCCGTGATTTCTTTGGTGATGTCCCGGGACAGGTCGATCACGCGGTGGACCCGTCCTTCCTCGTCAAATAGCGGGTGACAGACCACGTGAATATAATGCTCCCGGCTGTCCTTGTCGAAGTGGACGTGGGTGGCCGAGGCTGCTTTGCCGGTAGCCACCGCGTCCTTCAAGGGACAGGGGTGATCGGGACTGGTGCAGGGGCTCTCCAGGTGGTGCGAGACCTCATAACAGTGTTTGCCCACCACTTCTTCCCGTTTCAACCCCACCATTTCCAGCAAAGCCCGGTTGACCTCGATGATGCGGTAATCCAGATCGATCACCATCATGTGATCTTCGATGCCGTTGACGATCGTCTCCAGGAAAACCTTGCTCTTGGTCGCCTGTTTGAGCAGCAGGCGGGTCTTATCCTCAGAATCGTGCAGGGCCTCCGCCAGTTGCTGGTGGGCGGTGACGTCTTTAATGACCTCGATCACCCTTCTCCGCTTGGCTTCCGGCGGACACAGGGGCGACATGGTGATCTCGTCGTACCGCGTCATCCCGTCGGGGCCCGCATAGGACTGCAAAACCCGGCCGGTCACACACTCTTTGATGACTTGCGGCAGAGGACAGACCAGGCCCTGCCGGTCGCAGGGCTCGTCCAACTGATGAAAGACCTCGTAGCAGTGTTTGCCGATCAACTCCCCGGCTTTCTTTTGGAAGCGGTTGAGAAAGGTTTGGTTGACTTCCTCGATGGTATAATCGGGGTTCAGCACTAGCACCGGGTCGGGCAGGTAATCGAAGATTCTCTGAAAGTGGCTGCGTTGATCGGCTAATTTGATCTCGCTTTCCACCTTGAGGCGCAGCCGGTCTTCCTCTTTTTTGAACAATTCCCAAAATAGCCGGGATTGGATATGGTCGACAATCAGGGTGTGGGCCGGTTTCTGTTGGATGACGCTTTCCCGCACCTGCGGGTCCCCGGTGAGTTCGAGGATCAGGTCGGGATTTTGCTCCAGGAGGGCGGCGGCTTCCCCAAACGTCGGAATACCCAATTTCTGCGCCAGCACCATCCCCGAGGCCTGGGGATCGGGATCGGCCACCCCGATGATGTTAATCCTTTGCCGATGGCGCAGCCCTGTGGCCATCTGCTGCAGAACCCTTTGACAGCCTCTGCCGCCCCCGACGATGCCGATTTTTAAGGGGAAATATTCTTCGGTGAAGGATAAACCATTGGAGACGATGTCCCAAAAATCCTTCCCGGTAGGAGGCCGATCGCAATTGAGAACCGACACCCCCTCCGGACAATGCGCCTGGAGTTCCTGGGTAACCTCCGGCCGACCGGTGGCGTTGAGGAGGATGTCAAGTTCAGGGAGTTGCAATAAGTCGTTAAAATTAAGCGAAACAAAAAGATTATGCCGGTAGGCATACAAGATGCCGGGAGCTTCCGGGTTGAGATCGGCCACTCCCACCACCCGTAAGGGTTGATCATCCCTGCGGGCCGGCACCAAGGCCTCCAGGATGGCCAGGCCTTGCCGGCCGGCGCCCACCAGACCCAGGCGATATATCTGCTTGATAGGACTCATACTGAACTCCGGAAAAGGAGTTGAACAGTTTGCACTCCTCTCCTGGTAACTAGCCTAAACTACTGAAAGGCGCCTGTCAATCCAAGTTTGAAACCCATCTTTTTTTAACGTATGGTCATTATAAAAATTTTCCGGCGAATGAGAATCCCCGTCAACCTATGCTCAAAAAATGATCAGGGAAAGGCCGGCGACCGTAACCACCACCCAGGCCAGGTTAATTCTCAAAGCAATCAAGGCCACGGCCGCCCCGGCCATGATGGCCCAACTTGGCAGGTCAACCAGGGAGGCCCGGCCCAACTGGAGCGTCACCAGGACCAGCATGCCCACCAGGGCGGATAATATGCCCTGGATAGCCAGGCGCATCCCGCGGCCCTCTTTGAGCCGTTGATATAATGGGGTCAAAAAGATGATCATCAGGATGGGAGGCAGGAAGATGGCGACCGTTCCCACTAGCGCCCCCGCCAGCCCCTTGATCCAAAAGCCGATAAAGGTGGCCGTAATGATGATGGGACCGGGGGTGATAAAGCCGAGCAAGATGCCGTCCAGGAATTGCCGCAGGCTCAGCCAGCCCAGGTGGTCCACCATTTCCCATTGAAGAATGGGAATCATGGCATAGCCACCCCCAAAGGCCAGGACGCCGACCTTGAGAAATATCAGGGACAACAGCCCCAGCCTCTGATCCAGGCGCCACAGGCCCCAGACCCCTAGAGCCAGAGCCAGAGCCACAGCCAGCGTCCGGGTGGCGCTGTGGCGGGGTTGGCTCAGGCGCTCCTGAGACGCAACCGCGCCCAAACCGTCTGCCTCGGGGGCCCACTTTAGTCCCAGGGCCCACCGCAGGAAACCCGCCGCCAGGAAAACCAGGAGATAGCTGGCCCCGCCCCAGAGCGCCCCCAGGGTCAGCAAGGCGATCCCCGGGTCCAGCCAATGCCGCCTGATAATTTCCTTAAAGCGCCACAAGGCCTGGAGCAACAAGGCGATGACCACTGCGTTAAATCCTCTGGATAGCGCTTTGACCCAGGTGAGCTCGCCATACTCGAGGTACAGGGCCGAAAGACCGCACATGAGCACAAAGGCGGGGAGGATAAAGGCGCCGGCGGCGGCCAGGGCTCCCATCGTCCGGCGCAAACGGTAGCCCACATAAGTAGCCAGTTGCACCACGGTGGCTCCCGGCAGCAACTGGCAGAGGGCCAGTCCATCCAGAAAGTCCTTCTGGCTCAGCCAGCCTCGTTCTTGCACCACCTTACGGCGGATCGGCTCCACCATGGCCAGGCCGCCATAGGCGGTGCTGCCCAGATGCAGGAAGGTCCTGGTCAGTTCCCAGAGAGACGGTGCACGGATAGTCTCATCTTTATTCATCTTGGCAAGGTGCTCCCGGGTTGGCTGCCGGACTGCGGTCGGCCTAGGACCATGGTGGGATCATAGGCCCAAAGAGGCCCAATGGTAAACCTAAATCAGCTGCTGCCAAACCAGGGCGGGTTCAATAAAAAGCGCCGGCAACCTTACGGCCACCGGCGCCCGTTTGCACCCTATACGCACCCTGTGGTGCTAACTACTTGAAATTATTGGGGTGAGCGACGGGACTTGAACCCGCGACCGCCGAGGCCACAACCCGGAGCTCTGCCAACTGAGCTACGCCCACCATCCGCTTCTTATGTAACACAGGAGTGGCCTCCTGGCAAGGGTGTGGGCGGGCGAAATTGCCACAGAACCTGGGGAATCCCCTGATACCAGGTCGCGGTTAAAGGTTGGCTTTTAGTAGGCCATGGTGCGTAGGACGCACCGACAACTGCAGCAATAAAAAGGCAGGGCCGGCGCCCCGCCTTTTTTGACCTGAGTCACCTCAGGGCCAATCAATCAAGCAGCAATAAAGACCTGACGGCCGGACCGCTCATGGCTCCCTTGTAGTAAAGGGTGATGGTGGTGTCGGCGATCATGTAATTGGAATCTTTGTTTTTGGCGATGATGCGGATGCCCACCTCATGGGGCAGCGTGTAGTGGGTGTAAAAGCTGCTTATCTTGTACAGGTTCGAGGTGCAGGTGAAAATCCCGTTGCTGCCACTGTCGAACATCTGGGCCTCAGTGATGGGTTTATAACCATTAGTCAGCCAGGCCGGCATCTCCAGGCCGTCCACCAGCACCTGCATATAGACATTTTGCAGGTTAGTCGCCCCTTTAGGGTCGGTAATCTGGGCATTTACGGTTAGGGGAGTGGTATCTTCAAAAGCCCACGCCGACTTGCTGAAACTGATGCTGCTGATTAGGGGAGCCAAGCCGTTGCCCCCCGGCGGGGCGGTCATGTCGACTTGATGAATCCTGGCCGTCTGGTCGACGGGTTTGGTGGCCATGTAGTAAAAGCGGGCGAAAGTGCCGCTGGAATCGTCGACGAGATCGGTGAGGTAGTAAGGTGTGTTGCTCTCCCCAAACCAGTAGGAGAGGGTATCTCGCTGCTCCCCGGTGAGCAGGTTGACCCGGGTGGCCTTGTGGAAGGGCCCGGAAAACCGGGCAACGCGGGTGAAGTAGCCGTCGTCATAGAGGGTGGGAAAGGTGAAGCCGCCGCCATCACCGCTGAGCAAGCGTCTATTTTGATAGGTTGGAGAGGTAGTAAGCTGGAGATAGTAGAGCTTTTCGTTTTGGCTGCCGTCTTGACAGGCATAGAGAGCCGAGGCAGAGCCCTCGGGGGTGCCGATTTGCGAGGCGACGATCTTGTTATGCAGGTCTTGCTCGGCCCAGACATAAGTATGGCCCTCGTCGGGAAGCCTGACGGGATCCTGGGAGGGGTTAGGGGGATTGGAGGGGGTGTTGACCCACCACATAGCGGTGGATTTCGAGATTGATGAATACCATCTACAGAGTAACGAGCCGCCGTATTCGGAGGAGCCCAGATACCATAAGAGGTTGGTGTTTTGTTCCCCGGGCAGTTTGCTCATGGGCATCATCAGGTGGGCCGTATAAGTGTCATCGCCTACGTCGGCGTAATAGAGACCAACAACAGAAATGCCTCCGGGAGAGGTGACATGTTTGAAAAAGAGCCTGGTGCCGTCATAGTTCACCGTGTATTTCACCCGGCCATCGCTGCCGGCCAGGCCCTTGAAGGCCGGATGAACCTCCCAGACGAACCAGGGGATCAAATAATAAATATCCTGTCCATAGACGCCGAAGAAAAAGATGCGGTTGCCGTCGTGGCTCATGCGCAGGCCGTAAACGTTATCGGGGTTGACCCCTGCGGCGTTCAGGTAGGGGGTGCAGTCTCTCAGTTCGCCGCCGTTTCCCCGGACATAGAGGCGTTTATCAGAGTAAATGTCCAGTTTGACCGTGAAGGCCAGGTGGTTATTGGTGGGGCTCGCCACGATCTCTTCAATGTGGCGGCCGGCGGTCTCATAGCCACCGCTGGGCCAGCCCTGCAACTGGGTCTCATCCACGATCTTGGTCATGGTCTGCCGGTATTTGATGGGTGCCGGGTAAGAACCGCCAACGGCTGGAAGCGCCCCCGCCAATATTAGCAAAGGGGCGAGAAGGAGACAATTAAGTTTAGCTATGGCAGTCATATGTCCTCCCTCTGGTCTGATTAAAATCCTCAGTAAAAATAGCGGGCCCTGCCTTTTTTGAGCTGAGTCACCTCAGGCCAGTTCAGTCAAGCAGCAATAAAGACCTGGCGCCTGTCCCGCTCAGGGCGCCTTTGGTGGTGACATTGATCACGGCGTCGGCCATGACGTAGTGCTCGTCTTTATTTCTCACGACGATACGGACGCCTACCGGCCAGGGCAGGCGGTGAGTGGTGTAAAAGTTGCTCGACTTATAGGCGATGAAGGTGGTGGTGTAAAGGCCGCCTCCGGCGTTAACGAGGTCCGCAGTGTAATATAGAGGCTCAGAGTTCAGCCCCGAGGGGGACTCCTGGCCATCCACCAGGGAGTGCATCTGCACCGATTGGATATTGCTTAACCCCTTGGGGTCGCTCACCTGGACGGTGACGGTGACGGGATTGGTGTCGGTCAAGATCAGGTTCGGGCGGCTAAAGCTGATCGAGGTGATATCCGGCGCGGGCGCAGTGCTGGTGGGGGCCATGTCGATGCGGTGCAGGCAAGCCGGATTGGGATCACTGCTCATGAAATAGTAACGGTTGTCGGCAGTAAAGTCGGTGAGATTGCCGGCCCCGACCAGGCCGGATTCAGGGAACCGAGCCGAGAGGGTATCACGTTTGTCTAGAGTGGCCAGGTTGACCCGGGTGGCGTTGCAGCCCGCGGCAAAGAACCGGGCCCAGGCGCCATCGGGGGACAGGGCCGGGAAGCCGACCTCGCCGGTGTTTGAATTGAGCAGGGTCTTGGCCCCGCTGACCATATTCACCAGGTATAGTTGGGGGTTGCCGCCGGAGTCCTGGTAATTATAGAGGGCCTTGCTGCCGTCGGCGCTCATCAGGTGAGTGTAAAGCCACGGTAATGACCAGACCCAACCATGCCTTTCGTTGGGCATCGCTCCAAGGGGGAGAAATTGCCACATGGCCTGGAGGTTGTCGTGGTAATAATCCGGGTAGTACATGAACAGGAGGTTACCGCCGGTGCGGGCCGCGTCCAGGAAGTTCAAACCCCAATAGGTGGGGGCCGGGGTGAGGGACAACACGTCGACCACCGGAGCGAGGGTGTTACTGCCCACGTCGGTGTAACAGAGGCCGTTATGCGTTTCGGTTAGGGGGGGGGTGCCTACCAGCCAAAAGTGCTGCAAATAGATGCGGCTGCCGTCGCTGTTCAAGGCGTAGGCCTTTAGGGGGGGCACCCAGAAGGCGTTCGGTAGATAGGCCGGATGGGGGGTGTAGGGCGGAGAGGTATCGAAATAATAAATATTTCCATTGGGATAGTCCATGAAGAACAAGCGGGAACCGGTATCGTTAATTTGCAGGGCGGCGATGTCGCCGGTTCTCGTGCTCATACCGGCAGGCAGGTTAGGGGTCAAGTCCACCAACCCGGTGCCATCGGCGTTCATCACAAAGATATGCTTATCGGAGAAATAATTCAGCTTGACTAGAAACCCCACTTTGGCGCCATTGGCACTGACCATGATATCGCAGGGATATCTTTTGTCAGTGGTATACCCAGTGGGCCAGCCCTGGACGTCGGTTTCCTGGATCAGCCTAACCATGGTCTGTTTGTATTTGATGCTGGCAGGGAAGGAACCGCCATGGGCCGCCAGCGCCCCCGCCAAGATCAGCAAAGGGGCGAGAAGGAGACAATTAAGTTTAGCTATGGCAGTCATATGTCCTCCCTCTGGTCTGATTAAAATCCTCAGTAAAAATATTTCACGATGTGGCCATAATATTAATACCTCTTTTGTATAATTTCAAGATAGATTTAAATTTGATTCTCGGCACAACAGGAGTGAAAGGGGCCTCCAATATTAATTTATCTTTACTTTCCCGCAGGTTGCCGTTGGCTTAAACTTTTCGAAATACTCTGGTGGCGAGGTGGACCAGACCGCGGCGGTGGCCAAAGAGAAAAAGCCGCCCTGAGGTGACAGAAAGACTCGGCGATGATATGCTTAAAACTATGCTGAAACGCACTTTTTTGCACCTCCCCAAGGTGGGGCCGCGGCGGGAGGGCCACTTCTGGCGCCAGGGGCTCGAAACCTGGGAGGACTTCCTGGCCGCCGCACGGGTCTATGGCCTGTCCGGGGATCGGGTCAGGTTCCTGAAGAAAGAATTGCGGGAATCTGTCGAGCGCCTGGCCGACCCCGGCTATTTTGCCCCCCGTCTGCCTTTGGGTGAGCATTGGCGCCTGTTTCGCGCCTTTCCCCGGGTCGGCTATTTGGACATCGAAACCACCGGCACCTTCTGGCCGGGGCTCTTGGTCACCGTGGTGGGCCTCTACGACGGGGTGACCATGCGCCAATTCGTCCAGGGCTATAATCTGCAAGAGTTTCCCCGGGCCCTGGAAGACTTTGATCTCCTGGTCACCTTCAACGGCACCCAGTTCGATCTGCCGGTGCTGCGGGCCTATTTTGCCGACCTGGCCCTGCCGCCGCTGCAGGTGGATCTGCGCTTTCTGTTGGCCAGATTGGGCTACCGGGGCGGCCTCAAAAAGATCGAGCCCCGTTTCGGCATCCACCGCCCCGCCGAGGTGAACGGCATGGACGGCTACATGGCGGTGCTTCTCTGGCAGCGCTACCAGCGGGGTGACCGCACCTCCCTGGACCTGCTCCTGAAATACAACCGGGAGGACGTCATCAACCTGGAGGTCCTGATGGAGCAGGCCTTTCAGATGCAGCAAGAGCGTCTGTTGCCGGGTAATTCGTTCACCCCGGAGACCCAGAGGACCCAGAGGGCGCAGAACGGCATATAAAGAAGCACAGCCGGGGCGGCTGCCCAGATTCTGGGGTGAATTTACCTGAGACAGGGGCACCGCAGGCGGTGCCCCTGCGTATTTCTGGCAGATTAATCTAACAAGAGAATCTGGGAAGGGGCAATCACGCCATTTTTGGGGGTGGCCAGAAAGCCATGAGTTTTATTGCTCTGATCGATATAAGAGCCCACAATCTGGCCGCGTCGGTTGATGCCATAGGCCCAGGATTGGACCGCAACGGAGGGTTCAATGGCGGTGAAGGTCTTGCCATCGAAAAGGAAACCATGCATATGGTTGGAATTATCTCTACCAGCCCCCACTATCAGGCCGGCGGCATTTTTTCCATAGAGGATGGTGTCGGCAGCTTGATTGTCGATGGTAGTGTATTTATTGTTGTAAAAAATAAAACCATGTAAAGTTCCACTTATCACATAAAATCCCAATACTTCTCCGGCGTCAGTGATTCCCAAGGCCAGGGTGTTCTGGGCTCCCGGTGCTATGACCGGTGAATAGCTGCCACCGGAATATAGAAAGCCTATCTGTCCAGAAGGACCACCTGTGGAATATCCGACAATTTGAGATTTAGCGTTTATCCCAGAGGCATAGGTATTGGTAGCGTTGGGAAAATTCAGAGGATTAATGAAGCTGCCGTGATCATCTTGGAAACCATGCCAAACGCCCGCGACCGAATAGGAGCCCACAATCCTGCCGAGAGCATCGATTCCCGCGCCCTCAGTAGTACCCACTGCTCCCGGGACATCGAAGATAGAATATTGCCCTCCGTAATATAAAACTCCGTGCGAACTGTCCGTTGAGGTGAAGCAGGACCCGGAAATCTGGCCAGCGTCATTAATTCCTCTGAGCTCCGTACTCGCATAGCCGGGAACGTCCATGGTGGTAAAGCTGTAATTATAGGCAATAGCCGGAGTGGAGAGCAGCATTGCCGCCATGAGCGCCAAGATAATCGGAGGTAGTGTTTTCATAATTTTCCTCTCAACGACCCTTTACCCGATTATCCCGAATCAGGAGATCATCTGATCCGGGGGATCAACCCTTGTCTGCGGCTAAATTTTATCACGAATAATATAAAGATATCAATAAAAATAGTGACATCAGTCATTTCTTGGCGCCTTCAAGTGGTAAGAATTCACTCCAGGTATTCAAGGCGGTGAAGCGTTTTTCCGGTATGGTGAATTGGCTTGTGCGCCGGGGCGCTGGTATCGTAAGATATATATGATAAAATAAAGCGGTTCGGGGTGTAATATGCTGTTTTCACGGATGCTCATTCCCACTCTCAAAGAGACGCCGGCCGAGGCGGAGGCGATTTCCCATCAACTGCTGCTGCGGGCGGGGATGATCCGCAAGGTAACTTCTGGGATCTATAATTATCTGCCCCTCGGTAAGCGGGTGCTGGCCAAGGTGGAGCGCATCGTCCGGGAGGAGATGGACCGGGCCGGGGCCCAGGAGGTGCTGATGCCCGCGGTGCAGCCCGCCGAACTCTGGCAGGAGTCCGGCCGCTGGGGGGTATACGGCAAGGAGCTGTTACGCTTCCTGGACCGCCACGAACGGGACTACTGTTTCGGCCCCACCCATGAAGAGGTGGTCACCGATCTGGTGCGCCGGGAGGTGCACTCCTACCGGCAACTGCCCCTGAATCTCTACCAGATCCAAACCAAATTCCGGGACGAGATTCGGCCCCGCTTTGGGCTCATCCGCTCCCGGGAGTTCATCATGAAGGACGCCTACAGCTTCCACAAGGGCGAAGCCGGGGCCGAGGCCTGTTACCAGGACATGTACGACGCCTACAACCGCATCTTTAAGCGGTGCGGCCTCAATTTCAAGGTGGTGGAGGCGGATTCCGGTCCCATCGGCGGCAGCTTCTCCCATGAGTTCATGGTCCTGGCGGACACCGGGGAGGATCTGCTGGCCTCTTGCAACGCCTGCGCCTACGCCGCCAACCTGGAGAAGGCCGAGGTGCCCCTGGATTTACAGGAACCCGGGCCGCCCGCGGGTGATAAAGAGCTGATGGCCACTCCGGGGGTGCGCACCGTGGAGGAAGTGGCGGCGTTCTTGAAGGTTAACTCTAAGGATATCGTTAAGACCCTGATCTACGAGACGGAGCGGGGCCCGGTGGCCATCCTCATCCGGGGCGACCACGAAGTCAACGAAGTAAAGGTGAAAAACCTGTTGGGGGTTACGGACCTGGCCCTGGCCGGGCTGATCCGGGTCCAGGAGCTCACCGGGGCCGAAGCGGGCTTCGCCGGACCGGTGGGGCTCGAGATCCCCATCTATGCCGACCAGGCGGTGGTCCGGATGAACGCCATGGTAACCGGGGCCAACCATGATAATCACCACCTGCTCAGGGTCCATCCCCAACGGGACTTCAAAATCAGCCGGATGGCCGACTTGCGGGCCGCGACGGCCCAGGACCCCTGCCCCCGCTGCGGGGGGGAGCTCACCATCCTGCGGGGCATCGAAGTGGGCCACATCTTCAAGCTGGGGCATAAGTATTCCAAGGCCCTGAAGGCCGTCTATCTGGACCAGGAGGGGGCCGAGCAATATATTTACATGGGCTGCTATGGTATTGGGGTGAGCCGCATCGTGGCCGCGGCCATCGAACAGGGCCACGACGACCACGGCATTATCTTCCCCATGGCCCTGGCCCCGGTGCAGGTGGCTCTGATCCCCATTTCCCTGAACGACGCCGCGGTGCGGGACTGCGTCTTTAAGTTGCACGAGGAACTGGAAACCGCGGGAATCGAAGTCCTCCTGGATGACCGGGACGAGCGCCCCGGGGTGAAGTTCAAAGATTGCGATCTGCTGGGTGTGCCGCTGAGGGTGGTCATCGGCGCCAAGACCCTGGCGCAAGGCCAGGCGGAAGTGAAAGAGCGGCGGGCCCAGGCCCCGGAGTTCGTTTCCTTGGCAGGGCTGCCGGAATTCCTTAGACAGCGAATCAGCGCCCAGATCGGCGCCAGCAAGTAATGGCACCGGCCTCCGGCCGGTGAAAGTACAGGCTGGCAAACCTGTGCCAGCAAGGTCTTACCGGTTCGGTTTGGTGATGGGAAAAAACTCGGAACTCAAAACTCGAAACTGAAAACTTTTCAATGACTAGCCGCATCATCCGCCTCCAGGATATCGTCGAGGAAGTGCTTAAGCACCATCCGGAGGAGGATACTTCGATCATTGAGAAGGCCTACGTCTTTTCGGCCCGGGCTCACGAAGGGCAATTGCGCCTGAGCGGTGAGCCCTATCTTTCCCACCCCCTGGAAGTGGCCTATCTCCTGGCCCAGATGGGCCTGGGGCCCGTTACCGTCAGCGCCGGCCTGCTGCACGATACGGTGGAGGACTCCGCCGCCACCCTGGACGACCTGGAAGAGTATTTCGGCGACGAAGTTACGGACGTGGTCAACGGGGTCACCAAGATCGGCCAGCTCACCTTCGGCGACCGCCAGACCCAGCAAGCGGAATACATCCGCAAGATGATCCTCTCCATGTCCCACGACATCCGGGTGCTGCTGGTGAAGCTGGCTGACCGGTTTCACAATATGCGCACCCTAGGGTTCATGGAGCCGGCCAAGCGCAAAAGGATCGCCCGTGAGACCCTGGAGATCTATGCCCCTCTGGCCGGCCGTCTGGGCATGTTTCGCCTCAAGGCCGAACTGGAAGATCTGTCCTTCTTTTACCTGGAGCCCGAGGCCTACCAGCAGCTCCAGGAGGGTCTGTCCCGCAAGCGGGGTGAGCTGGAGAAATATATCGAGGAGGTCTGTCAGCAGCTACGGGACAAGCTGGCCGAACAAAGCTTGAAGGGCGAGGTGAGCGGCCGCCTCAAGAATTACTACAGCATCTACCGCAAACTCCAGGCCCAACAGATTAGCCTGGATGAGCTCTACGATCTCCTGGCTTTTCGCATCGTCGTGGAGACGGTGGCCGAGTGCTACGAGGCCCTTGGGGTGATCCACGCCATCTTCCGGCCGGTGCCGGGCCGCCTCAAAGATTATATCGGCATGCCCAAGGCCAATATGTACCAGTCCATCCACACCACGGTGATCGGCCAGGTTGGCGAGCGCCTGGAGATCCAGATCCGCACCCGGGAGATGCACCGGGTGGCCGAAGAAGGCATCGCCGCCCACTGGAGCTACAAGGAGCGCCGGGCTTATCACGAGAAAGACGCCCAGCGCTTCACCTGGCTCAAGCAGATGGTGGACCTCCAGAAGGAGTTGAAAAACCCGCAGGAACTCCTGGAAGGGGTGCGCCTGGAGCTCTACCCCGAAGAGGTCTATGTCTTCACCCCCAACGGCGACGTCAAGGAGCTGCCCCGGGGCGCCACCCTGGTGGATTTTGCCTATGCCGTCCATACCGAAGTGGGCAACCGCTGCACCGGCGCCAAGGTCAATGGCCGCATGGTGCCGCTGCGCACCGAGCTCGCCAACGGCGATACGGTGGAGATTATCACCTCGCCGCACCACCACCCCAGCCGGGACTGGCTGCAGTTCGTCAAGACCACCAAGGCCCGCCACAAGGTCCGCCAGTGGCTCAAGGCCGCCGAGCGGGAGCAGAGCGTCACCCTGGGCAAGGAACTGCTGGAGCGGGAGTTGCGCAAGTCCGGGGCCAGCCTGCAGAAGCTCTTGAAGGAGGGGGAGGAACTCAAACGGGTGAGCCAGGAGTTCTCCTTTGTGGGCGTCGACGATTTGTTAGCCTCCATCGGCCATGGCAAGCTGTCGCCGGGGCAGATCACCGGCAAGCTTTTCAGGGCGGCTCAACCGCCGGAAGAAGTCCAGCCAGAACCGGAGCGCAAAGAGAAGCCGTCGGATGCCGGCGGCAGCCTCCGAATCAAGGACCTGGACGACATGCTGATGCGCCTGGCCAACTGCTGCCAGCCTATTCCCGGGGATCCCATCGTGGGCTACATCACCCGGGGCCAGGGGGTCACCATCCACCGGTCCGACTGCCCTTATCTGGCCAGCACCGAGTCCTTCCGCCAGATCCCGGCGGAATGGGACGGCGCCGGCGGCGCCGGGAAGCTCTACCCGGTGAAGATCCAGGTGGTGACGGTGGATAAGCCCGGCCTCCTGGCGGACATCACCAGCGCCCTGAAGAGCGCCGACGTCAACGTCACCAAGGCCTCGGTAGAGACCCAGGATAATAAGGGCATTGCCCATTTCACCATCCAGGTGGGGGACCAGCAGCACCTGGACAGGGTCTTCGGGGCCCTGAAGCGGCTGAAGGAAGTAATTTCGGTCAGGAGGAAGACGGGGTAGGGCAGGGAGTAAGAGGGGAAAAGGTTAAAAGGGGAAAGGGGAAAAACTCAAGCTTATTCCTCTTGCGCCCTTTCACCGTTTTGCCCAGAAATAGGGCGGCCTGTGGCCGCCGTAGGTTTCTGGCAATTGATTTTGCCTCAACCTAAATGTGTGGCAAAATAGTTAAGGCAGGCACGGAGGCCTGCCCCACTATCGATTGAATTTTTTAGCTGACCGCTGATAGCTGTAAGCTGAGAGCTTTTTTAGGCCGGTTTGGCCACCAGGCCGGAGCGCAGGCAGCGGGTGCAGACCCGGATATAGCGGATGGTGCCCTGGCTGACGGCCCGGACCTTGCGCAAATTGGGCTTCCAGCGGCGCTTGGTATGGTTGTTGGCATGGCTGACATTATTGCCCACCACGGGGCGTTTGCCGCAGATGTCACAGACGTAAGACATGAGACAACCCTCCTCAAACTTTTTAACTATATAAAAATTCTCGGGGAATGCAAGAGGGGGAGAGGCAGTTTTCAGTTTGCAGTTTTCAGTTTTCGGTAAAAGCTTTGGATAATTAATAGATTATGCGAATCAAGAAAATGTAGAACCGCCGCCCTCGGCGGTTGTCAATGGTGGGGCGGCCGTCCCCGGCCGCCCAAGGATGGCAGGCACGGAGGCCCGCCCCACCTGGTCATTTTCGGAGCACGCGCAGAATCTGGTATTTTTTTTGGAGATTTTTCGGTCGCTGCGTTCCCTCAGGATGATAGACTATGTGTCTCACCGCCCCCTCCCCCTTGAGGGGGGAGGGCTGGGGTGGGGGTGGCGTTGTCGGGGCGATTCCCGAACCGCCCCTACGCCCCCTACAGGGAAAGCGGGAAGCACTTGTAGGGTGCGTCCTACGCACCAATAATGGTTTGGTGCGGATAGGAAAATGGTGCGTAGGACGCACCCTACCAAAGCTTATATCCCCTCTCCCCCAATGGGGGAGAGGACTAGGGTGAGGGGGAATAAGATGAACTTCAGCAGGGTGAGGCATTTCTGCAGTGCAGTACTTATTTTGGCGCTGCTCCTGGGGCTGGCCGCCCCGGCTCCGGCCCGGGACCTGACCCCCCGGGAAGAAGCGGCCCTCTTCTCTTACACTGATCTGGGGAAGGTGGACCTCTCCCCCAAGCAGGTGGAACTGGAGGTCTATGTCTCCCCCAGCCCGGAGCTGGCCGCCTGCCGGCGCATGATCGCCCAGGTGCAGGAACAGGTGCAGCAGTTCTACGCCCGCCTGGGGGTGTACCTGGTCTATGTCCCGGCCGGGCCCACACCCGGGCCCCTGGCCCCGACCCAGCGCCTGCGGGTGGAATTACTCTCCGACAAGGAGTGGCTGGACAAAAGCTTCAAGGCCTTTGAGGTGGCCCCGCCGCTGCGCCTGCGCTTCCTCCAGGTCTGCCGGGACAAGTGTGCCTACTCCCACGTGCCCCTGTCGGTGACCCACATCTCCTTCAAGCGCTTCGAGCAGGCCCAACTGAGCGCCGATCCCAAGGACGACTCCCTGAACCGCAACTGGCTGGCCAACCTGCTGATCCACGAATTGGGGCACCTGCTGGGCCTCTACCACGCCCACGAATTTGTCAACGACCCCATCCCGGTGCGCCTCCCGGACAAGACCCCCAATTTCATGAGCCAGAAGATCGCCTTCAAAAAGACCATGGGCTTCGTGGAGTTTCAGCGCCTCCTGATCCACAGCTACCTGGGACACGGCAAGGTGTATCAACAATACCAGGCGGTTGGTTTCGACCCTCTGCGCTACCTGGAACTGGTGAAGCTCCACAACGGCTACCGGGAGCCCCTGTCTCAGATGGCCAAAATGGCCCAGCGGGTCAAGAAGGGCAGCCCCAAGACCTTCGACGACGACGATGATGACGATGATGATGATTGAAAGGCAGCGGTCAGCGGTCAGCTTTCAGCAGTCAGCTAAAGGCGGGCAGTAAAATGCAGGCCAGGCATTACTCGCCTTTTTAGTTAGTAGGCAGTGCCCACCAGGACATAATAATTCTTTCGAGCGAGGCAGCGATGCTACGAGACCTTATCATACACATATTTGGGATTTTTGAGAAGGTTAATTGGCCTCCAGAGCCATTTGAGTTCCCCACATTAGTATTAATTAATCTTTGGAACACTCAGAATCCTGCTTACAATGAGGAAGGTTCCGTTAAAAATCGTGAAAAGATTTTAGCGGCAGGATATGATGAACTGCAAATAATAAATCCCTTTAAAAACCTACTTGAGAATGATATACATATTTTTAAATGCTGTAATGATATTTACGCATTGGCAGTTCTTATTGATAGTTACTTCTTTCGTTATTTCAATAAGGACAGAATTAGGGATATTTTTACCGCTTTTCATGAATTAGTTTATAATCGCGGACAGTTTAGTAAAATGTCGTTCTCTCACATATATAATTTCGACTGCAACTTGGACACAATATCAATTAATGATTTTGAAATATTGAAAATTGAAGATAGGATAATTTCACGTATAACGGGCGAAAACCCAAATTTTCCAAGTTTCTTGCATCCGCCCAAAGTCGGGAATTATTTTTTAAAATTTCAAGATGATGTTCCCATAAAAGCTGAAGAAATCTATGGTTGGTTATCTAATAATCATAAGCGAGCTTCAGAAATAGTCGCTATTCTTCAATACATTAAAGATGGGGTTACACATGTGGATTATACCGGCTTATATTTTACCCCTGATTGGGTAAATGTTATCCGAAGACCAGGGATTTTAATATGCGGCTTACCCAGAATAACTATATTTCCAGAGGGGAAAAATTATTTCTTGGATTCCGAAGAAACCCAGCTATTTCAAAAAATGTTATCTATTTTTTATAAGTATAAATCTAAAATATTTGAAAATAAATGCGAGCTACGAAAAATTATTGGGCATGCAGGAAGATACTATGAGCTCTCTTTATCAGCAGAGAGATTGGATGACCGTTTTATTGATCTTTGGATTTCTATGGAAGCACTATTTTCACCATCCGATAGAGTACAACTTCAACATTCTATTGCAGAAAATGCCGCCTTTTTTTTGAACGCAGATGGGAAGGAAAGGGAGGTTATTTTCAATAACTTAACTGCGTTGTACGAAAAAAGAAGCGGTTTGGTTCATGGGGGAACAGGCAAAACAAAAGATGAAATAAAATTTAGTGATGTCGAAATACTTTCTTCATATGTCAGAGATGCATTATTAAGATTTACTGTTTTACAATTGCGAGGATATACGAAAAATACTGATATTTTTAAGGCTATTAGGTCTGCAATTTTTACCCATGAACAGTCAGAAAAACTCCACCATGAATCCAGTCTTAAAAAATTTATTTTGGAAAAAGAAGGCATTGAAATAAATATATAGAGGTTTTTGCTGGTCCGGACATTATGTAGTGATTTAGGGCGGCCATCCCGCCTTATACATGGCGCGCAGTGCGCCCCTGCATTTCTTGTCCAAATAAAGTAGAGGCGGCTCGCGAGCCGCCCCTACTTTTTTTACTTATGGGGGTTGGGGGAGGGGCTT